>NZ_JBATHY010000214.1:0-4001 GCF_049667325.1 Parasphingorhabdus sp. | reverse complement strand
TCAAGCGTGATCAGTGGTGTCATGTCTTCGCCCAGCGAGACAATATTGGCTGCACTGTTGACCGGCAACAGTTCGCGATAGCGCCAGAGATCCGCAGGCCTGCCCGCGAGTTTTTCCTTGGTCAGTTGCCCGGCAACCGCCTCCAGATCATAGCGCACCAAAATCGGCGCGCCGGCGGGCGACAGGTTATGCACGGTTCCGGCGGGCAGGACCTCTCCGGTTTTGGAGCATTCCAGATGGGTGACAAAATTGGCGATATCTGCTGTGCGGTTATCCTGGGTCATACAGACTTGCTAGCAGCAGCCGTCCGACAAACCACCCCAAAAATCCGCATTTCGAAATCCATCAGGCAGTCGCACCGGATTGTTAAATCCTGATCTTGGCAATAGAGAGATAGAAAAACCTGAACTTTGCGATAAAGAGAGGCTCAACCACCGGATCACATATTGGAAAAGTCGAAACCTGTGCCGCGCAATATGCTCACCAAATGGTCCCGCAGCGAGGATTCTCTCGTCCGTGTATTCCGCAACAGCAGTTGGCTGTTTTCCGCCAAGGGCGTAGGCGCGATACTGAGCATTTTCTATCTCGCCATATTGACCCGGACATTGGGCGTTGCGGGCTTCGGTGAATTCATGGTCATTGTCGGCGCGGTTCAGGTTCTTGCCGCAATTTTGAAACTCCAGACCTGGCAGGCGGTCGTGCAATTCGGCGTACCCTATTTATTGGCCGGTCAGGACCGGGAATTTCGAAAACTGTCGTGGCAGAATTTCTGGATCGAACTGCTTGGTGGAATCGCTGCTTGTGGCGCCCTGTGGTTGATGCTGCCCTATGGTGCATCCCAATTTGGTTGGACCGACCCTGTCGTGCAAGCGATCACGGGCTATGGCGTAATCGTTTTCCTGTCGGTCCGGTCCACACCGATCGGGATCTTGCGCGCACAGGATCGCTATGGCGGCAATGCTTTCGGCGATGCGATCATTCCCATCGTGCGATTCTTCGGAGCGCTGATCCTGTTTTTGACCATACCTTCTATGACGGGATTTCTGATTGTCTGGGGGCTGTCCGAATTTATCAGCTTTGTGGTGATGTGGTTGATGGTTTGGCGTCGCCACGAAACCGATCTCCCACCCGCTGCCGCTGCTACCATGGTCGTGCCGAGCCAAAAAGGATTTCTGGCGTTCCTGCTGTTCACCAATCTCGCTTATCTGATCAATGTGGTCCGCGAACGACTGGTGGTCGTCATTGTCGGCTTTTTCGTCGGCCCGGCAGCGGCGGGCCTGTTCCGCCTTGCAGACCAGATTGCCAATAGCCTCAACCGTCTCTCCGAGGTCTTCGCCCGGCCCCTGTTTGCGGAATTGTCGCGACTGTTCGCGATCGGTCAATCGCGGGAATTACGCGCCCTGTTCTGGCGATCCTTGCGAGTTTCGGCGATCAGCGGTGGCGTCCTGTTCATCGGCTTGTTGTTGCTGGGCAAAAACATCATCGGGCTTATTTCCGGGCCCGAATATCTCGCCGCTTTCCCGATATTGCTGCTGCTCGGTGCCGCGACCATCATCAGTCTCGCGGGTCTCGGCCTGGAACCCATGCTCCAGGCCGCCGGACGCGCGCGCAACGCGCTTGTCGCCCGGCTGGCCGGACTGGTCGCGCTCGGGGCGCTCTTGGCAGTGTTTCTGCCGACCTTCGGGACAATCGGCGCTGCTTGGGTGATGCTGATCTCCGCGATCCTGACAACCATAATCCTGTTCTTTTCGAGCCGATCCGCGATCATACAGCCTCGGGCCCGCGCTCAGAAACCCCGCACTCCATAAAAGACGAAAAAAAAGGCGACCCGCAGGCCGCCTTTTTGAATTTCGATCGGGTTTCGCTTAACGCTTGGAGAACTGGAAGCTCTTGCGCGCTTTCGCCTTACCATATTTCTTCCGTTCGACCTTGCGGCTGTCACGGGTCAGGAAGCCTGCCGCCTTGACCGTCGCCCGCAGCGTCGGCTCATATTTGGTTAGCGCTTGCGAAATGCCGTGCTTGACCGCACCAGCCTGTCCCGAAAGACCGCCGCCTTTAACCGTTACGTCGACGTCATATTGACCTTCGCGTTCGGTAATCGCGAAAACCTGGTTGAGAACCAGACGCAAAGTCGGGCGCGCAAAATAGGTTTCCTGATCGCGGCCATTGACCGTGATCTTGCCTTTGCCGGGCTTCAGCCAAACCCGGGCTACCGCGTCTTTCCGGCGACCGGTCGCATAGGCACGGCCAAATTTGTCCAGCTCTTGCTCGCGCAATGGCATAGTGGACACGGGCGGTTCAACGGCTACGGTTTCTGCGTCTGCATCCGCAGCAACTGGTGCATCCACCACTGCAGGACCGGCGATATCTTTTAGATCAGCGAGATCGGTTTTTACATCAGACATTATGAGCCCACCTTGTTCTTACGGTTCATCGAAGCGACGTCGAGCGCCACCGGGTTCTGGCCGGCATAGGGATGCTCGGTACCAGCGAAAACATGCAATGCACGCATCTGGGCAAAGCCAAGCGGGCCCTTGGGGATCATCCGCTCGACAGCTTTTTCCATCACGCGCTCGGGAAAACGACCTTCAAGAATCTTCTCGGCGGTGGTTCCGCTGATACCGCCGGGATGACCGGAGTGCTTGTAATAGGTTTTCTGCTTGGTCTTGTTGCCGGTGAACTTCACCTTTTCAGCATTGATCACGATTACGTGATCGCCGCAATCGACATGCGGTGTGTAGCTGGGCTTGTGCTTGCCGCGCAAAATATTGGCAATAATCGAGGCTGCCCGGCCAACGACCAGATCTTCGGCATCAACGATATGCCATTTCTTTTCGACTTCAGCTGGCTTCGCCGACTGGGTCTGTTTGGTGATACCCTTCATGGGGTTTGCTCCTTCTGGGAGAATGATTTGATATAAAATGATAAAAGCCGGACGCGATGATCCGGCCGACTGCGGCGCTATTGGCGTTGTTTTTCCGGCAAGTCAAGCGAAAGCGGGGCTTAGCTGGCGGGTATAATATTACCGTAGCGGGGTTTTTAGCTGATCGAACAACCATTTTTCATAGTCCGCATTGTCAGCGCTGGCCGCCCAATGGACAATTGCTGGCGTGTCATAGCTGTGCAGGGCCCGCAAGCGCTCCGCCGCCGGTTTGACCAGCTCCTCTGAGGTTTTAAGCAATACTGGAAACTCCTGATCCTCATGAAACGCGCCCTGAAATTCATATTGCGACATTATCGGTGCAAAATGATTGGCGCAGGCGATCAGTTTCTCCTGCAACAAGGTCTTTGCCACGCGCCGGGCTTCTTCCTCGGAACCAAATGTCGAATAGATCAGCGATAACGCCCAGGTCATCGGGATTCGCGACCGATCAGATGCACGCCCCAGATAGTCGAAGCGACAACCAGTGCGCCGACAGCCTGATGCAATACAGCCAGATGGATATTGATCCCGGTCATCACGGTTGCGATGCCGAGCAATATCTGGCTACCAAAAGCAATATGAATCGCGATCGAGGCCCTGCGATCGATAGCACGAACTTTCCGCGCCAGAATGACGAGAAAGCCGACAGCCACCCAGGCCCACCAGCGATGGATGAAATGCACCAGATACGGATCATTGTTGAGCACGGCCCAGACGCCGCTATCCCAACCAATTCCGCCGGGGATGAAATAGTCGTTCATCAGCGGCCAGCTGTTGGACACATAGCCGGCATTCAGTCCGGCCGTATAAGCCCCAAACAACAACTGGATAAACAGCACCGCCACCACCAACATGCCAAAGCCCGTCATCCGCGCCGGCCTTGCGTTACCAGCCGCCAATTGGCGAAGGTCGAGCGCTGTCCAGACGAGACCGCCGAGGATAAAAAGCGCGGTCAGCAAATGCACAGCCAACCGAAAATGGCTGACATCCGTCCGTTCGCTGAGGCCCGAACTGACCATCCACCAGCCAATCGTGCCCTGCAACCCGCCGAGAGCGAGCAGGGCCAGCAATCGCAGGC
>NZ_JBATHY010000213.1:0-23476 GCF_049667325.1 Parasphingorhabdus sp. | reverse complement strand
TATCTCCAGCTGCTGCAAGGCTCGGGCCGGGCCAATGACAATCGGGTCAACGAGATTTCGGAAATCAGTCGCGGATTGAAGACGCTGGCGAAGGAACTGCAAGTGCCTGTGATGGCGCTGTCCCAGCTGAGCCGTGCGGTCGAGAGCCGGGAAGACAAACGCCCGCAGCTCTCCGATCTGCGCGAATCCGGCTCGATCGAGCAGGATGCGGATATCGTGATGTTCATTTTCCGAGAGGAATATTATCATCTCGCGATCAAGCCGGACCAGCCGGACGGCAATTCGACTCCGGAACAGATTGCCAAATATTCCGCGTGGGAAGCCGATCACCAGAGCAAGGTCAACAAAGCAACTGTCATCGTCGCCAAAAACCGCCAGGGTTCAACCGGCAATATCAACCTCAGCTTTATCAGCGAGTTTACGAAATTCGGTGATCTGGCTTATGGTGACGGGCCGGAGGAATATTGACGATTGGGATTGTTAGTCAATCCGATTCAACCGCCTTGGCCAATTCGTCAAATTTCCGGCTTTCGCGTTCAAAATTGGAGGCACAATCTTGAGATTTCGCGAGATATAGATTCTCGTCATCGTAAAAGCGACCCATTCGCGAAGCAATAAAGTCCGTATCTGCATAGCCTGCTCCGCCGAGGCGGCCGAAATAATATAACGCTATGGCAAAAATGGAGTCTTCATCTTCTTTTTCGGCAGCATCCATCAGCAGGACGAGGGAGACCAGACAATCTGCATCTGCTGTCGGATCGGTGACGACCGATTCATTCGCCTCGACCGCCGGCCCGAACATAAAAGCCGATGCGGCAATCGCGCCGTAAAATAAATTCTTCATAATCCCCTCCAATATGCTTTGCATTAATCCAAACCCTATGGAGATCGGGATTGATTGCAATCATATAGTCGGATTTCATCCAGAACGCATTTTGGTTCTGATCCGGCTAGAAAATCGGATCGTTCACGCCGCCATCATCCGCATCCGGCAGTTCTGTCACATCCTCGTGAATACCGCATTCGGACTTGTCCCATCCCCGCCAGCGCCCGGCGCGGGGGTCTTCGCCGGGCAGCACTTTTGAGGTGCAGGGCGCGCAGCCGACCGAGAGATAGCCTTCGGCTTCAAGCGGATGGCGCGGCAGGTCATGTTCGTCGAAATAGGCTTCGAGATCTTCCTTGATCCAGTCGCCCAGCGGATTGATTTTCAGGCGACCATCGTCGATCTCGAACCGCGGGATATTGTTACGGGTCACCGACTGGAAAGCCTTGCGTCCCGAAATCCAGCTGTTGAGACCGGCTTTTGCACGGGCCAGCGGTTCGACCTTTCGAATTTCGCAGCAACCATCTGGATCATAGGACCAGCGCAGACCGTTTTCGTCTTTCTCTTTCAGCACAGCGGCTTGGGGTTCGACAACATTGCTGTTTTTGATGCCCAGCGTCCGGACCAGCGTGTCACGATATTCCAGGGTTTCCGGAAACATCTTGAGCGTATCGACGAAGGTTACCGGGATGGTCGGATCAACCGCCGCGACCAGATGAAGCAGGACCGCGCTTTCGGTTCCGAAGGACGATACCACTGCGACTTCGCCCAATTGACGTTCGTCGAACAATGTTTTGAGCATTTCAGATGTGCCGATGCCTTCGAAACGCTGGTTCAGGGCATCGGCGTCGGCCTGAATGAAATCCGGACGAACGTCGATCGTGTCGATTTTGCGTGCTGGCTCACCCATGACGATGCCTCCAGATTGGTGTGCGCTGGTCGGACGTTGCCTGATAGACATGCTCGTAGCGCGCGAAGGCTTCTTCCATGAGCTGGGGATTGATCGGTGAATCCGGAGCGAAGGCATCAAAACCGCAACGCCGCATATAGGCGATCTGGTCCAACAGCACATCGCCGCTGGCGCGCAGTTCACCGGCATAGCCGGACTCGCGCAAGATCTGTGCAGCGGAATATCCGCGACCGTCGCCAAAGACCGGGAAATCGACTTCAATCAGCGTCAGGCGGTCGAGAAACGGCAGCAATTGCCGGGCGTCTTCACCGGCCTCGATACGGACGGCAGTGGCGTTCGACTGCTCCAGGAACGAGTCGAGCGAAACCGCTGGCTCTTCGTGGACATCATCATCGCGCAAACGGATTGCATCAACCATAAATTGCCTCCTTGAACCGCGCCATACCGACACGGCGATAGGTATCGATAAACCGCTCTCCGTCCTCGCGTTGTTCGAGATAAAGATCAGTCACCGTTTCAATCGCGTCGATCACGCCATCCTCGGTAAAGCCGGGGCCGGTAATCTTGGCGAGACTGGCGTCTTCTGCGCCTGATCCACCAAGCAGCAGCTGGTAGTTTTCGGTACCTTTTCGATCGACTCCAAGGATCCCGATATGTCCGGCATGATGATGGCCGCAGGCATTGATGCAACCCGAGATTTTGAGCTTCAGTTCGCCCAGTTCCCGCTGGCGACCGAGGTCGGCGAAACGTTCGCTGATCTTCTGCGCGAGAGGGATAGAGCGGGCATTGGCGAGGCTGCAATAATCAAGGCCGGGGCAGGCGATGCTGTCGGTGATAAGGTCGAGATTTGCCGGCGCCAGTCCTGCTTCATCAAGCTTTTGCCAAAGCGCATAGAGGTCGCTTTTCTTGACATGGGGGAGCACAATATTCTGACTATGGGTGACCCGCAATTCGTCAAAACTATATTGTTCGGCCAAATCTGCCATCAGGGCAATCTGCGCCGATGATGCGTCGCCGGGAATGCCGCCACGCGGCTTCAAGCTGATTGTCGCAATCGCATAGCCCGCTTGTTTGTGCTCGGAGATATTCTGATCGACCCATAGGGCGAAATCCGGATCAGACAGATCGAGATCATCGCTCGCCTTCTGATCATAAGGCGGGTCCTGAAAATATTCGGTGATCCGCGCGAGTTCCTCGACCGGGGGATCGAGGCCCAACTGCTTCATATGGGCAAATTCTTCCTCGACCTGGCGGGTATATTCCTCCGCGCCGAGTTCGTGCACGAGGATCTTGATCCGCGCCTTATATTTATTGTCGCGCCGCCCGTAGCGATTATAGACGCGCAGGCAGGCTTCGGCATAGCTGATCAGCTCGCCCGCCGGCACAAAGGCCCGGATTTCCGGCGCAATCATCGGGGTGCGACCCATGCCGCCGCCGACAAAGAATTTTGCGCCCAGTTCGCCCGCTTCATTGTGGACCAGCTGGATACCGATATCATGCAGCCGCATCGCTGCGCGGTCGGTGTCGCTGGCGATCACCGCAAATTTGAATTTGCGTGGAAGATAGGAAAACTCCGGGTGAAAGCTGGACCATTGCCGCAAAAGCTCTGCCCAGGGCCGCGGATCGGCGATTTCATCGGCGGTCGCGCCGGCAAACTGGTCTGAGGAGATATTGCGGATGCAGTTGCCGCTGGTCTGGATGGCGTGCATTTCGACCGAGGCCAGATCGGCGAGAATATCGGGGGCATCTTCCAGCTTGATCCAGTTATACTGGATATTCTGACGGGTGGTAAAATGACCGTAATCACGATCATATTTGCGGGCGATATGGCCAAGCATCCGCATCTGCTTGCTGCTCAGTGTGCCATAAGGGACCGCAACGCGCAGCATATAGGCGTGCAGCTGCAGATAGAGACCATTCATAAGCCTCAGTGGCTTGAACTGGTCTTCGGTCAGGTCTCCCGCGAGACGGCGCTTCACCTGATCGCGAAATTCTTCGACGCGCGCATCGACCATCTGCTGGTCATATTGGTCATATTGATACATGTCAGATCACCCATTCGCCAGCGTCGGGATCGGCCGGTTTCAATGTCAGGTCGGGACGCACCGTCGGCCCAAGCGCACGTACGCGGTCCTTGATGTGACCCGGTCGCGGGCCGTCTTCGGTCAGTTCGGCGTCGATTATATAGGGCGCGTTGACCCGGCGGGCCGCTTCTTCCCGGTGCAGGACTGCTTCTCCCTGATCTCCGACATCGGCAGCGTCTTTGACAAGCCGCGACCAGTCGAGGCCGGTCCACCAGATCACGTCGCCGGTTTTGAGATCATTTCCGGTCAATATGTTCATGCGACGGCTCCCGCCATCTGGGCAAATTCGCGGAACTTGTCTTCGGCATCGCCATATCGGGCCACTTCTCCGACCACGAGCAAAGCGGGGCTTTGGATATTTTCGCGGCGGACAAGGTCGCCGAGGTCGGTCAGCAGAGTCCGGAGCGCGCGAAAATTGGTGCGCGTTCCGTTCTCCAGCACTGCAACCGGAAGGTCGGGGGCAGCGCCGTCGGCGATGAGTTTTTCAACGATAGCCTCGGCATTGGCTACGCCCATATAGATGACCAATGTCCGGCCTTTTCCTGCCAGGCCGGACCAGTTCTGGTCGGACAGACCCTTGCACTGGCCCGCGACAAAAGAAACCGCGCTGGAGGCATCGCGATGGGTGAGCGGCATTCTGGCCTGGGCGGCACAGCCAAGCGCAGCGCTGATGCCGGGAACGACTTCCACGGTCACGCCGGCGGCAATACAATCGTCAGCTTCTTCGCCGCCGCGCCCGAAAATGAAGGGATCGCCGCCCTTGAGACGCACAACCAGATGGCCTTTGGCCGCTTCACTGATCAGGATATTGTTGATCTGGTCCTGCGAAACGCTGTGCAGCGAGCGTTTCTTGGCTACCGAAATGCGCCGTGCGGTCGGTGAAGCCATGTCCAGAATTTCGCGACTGACCAAGCCGTCGTGGATGATTACATCAGCTCGTTGCAGCAGTTTTGCCGCTTTCAAAGTCAATAGGTCGGGATCTCCGGGACCGGCGCCAACCAGATAGACTTTACCCGATCGGGTTGTGCTATTTGAGGTTTTTTCCATAGATGCGATATGCGCGCATCAAACCAATTGTTCAAAACAGAAGTTTTTGGGGTCGCCTAAGCTCAGCTATTTGGCCGGTGCGGGTATCGCAAGATCGCGAACCTATTCGTCCTTGAGTCCGATGCCGATAGAGGCTTTGAGTCGCTCCGCCTCCAGCGAAACCACAGGATAGGCGCAATAATCGGCCGCATAATAGGCACTGGGTCGATGGTTCCCTGACAGCCCGATGCCGCCAAATGGTGCCTCGGACGAGGCGCCAACGGTCATTTTGTTCCAGTTCACGATACCGGCACGACTATTGGCCCAATATTGGTCATATTGCTCCGCCGTCCCGCCAATCAAGGCGGAGGAAAGTCCGTAGCGGGTGTTGTTGGCCTCTGCGATGGCTTCTTCGAAATCACCAACACGGATGACTTGCAGGATCGGTCCGAACAGTTCGATATCCGGCCTTTCCGCCAGATCGGTCACGTCAATGATCCCCGGTGTCAGAAACGGGCGTTCGTCTGCCGGTCTCGCCATATGTTTGATCGGCTTGCCGCCCTTGCTCATCAGGGCCAGAAAACTTTCGGTCAGACCGTCGGCGGTTTCATTGTCGATAACCGGGCCCATGAATGGAGCGGGACTGGCAAATGGCTGATCGATGATCAGGCGATCAGCGATACGTTTCACTTCCCGCACAATGCCATCATACAGACTGTCCTTCACGATCAGGCGGCTCGCGGCCGAGCAACGCTGGCCAGCAGACAGAAAAGCCGACTGCACAATCAAGATAGCGGCGCTGTGAGCATCCTGTGTATCCCAGGCAATGATCGGATTGTTGCCCCCCATTTCCAAAGCCAGCATTTTTCCCGGCTGCGATGCAAACTGGCGGTTCAATGCAATGCCGGTGCGGGCGGAGCCGGTAAACAACACCCCGTCCAAACCATCATTGGCGGTTAGCTTCATGCCGACTTCAGGACCGCCGTGCAATATGTTGACGACCCCGTGTGGCAGACCTGCTTTTGCAAAAGCGTCGGCCAGATATTGTCCGACCGCCGGTGTCTTCTCCGACGGTTTGAAAATAATCGTGTTGCCGGCAATCAAAGCTGGAACAATATGTCCATTGGGCAAATGCGCCGGAAAATTATAGGGGCCAAGCACGGCAAGAACGCCATGCGGCTTGTGGCGCAAGGCGGCACGCATATCGGGCTGGCTCGACAATTGCCGTTGCGGTGTTCGTTCGGCAAAGGCTTTCACGGAAATTTCTATTTTATTCACGACAGAATCAACTTCTGTTCGGGATTCCCACAGTGGCTTACCGGTTTCGCGGGAAATCAATTCGGCCAGTTCATCACCTTGACCGCGGATATAATCAGCATAGCGCCGGACAGCCTCGATGCGTTTGGCCACAGCGGTCGCAGCCCAACCGGGCCATGCTTCGCGTGCGCTGGCAACCGCTGCGTCCGCGTCTCCGCTGGTGCCGGTCCACAAGATGGCCCCGGTTGCTGGTTCAGTTGATATCAGGTCGCTCAAAATTGCCTCTGTTTTCTACGCTTATATTGTTCAAAAGATCGGTATATGGACATCTCTGTCGGCAGTTCATAGTCCCAAAAGAACCAGAATTACCGTCGTTAATAGCTTGGCTATGCTCTTTGCTTGCAGGAAACTTGTCAACCGATACGCAGTGCTATTCCCATAGCACGGATATCATTGATCTTTTTAGACAAAATTTTCCAATTGTCATCATCTGCGATGGCATCCCAGATTGATTCAACTTCCTCGATATGCATCGAACAGGGTCCTGATTGCTGCCAGTAGCTGCTGACCGGCTGTCGTGATCGTTCACGATCGGCGATCAAAGTGCTGAATTCCGAAAATGCAGCGTAATTCTCGTCTAGTCCCGCCAAGTTTTCGGCTCTGCCCCAATCGAAGAAAAACCGGTCGATCTGGATCGTTTTTTCCGCCAACCCCTTTTCCGCAGCGACAACCAGATCGCGATCCTCGTCGAAGCCCCTCGACTCGACACCGAGCCGCCAGCAGAAATGCTGGGTGAAGGCTGTGCCATAGGCTTTGGGAAATCCTTCCAGAGCCGCAACCAGTGGCTCGCTATCGGCAATCAAGCGCAGGGCGCTGGCCAGTTGGGCGAGATTCCAGTGCAACGCTTCCGGTTGCCGGGCGAAGCAGTATAATCCTTCATGGTCGAAATAGGCTGCGGTAAAGCCCGGCTCCCAATAAGGTGTGAAGCGCCATGGGCCGTAATCGAAGCTTTCACCGGTAATATTAATATTGTCCGTGTTGAGCACGCCGTGAACAAATCCGGCAGTCATATAGGCCCCGGCCAGTTTCGCGACTTCCTGCGCAACTTTGGCAAATAATTCCGCCGCCGGATCATCGGTCTGCACACCACCATAATATTGTTCGAGGCAATATTCGACCAGTTGCAGCATGAGCGCTTCATTCTTCTCATAGGCGATGCGCTGGAAGGTTCCGATCCGGATATGGCCATGATTCAAACGGGTCATCACTGCCGACCGTGTGGGCGAAGGTTCGTCGCCACGCGATAACTCCTCTCCGGTCTCGACAACCGAAAATGTCTTCGAAGTGTTGACGCCGAGCGCTTCGAGCATTTCGGTCGCCAGAATTTCGCGAACCGCACCCTTCAGGGTGAGCCGTCCATCGCCGGTCCGGCTCCATGGCGTCGTGCCCGAACCCTTGGTCCCCAAATCCATAAGCCGCTTTTCATGGTCGCGCATCTGGGCAAACAGAAAGCCCCGGCCATCACCAATTTCCGGGTTATATTGCCGGAACTGATGGCCGTGATAGCGAAGCGCCAAAGGCGGATAGAGGTTGTCAGCGAGCGGCTCAAACTTTCCAAAATGGGAAAGCCATTCTTCATCGTTCAGACTGTGCAGCCCGATGCTCTGGTCCCAGCGGTCGTTTCGAAACCGCAGTATATGGTGGGGAAAGTCGGCGGGCACCACCGGATCACCAATCTTTTCCCCCAATCGGGTGATCTGGACATCTGGCTGATAGGCGGTCTTGCCGGGTTCGGATTGCGGTTTATATGGCATTTTCAGACAGTGGAGGCTAATCGGTTGCGCAGCAAGTGGGAAGACGGGACCAAACGCAGCATGAGCGAAGAAAAATCTTATCGGGACATTTTTTGGGAATCCGACGACGGCCTGAAATTGCACGCGTATGACTATCCTTCGGACAGCGGCAAAACTCCGGTCATCTGCGTACCCGGATTGACCAGGAATGCCCGCGATTTCCGACATCTTGGAACGAGATTTCACGGTGGACGCCGGATCATCATGCTGGATCTGCGCGGCCGTGGTATGAGCGAATATTCCAAGGAGAGCAGCACCTATAATCCGAAACAATATGTGTCGGACATCATCATGCTGATGGATGAGCTGAATATACCCAAAGCGATATTTTTCGGCACGTCGCTGGGCGGTGTTGTCACAATGATCATGGCCAAGATGCATCCTGATCGCATCGCCGGTGCGTTGCTGAACGATATCGGCCCGGAACTCGACCAGAAAGGTCTCGACCGGATTGCTTCCCATGTCGGGCAAGGACGGAGTTTTGACACATGGGCGCACGCCGGACGCGATATGGCGGAGAATAGCGGTGATATTTTTCCAGACTTCACGCTAAAGGACTGGATCGCATTTGCCAAAAAGCTCTACCGAATGAACAGTTCCGGCCGGATCAAGCTGGACTATGACATGAAGATTGCGGAGCCCTTTGACAGCAAGGGCGGAGGCAGCGGGGCTTTATGGAATGCGCTGGAGACCATGGAAGATATTCCGACCCTTATCTTGCGTGGCGAATTATCAGACCTGTTCAGCCAGCGGGTAGCTGAACAGATGCTCGAAAAACTGAATCAGGCTGACCTTGTCACGGTTCCGCGTGTTGGCCATGCCCCAACTCTCGAGGAACCCGCCTCGCTTGACGCGATCAGCCAATTGCTCCACCGCATTGACTGAATTTTTCCCCGACAAACGAGCATGAAGACCTGATGAAGCCAGCAAAGATCCTGCATCTCCACAGCACGTTCAATCTGGGCGGCAAGGAAGCGCGCGCGGTCAGGTTGATGAACCATTTCGGTTCCGCTGCGAACCATGTCATATTGTCTGCGCAACCCGACAGCCTGTCCGCGCGCGATGCAATTGATTCCAGAATCAATGCGGCGTTTCCAACGGACGCGCCACCGCTCGCGGGAAAGCCGTCGCTGCAGCGCTATCGCGCGTTTGTCAGCTATTTTCGTCAGTTCGATCTGATCCTGTCCTATAATTGGGGCTCGATGGACGGGGTGATGGCGCGGACGCTTTTTTCCCGTGCCGGAGGCCTGCCTCCTTTGATCCATCATGAAGACGGGTTTAACGAGGACGAGCAGGACAAGCTCAATTGGAAGAGAAACTGGTTTCGCAAATTTGCTCTGGGCGACGCGCGGGCGGTGGTTGTGCCGTCTGAACAATTGTCCCGCATTGCAAGGGATGTCTGGAAACAGCCGGAACAGAAAGTCCAGCGAATTCCCAACGGCATCGATGTGAAGCGTTTCGAGAAAAAGCCGCAGCGTGGTGCTCTGCCCGGTTTTACCAAGCGGGAAGGCGAGGTTGTCATCGGAACCGTCGCCGGGTTACGCGCAATCAAGAATCTCCCGCGGTTGGTCCGGGCCTGTGCAGCGGCGGGCGAAAATGTTCGCCTGGTGATCGTTGGCGAAGGGCCGGAAAAAGAAGCAATTATGACCGAAGCCGCGCGCGTGGGTCTCGGTGAACGCTTGTTGATGCCCGGATTTTTGCCTGATCCGGCGCGTTATATCGGCTTGTTCGATATTTTTGCTCTGTCATCAGACAGCGAACAATTCCCAATTTCCCTGATCGAGGCGATGGCCGCCGGTTTGCCGGTTGTGGCGACCGACGTCGGGGATATCAAGTCGATGGTGTCGCAGGCCAATCAGGGTTTTATCAAACCGCTTGCCGATGAATCCAGATTTGGTGAATCGCTGACGACTCTGGTTCAGCACCAG
The DNA here is from genome assembly GCF_049667325.1 of Parasphingorhabdus sp. Lineage (GTDB taxonomy): Bacteria > Pseudomonadota > Alphaproteobacteria > Sphingomonadales > Sphingomonadaceae > Parasphingorhabdus. The sequence goes on along the minus strand of NZ_JBATHY010000213.1, from coordinate 13,595 downwards.
CAATTGCGGGAAGATCTCGGGATGCAGAACCGGCTAAAAGCACAAGCGGATTATAACGAAAGCAAAATGCTGGGCCGCTATGCCCTGCTTTATGGCCATGCGCTGGGACGGGCTGATTTCGGTACCGCTAAATAACGCATTTCATAACAGAGTTTTTTCGAGCATTTTCATCCGCCGCCGTCTATATCGGCATTTGGGGAATATAGGAGATTTCATTGTTCAAAGGCTTAAAACCCATCCAGTATAACGGTCAGGAAGTATGGCCTTTGATCGAGGGTGGAAAAGGCGTCGCTGCCACCAATCACGCAAGTTCCGGAGCCTGGGCTGCCGCCGGCGGCATTGGTACGGTATCCGCAGTCAATGCCGACAGCTATGACGAGCACGGCAATGTCATCCCGCAAATCTATCACGGTCGCAAGCGCGAGGAACGGCACCAGGAACTGATCCAATATGCGATCGACGGTGCGGTCGCGCAGGTCACCCAGGCGTACGAGATTTCCAAAGGCAATGGCGCGATCAATATCAACGTATTGTGGGAAATGGGCGGCGCGCAACAGGTACTCGAAGGCGTGCTCGAACAGACCAAAGGCATGGTTGCCGGCGTAACATGCGGTGCCGGCATGCCCTACAAGCTGTCCGAAATTGCCCAGCAATATGGTGTAAACTACCTGCCGATCATTAGTTCCGCCCGCGCCTTCCGCGCACTGTGGAAGCGGGCCTATCACAAGGTTCCGGACTTGATGGCAGCGGTGGTCTACGAAGATCCGTGGTTGGCGGGTGGTCATAACGGCCTGTCGAACGCGGAAGATCCGAGAAAGCCGGAAGACCCCTATCCGAGGGTCAAGGCCTTGCGCGAAACGATGCGCGGGGAGGGCATAGCCGACAGCGTGCCGATCATCATGGCTGGCGGTGTCTGGCATTTGCGCGACTGGCAAGACTGGATCGACAGCGAAGAGCTGGGGCAAATCGCGTTCCAGTTCGGCACCAGACCTTTGCTGACAAGGGAAAGCCCGATTCCGCAAAGCTGGAAGAGCGAACTGACCAAGATCAAGGAAGGCGATATCCTACTGCACAAATTCTCGCCAACCGGTTTCTACAGCTCAGCGGTGCGCAACGAGTTTCTCCGTAGCCTGGAAGCGCGGTCGGAACGGCAGATTCCCTATTCGACGGAGAAGGCGGGCGAGCATACCCATCAGCTGGATGTCGGCATAAGAGGAAAAAATTTCTGGGTGACCCGCAATGACCTGCTCCGTGCCCGCGAGTGGGACGGGCTCGGTTTTACCATGGCGATGAAAACGCCCGACAATACATTGGTGTTTGCCAGTCCTGAAGAATCCAAAATGATCCGCAAGGATCAGGCGGATTGCATGGGTTGCCTTTCGCATTGCGGTTTTTCGGCGTGGAAAGACCATGATAATTTCAGCACCGGGCGGCTCGCCGATCCGCGCAGTTTCTGTATCCAGAAAAGCCTTCAGGAAATCGTCCATGGTGCACCGGTCGAGGAACATCTGATGTTTGCTGGACATGGCGCCTTTAACTTCGGCACTGATCCTTTTTATTCCAACGGTTTTGTGCCGACGGTGCAGCAATTGGTCGATCGGATTTTGACGGGGGATTAGGCAGAAAGCCCGGTTTGAGGATATTGCGAGAACCTTCGATCAGCTTTTGCAACTGAATTTGTGACGGAGGCATGATGTTGGAAAGAATCGGCTGGCTGGTGCTGGCCTTGGGCATTCATCTGCCACCGTTTGTGGCGTTTTTTATGCCGTCGCTGATCACCAAACTCTATTCGATCGCACCCGACGATCCCAATTTTGCGCTCTTTCATCACCGGGCTGCACTTTTTGGAGTCGTGATGATCATATGTTTGTGTGCTGCTTTCGATCCCAATGTCCGAAAAGCGGCATTTGCAGTCACGGCGTTGTCGATGATCAGCTTTCTGGCGATCTATTTCGGCTATGGTCAGCCGCAATCGCTCAGAACCATTGCGTTGGTCGACGGTTTAGGTCTGCCGTTTCTTGCCTATGTGGGCTGGAAGGCCTTTATGGCCTAGTCCAGATCCCACGCCCGTTCGCCATGATTGGAAATATCCAGACCATCGCGTTCGTCGTCCTCGCTGACCCGCATCGGCAGGATGAAGCTGATACCGAAGCCGATGATCGCGGTGGCCACTGCCGACCAGATGGCGACCGCACCAACGCCGATGAGCTGGGCGACAAACTGGCTACCGAAGGCCATGCCTTCACCATAGCCGGTCCCGCCAAAACTGTCGGAGATGAAGAGCGCAAGCATCAGGGTGCCTAGTATTCCGCCGACGCCGTGGACCGCGAAGACATCGAGGCTGTCGTCTATCTTGAAGCCGTTTTTCACCAGACCGACGGCCATGAAGCAGACGATTGAAGCCAGAGCGCCAATGATGATCGATGCGCCGGGGCCGACAAAGCCGGCCGCCGGGGTGATGGTGGCCAGACCGGCAATGGCACCAGTGGCGACGCCAACCGCGGTTGATTTTCCAACCTTGAATTTCTCGATCAATATCCAGACCAATGCCGCGGTGGACGCGGCAATATGGGTGTTGATGATCGCCGCCGATGCATTGTCGTTTGCAGTCAGTGCGGAGCCGCCGTTGAAGCCGAACCAGCCGACCCAGAGCATCGCAGCGCCGGCAACGGTCAGGGCAGGGCTGTGCGGTAACATCAGGGTCTTGGGCCATCCCATGCGCCTGCCGAGCATGATTGCGACAACCAGCGCGGAAACGCCGGCGGTTGTGTGAACAACGATGCCGCCAGCAAAATCAAGAACCCCGAGATTGCTGAGCCAACCACCGCCCCAGACCCAATGGGCAACCGGGGCATAGACAATCAACAACCAGAGCGCAGAGAAAGCGACCACCCAGCCAAAGCGTGCGCGTTCGACCCAAGCGCCGATCATCAGCGCCGGGGTGATCACGGCAAAAGTCATCTGGAACAGTGCAAATGTGGATTCGGGTATTGCGGTTCCTTCCCGGACATTGCCGAGATTGCTGAACATCCAGTTCAGGCCATTGCCGAGAAAACCGTTGGTCACGCCGCCGAAAGCCAGCGTGTAACCGACGATAATCCAGAGAATCGAACAAATTCCGGCCACCGCCATGCACTGGATCAGCACCGATAGAAAATTCTTGGAGCGAACAAGGCCCCCATAAAACAGGGCAAGGCCCGGCAGGGTCATGAACAGCACCAGAGCGCTGGAGGTCAATATCCAGGCGGTGTCGCCGCTATTGGCTACGTCGGCAATAGCGGGATCGACGGTTTGTTGCGCGTAAAGCGGGGAAGCGGTCCAACCCGCCGCCAACAGCAAGCCCAACGATTTGACCAAATATTTCATGAAATTCCCCGCCGCGATAATATTTCCAGGTCCGTTCGCTCCCGCGAATCAGATTTCACCGATTTCCTAGTCGAGACCATCTGGTGACTCAACGGAAAGCTCAAACCCAGCCGTCGAGAACCTGATCCGGCGGGCGATGGCCGTCTGCCCAGACGCGGATATTGGTGATCACCCGTTCCCCCGATGCCTCGCGGCCCTCAAAGGTTGCGCTGCCCATGTGCGGAAGCAGAACGGTATTCCGGAGCGCCAGAAACCGCGGATCGATGTCGGGTTCCTTTTGATACACGTCGAGCCCGGCCCCGCCGATTGTTTCCTTTTGCAGGGCCTCGATCAATGCGTTCTCGTCCACCAGATCTCCGCGCGCGGTATTGATCAGATAGGTGGACGCCTTCATCTTGCTGATCTGCTCGGCGTTGATCATTTCATGGGTTTCGGCGGTATGCGGGCAATGAAGCGAAATGATATCACACTCGCTGATCAAATCCTCGAGATCGGCGACAAAACTGGCGCGCAGCGTCTCTTCTACCGCTGGTGGCAGCTGGCGCCGGTTATGATAGAAAATCGACATGCCGAATCCGGAAGCACGGCGGGCAACGGCTTGACCGATGCGGCCCATGCCGATGATTCCAAGTTTTTTTCCGCCGATGCAATGGCCGAGCATGCCCGAAGGTTTCCAGCCTTCCCATTGACCGGATCGCATCAGTTTCTCGCCCTCTGAAAGGCGACGCGGCACGGACAGGATCAGCGCCATTGTCATGTCCGCGGTATCTTCGGTAAACACCCCCGGCGTATTGGTGACTATGATCTTTTTGGCTCGAGCCGCAGCGAGATCAATATGATCGACACCTGCACCGAAGCTGGCAATCATACGCAACCTGTCCGGTGCATTTGCAATCATTTCCGCATCGATATGGTCGGTCACGGTGGGCACCAGCACGTCGCAGTCCGCCATCGCGGCGATCAGGTCATCGCGGGAAAAGGGCGTGTCTGCATGATTGGGCACGGCATCGAACAGTTCGCACATGCGATCCTGATTGGCGTCCGCCAATTCGCGGGTAATGATGACACGGGGATTAGCGGGGCGAGGTGAGTCTGGCATAGGCCATCGCTATGCCCGAAATTTGCTACAGGTCAAGCAGGCGGCGCTTGAAGCGCAGTCGGTTTTCGGGCTATGCTATTGACCAATCGGGGAATGAGTAAACTATCATCATGCGCATAATGGCTTTCATTCTTATCTTGGCTTCCGGCCTGTCCCTGTCGGCGCCTGCAGCGGCACAGCAAGAGCCGCCTTATTGGGCCTCTATCGACGAACCGGAAGCGCGGATGCGCACGGGGCCGAGCACCGAATATCCGACGATGTGGATTTACAAGCGCGAGAAGCTGCCGGTGAAGGTACTTGCCCGCTACAAATCGTGGCGCAAAGTCGAGGATCATGAAGGCACGCAGGGCTGGATGCACGCGCGTCTGCTCAGCGCATCGAGAGCCGGTCTGGTGCTCGCGACCAGCGGAAAGCCGGTCGCGATGCGCGCCCTGCCCGATGCCAATGCCAAGATCGTCTGGCTAGCCGAACCGGGCGTGGTCGGCAGCCTGACCTTATGCGAAAAAAGCTGGTGCCTGTTCGATGTCACCGGGCGCAAAGGCTATATAAATATCACCGACGTCTGGGGCGATGAACCGCTGAAATAATTCAGTCGGTCAATTCCAGTGCTACCGCCGTGGCCTCGCCGCCACCGATGCAAAGAGCCGCAACGCCCTTTTTCAGACCGCGCTTTTTCAATGCCGCTATCAATGTCACCATGATCCGCGCGCCGCTGGCACCGATCGGGTGACCGAGCGCCGTTGCGCCGCCATTAACGTTCAACTTGTCGCGGCTGATACCGATATCCTGCATCGCGAACATCGCGACACAGGCGAAGGCTTCGTTGACTTCCCAGAGATCGACATCGGCAACCGACCATCCCGCCTTGTCGAGGACTTTCTTGATCGCGCTCACCGGCGCTGTGGTAAATTTGGACGGAGCGTGGGCATGAGCGGCATGGGCCACGATCCGGGCCACTGGCTTCAGGCCCTTGGCGTCCGCCACGCTGGCACGGGTCAGGACCAAGGCAGCGGCACCATCTGAAATCGAGGACGCGTTGGCCGCGGTGATCGTTCCGTCTTTGGCAAATGCGGGACGAAGCTGAGGGATTTTGTCCGGATTGCCCTTGAGCGGTTGTTCGTCCTTGTCGATTGTGACGGTTCCCTTGCGGGTTTTTACTTCGACCGCGACGACCTCGTCATCAAAGCCATCGCCTTCGACAGCGGCCTTGGCGCGGGCGAGAGACTCGATCGAATATTCGTCCTGCGCTTCCCGGGTCAGTTGATATTCGCCAACGGTTTCTTCGGCAAAGCTGCCCATCGCGCGTCCGGGTTCATAAGCGTCCTCGAGTCCGTCGAGGAACATATGGTCTTTGACTTCGGCGTGCCCAAGCCGTGCGCCGCCACGCATCTTGGGTAGCAAATAAGGCGCGTTGGTCATGCTTTCCATTCCGCCAGTTACGATAATATCGACCGAACCTGCTGCGAGGGCCTCTGCTCCCATGATCGCGGCCTGCATTCCGGAGCCGCACATTTTGTTAACGGTAGTCGCTTCCACCGATTGCGGCAGGCCTGCAAAAATCGCCGCCTGACGGGCAGGGGCCTGGCCTTGGCCGGCGGACAGGACGTTGCCCATATAGATACGCTCGACATCCGCGCCTTCAACACCGGCGCGTTCAACAGCGGCCTTTACCGCGACAGCACCGAGATGGGGCGCGCTGACTTCTCCGAGCGCGCCTTGCATGCCACCCATGGGGGTGCGGGCGTAAGAGAGGATGACGATCGGATCGGAATTGGACATGGCTTGGCCTTTCTGTGTCTGTTGCGCCGTTGCGGGCGGACGCGAATCTTGAAGAGCACATAGGCGTAGCTCCCGGGTTTTTCAATTGCGCCATTGAATGGCGGGGCCGGTCGTGCCAATCGAACACAGAAATCTTGTTGGAGTGTCCGTTGCCTGCTTTTCTCTTGCCGATAGCCGGTGTCGTACTCGGCCTGATCATCGGGAGCTTTCTGGCGACTCTGGTGCTCAGGTGGCCAGACAGCCGTTCGGTTGTCGCTGGTCGTTCCTCTTGCGACCATTGCGGGCATCAGCTGCGCGCCCGGGAGCTCATCCCGGTGGCGAGTTTCGTGCTCCAGGCGGGGAAATGCCGCCAATGCGGAGCAACGATTGCCAAGGATCATGTTGCGATAGAGCTGGCGGCCGCGCTGATTGGCGGGATCGCACTATATGCTGCGCCAGGCGCACAGGGACTAGCAGGGGCGATTTTCGGCTGGCTTCTGCTGGCGCTCGCGGCTCTTGATGTGAAGCACCACTGGTTGCCTGACCGGTTGACCGCGACTCTGGCGGTGTCGGGGTTGATGGCATACTTTCTTTTTATTCCTCCCCCGTTACTCGACAGGCTGATCGGCGGGCTGGCAGGATTTTTGTCGCTGACCATCATCGCCCGCCTATATAAGAGCATCAGGGGCCGAGATGGTCTTGGTGGTGGTGATCCCAAGATGCTCGGCGGAATCGGCTGCTGGCTGGGCTGGACAGCCTTGCCGCTGGTCGTCATCGGGGCCAGCCTGGTCGGAATCCTGGTGGCAATCTCCTGGCAATTACGGGGTAAAAGCGTTGCTGCTGACAGCCGGTTGCCATTCGGTAGTTTGATGGCAGTAGCAGCGTTTCCGCTCTGGCTTTACCAGACGGCTGGCGGAGGTTTGGCTTACTGATCTTCCGATGCATTCGCTTTGACCGGAAAAAGCCGTTGCCAGCGGAAAGCCTGTTCGCTAACAGAGCCTCGATTTCGCTGATCGTCAATCGACGCAGCCAAAGAGCCCCTGTGGTGGAATTGGTAGACGCGCTGCACTCAAAATGCAGTTCCGCAAGGAGTGCCCGTTCGAGTCGGGCCAGGGGCACCATTTCACGAAAATTCGAATATTTGTGACTTAGTTGCAACGATATCGGTATATTCAGCGATATCGATCGTAAATTGGGCCTATATCAGGCTTAAAAGCTGGACTATTCGCGATGTCTCGATAGTGGTCACCACCTGAATGGGCAGATCGCCTCATTTTATAACAAGCCCACCAGCGAAACGGTTGGCGCGCGGGAGAGACAAATTGAGAATCGCAAAATTTATGACCGCTACTGCACTCAGCGGTATCATCGCAGCTTCGCCTGTCTATGCACAGGATGTCCAAGGCGAAGAAACATATGATGACAATGTCATCATTGTTACCGCTTCGAAGCGCGAAACCACATTACAGGAAACTCCAATTTCGGTCTCGGTGACTACCGGAGAAACGCTCGAAAACGCACAAATCCGTGACGTACTCGATCTGCAATCGGTCACTCCTTCGCTGCGTGTCAGCCAACTCCAGACGTCTTCGGCTTCGACTTTCATTATTCGCGGCTTTGGTAACGGCGATAACAATTTCGGCATCGAGCCGTCTGTCGGCGTATTCATTGACGGTGTGTTCCGTTCGCGTTCGGCTGCGGCTCTGTCCGATCTTCCCAATGTTCAGCGCATCGAGGTGCTGAACGGCCCGCAATCGACATTGTTCGGCAAGAATGCTTCTGCTGGCGTGATTTCGGTTGTTACACGTGAACCGCAATTCCAGTTTGGCGGAGCGGTAGAAGCCGTTTACGGCAATTTCAATAACGTCGTTCTCAAGGGCGATCTTACAGGCCCGGTGACAGATAATATCGCCTTCTCGGTCGACGGTAGTTATAACAGCCGCGACGGTTATGCCAATATCGTCAATCTGAACGAAGAGCAGAATAACCGGAACCGCTGGGCAGCTCGTGGGCAGCTTTTGTTCGAACCAACATCGGATTTGAAAATTCGTGCGATTGGTGATTACTCGCGGATCAACGAGATTTGCTGCCAGGTGACGACAGTTGTCGCTGGGCCGACCGCCGGTGCTATCCAGCTGCTTGGTGGCCAATTCTCGACCGATCGTTTCAGTTATGATGCCTTTCTCAATCAGGTTCCGATCAACAAAGTCGACAATTACGGAGGCTCGATCCAGGTCGATTATGATGCAGGTCCGCTTTCCTTCACCTCTATTTCTTCGTACCGAGAACTGAAGAATCTGTTCATTTCGGACATTGACTACAGCAGCCTGGATGTTGCGAACGAAACCCGCAACCAGAGAGTTAAAACGCTCACCCAGGAATTCCGCGTCGCATCCGACTTTGACGGCCCGATCAACTTTTTGCTCGGCGGTTATTATTTCGACGAAAGCATTTCGCAGATCAGTCAGATCGAAAACGGTACCCAAATCCGTGACTTCTTCGAACTTCTGGCTGGCGGAAACCCGGCAGACATAATCGCAGGCAACCCAAGCGTATTCAATGGGGTTGAAGCAGGCCTTGGTCTGCCACAGGAATCCATTTTCCTTACGCCGCTGCTCACGGCCGAGCAATTTTCGATGGACAACACGTCCTATTCGATCTTCGGAACAGTCGATTTTGAACCGATCGATGGTCTCGTCTTTACCGGTGGCTTCAACTACACCGACGATAAGAAGGACTTCGCGCTCGCCCAGCAAAGCTTCGATCCACTGGGTCAAATCAATCTGATTGATGCGTTCATTGTCGGTGCGACCGGGGGCACTGTAGCCTCGCGGGCTCAATTCCAGGCGCTTCCGGCGGCCAACCAGGCGGCTCTGCTCGCTGCGGCGCAGTCAGCTGCTAACCCGCTGCTCGGCTTGTCTGCCTTCCAGTTTCAGCCGCCCTTCTTGACCATCCCGAACGCTGTCGAGGACGGCAAGACCCGCGATGACAAGTTCACCTATCTGTTGCGCGCATCCTATAGAGTCTCGGAAGAAGTCAACGTCTATGGTAGCTATGCAACGGGCTTCAAAGCGAGCTCGGTCAACCTGTCCCGCGATAGCCGGCCTTCCAGTGCCGATTTTGTTGCAGGCCCGGGCGGATCGACTTTCGCAGCTCCGTCGTCGCCAATCCTTGACGCAGGTCTGGCGCTGCCAAACCTGAGGAGCGGTTCGCGCTTTGCGGGGCCAGAGACTGCGACCGTGTATGAGGTTGGTGTTAAAGGTCAGTGGCAAGGCTTCGGCTTCAACCTCGCTTTGTTCGACCAGACCATCAAAGGTTTCCAGAGCCTTGCCTTCACCGGCACCGGTTTTGCTTTGCAAAATGCGGGTCAGCAATCGGTCAGGGGTGTCGAGTTCGACAGTACCATTAGCCCGACTGACGGATTGGTTTTCACCTTTGCGATGACCTATCTTGATCCGTTGTTTGATGACTTTCCCGGCAGTGTCTTGGGCGACCTGAGCGGCGTAAAGCCAGCCGGCATCCCGCAGATCGCTATTTCGACTTCTGCAACCTATTCGCACGAATTCGGAGCTAGCGGGAACAAGTTGGTCACGCGAATTGACTACAGCCATGAAAGCAATACGCCGATCAATAACGGCTTGCCGACTTTTAACGCTGCGTTGGGCAACACCCAGATTTTTGATCGCGAGGTTAATCTGGTCAACGGCTCGATGACGCTCAAGCTTGAAAACGGTCTTGAAGTTGGCGGGTATGTTCGCAACCTGTTTAACGACCAGTTCCTTACGACCGTATTTGATGGCGTTGCGCAAGCAGGCACGGTTTCGGGTTATCCGAGTGCGCCGCGCACGTACGGTGGAGTTGTCCGCTTCAAGTTCTAATTTCAGGTTGAACAAAAATTACAAAAAACAGCCCCGCTGGGAAACCAGCGGGGCTTTTTTGTATCAAAATTGCATCAAATCCCATGTCAACGACGCAAAAATGGACCAAAACTGGACGTCTGGCAATTTGTGTCTGGACTTAATCGCGCGATTAGTTGAATATTAACCGTCGGGGGGAATGAGCAAAAATGTCACTCTCCGATTAAAACGATGGGATTTGGGAGAGAGAAATGCGTAAATCGCTACTATTGGCCGCCACAGCTATATCGACAATATCCGTATCCGCCATGGCGCAAGACCGTGATGATGGTGTCGTTGACGACAACATCATTATCGTGACCGCTCAGCGGCAAGCACAAAGTGCTCAGGATGTTCCGATCGCGGTTTCCGCCTTTTCCGGAGCAGCCCTGGAAGCACAGCAGATCGAAAACAGTTCCGATCTCCAGCTCACTCTTCCAAACATCACCTTTACCAAAACCAACTTTACCAGCTCCAGTTTTACAATTCGCGGGATCGGCGATCTTTGTGTGGGCGTGTCCTGCGATCAGGCAACGGCCATTCACTTGAACGATTCGCCTCTATTTTCGACACGACTCTTTGAAACAGAGTTTTTCGATCTTGAACGGGTCGAAGTCCTGCGCGGTCCGCAAGGTACATTGTTCGGACGCAACGCAACCGCAGGTGTGGTCAACGTGGTGACCGCCAAGCCGAGGATGGGCGAGTTTCAGGCATCTGGTGACGCCGAATATGGCAATTTCAATGCGATCAAAGTCAAGGGCATGGTCAACGTTCCCATCGGTGATAATATCGCATTTCGCGGAGCCGGCGTTTATGTGAAACGCGACGGCTACACCACCAATCTCAATGGCGGGCCCAATCTCGATGACCGCGATCTCTATTCGATCCGCGGTTCGCTGCGCTTTGAACCAAGCGCCGATACGACAATTGATCTATATGCTTCCTATTTTCGCGAAGATGACAATCGCATGCGGATCCAGAAACAATATTGCCAACGCGACCCAACCGGTATTCTGGGCTGCTTGAACAGCACCCGAAATGCAGAAGCGTTTAACGCGAACTCAACTTTCACGGCGGCGCTGTCCTCACGGGAATTTTTGGCCATTCGCGGTATTCCGACTGCGTTCGCTCTGGGCAGTCTCTACGGCCCGGACCAATATTCGGGGATTTCTATTCCAGCAGATCCACGCACGGTGAATACAGCATTCACGCCGGAATATTTTACCAGCGAGATGACTTTCCAGGGCAAGATCGAGCATGATTTCGGACCGATCAGCGCACAGCTATCGGGTACCTATCAGAAGGTTAAACTGGATTCACGGCAGGATTATAACAACAACATCGGCCGTCGGGACATCTATGCGCCTGCACTCAATACTCTTGCCGCCGCGGCTGCGGGCCTTGTTCCTGGCCTTCCTGCATCCTATTTCGCGCCGCTTGCTGCTGCGATTATTCCAAATGGTCCCAATGGCGTGCTTTGTACGTCAGATACAGACACGATCGGTCTCGGGTCATTTGGAGGGAACAGCATTTGTGCCACCACACCGCTTCAGTTTGACAGGTCGAACCAGCAGAACAGCAGCTGGTCGGCAGAGGCGATTATTTCGAGCGACCTCGACGGGCCGTTCAACTTCCTGCTTGGCGGTATTTATGCCGACTATCATCTGACCGAGAACAGCTATTATGTGAACGCTTTTGCGATCGATTATGTTGCAGGTTTGCTGGGCAGCTTTACATCGCTGGGTGGTGGACTACCGCCATCCTTCCTCGGCACGCCATATTTCCGCAATAATACGGATGACCTCACGGTCAAATCCTACGGTTTGTTTGGTGAAGTCTATTTTGACATCAATGATCGTCTGAAACTGACGGGTGGCCTGCGTTACAATAACGACAAGAAAAATGTTCAGGCGCGTTCCACGCTTGCAAGTTTCCTTGTTCCGTACAGCCAAACAACCAATGCGTTTGAATCACCATTTGTGGGTTCTTACGATGCCGATCCAGGTACACCCGGCAACCAGATTCTCCAGAATCGTCAGGTGAAGTTCAATGAAATCACTGGACGTGCGGTGATTGATTTTAAGGTGACCGACGACAATCTCGTGTATTTCTCTTATGCTCGCGGTTACAAGTCCGGTGGTTTGAACCCGCCCCTGCAGCCGATTTTCGCGGTTCCGGAATCATTCCGGCCCGAGCAAGTTGATGCTTTTGAAATCGGATCGAAAAATACGTTTGCCGATGGTGCCCTGCAACTCAATCTGACTGCATTTTATTACAAGTATAAGGATTTGCAGCTCAGCAAGATCGTTGCGCGGACGGCGGTGAACGAAAATATCGACGCCGATATTTACGGTGCGGAAGTCGAGGCAGTCATTCGCCCTGATCCGGACTGGATGATCAACATGGGCTTCAGCTATCTGAAAACCAAGGTCAAGGGGGATACGTTCAACAGTGATCCGCGCGACTTTGGCGGTGGACGTTCTGATGCGGTCATTATCAAGGACATCACAAACGCGTCTAACTGTGCGGTTGCATCGCAATCGGGGAATGCAGCAGGTGTCAATGCCTTCGTCAACACGATCAATGGCGCGATTAATGCCGGTCTAGTTCCGGGTGTTGCGGCGGGCGCAAATCTGCAACCGACGACAGCTTTCCCGACGAATGGCGGCATTGCCTCAACCGGCGCATTCGGTATTTGCGGTGTTCTGGAAGCAGCAGCAGCGGGTGCATTTGCCGGCGCTGGCGTCGTCCCTGCGGCATTCGGCGGGATTGATTATTTCGCTGCAGGTATTCCCAAGAACATTCGCGGGAACACGTTGCCGCAGGCACCGAAGGTGAAGTTTTCTACCGGTGTTCAATATACTGCCAATTTTGACAACGGCATGAGCCTGGTTCCGCGTGTAGATGTTGCCTATACCGGAGAAAGCTTCGGCAGCATTTTCAACGGCAACGTCAACCGGATCAAAGGCTATGCACAGGCAAATGCCCAGATCCAGTTAAACGGAACGGATGACCGCTGGTATATTCGGGGATTTGTCCAGAATATTTTCGACAGCAACTCGGAAACCGGACTCTATGTGACGGATCAGTCGTCGGGTCTGTATACCAATATCTTTACGCTTGACCCGCGCCGATACGGTATCGGTGCCGGCTTCAAGTTCTGATCTGGCGCGGTTATGATTGAAAGAAAGCCCTGCCGGGGAACCGGCGGGGCTTTTTTTATTGGGTATCGTGACTGGTTTGTGATTATCGGACATTGATCGGATGCGTTTTGTCTGGATCGGCCCTCCCTTGCGGTCGGGATTTTTGCGGGCAATCATCCCCCGGATGATCGCACTTCCCGCAAAAATGGTGCCGAATATCCGACTCGAACGGATGACCTACCGCTTACAAGGCGGTTGCTCTACCAGCTGAGCTAATTCGGCATGCACTGGATTTGATGGGCGCTATTAGCGTCAAACCACGCCAAAGGTCCA
>NZ_JBATHY010000212.1:0-6237 GCF_049667325.1 Parasphingorhabdus sp. | reverse complement strand
TCCGGAATCGGCCATTTTTAACAATATCCCTATTGTCTTGGCCGATATTTTCGAAAATGTAAGGATATTGTCAGCGTCTCTGGTAGTCGGAATCTCGCGAAACCAGGCGATCGCAGCCATATGCATTCATGCTCAGAGCATCAGCATTTCAGCCAAATATCGGTCGTTCAACGCAATAATGATTGTTACAGTTAGGAAACTATCCCGATCCTCGCCTGCGTCTGTCGATGTGCCGGCAGTTTCTGCCCAAGCCCTCCAATATAATCGCCTGATTGCCGAGATTCGTCCCGAATATGGGCTGATAGTAAACTTATGTTTGCAATGATGAACATTATGTTTTCGAAGAACAAGCTTGCGGTTTCCGTTTTCGCGCTGTTGCGGTTCTGGATTGAGGATCCAGCTAGAAATTATCGATTTGGGAAGATTTTGACACGCTGTGTTCGCCTGTGAAATCAAAAATAGCCAAGCAAATACCGATCTTGACAAGAACATTGCACTTTAAATTACTTTGGCCTGCATGTTTCTTGTACGGTGATCCGGCGAGTTACAGGTTGGCAGGAAAAGCGCTGAAATCTTGCTGGCAAAAGATTTGTCTTGTTTTCATATTTTACCGCTTTTTAGCCAAATATCGCGAATGATGCCGGTCAAAAATAGCCGATACAATTGTCCGTATGATTCTTGTCTGTCTCGTTTTTGTCGACCGAACAACAAGGTTGCTGTTCGATTAGACCGACAATCGCTCTGCGATTTGGCGGTAAGGAACGCAAATATGCGTCGTTCGGTCGCGGTCGCCCTTAAGCGGAACATAATGTTATTGTTCATTCGGCTTTTCACCGGGATATTTGCCGAAATCGGACGATTATCTTGCGCGTGAATGAATAGTTCGCGCCATCCGATACAATTTGCGACAATTTTGGGCCGTTCTGACAAAGTTCAGCGACAAGTGGCGATTAGAAAGACATTCATGACGGAAAGACAAACCGTCTCCCTGAACTGGAATATGAGGAATAGGATTATGAAAAAGGCAATTTTAATTTCGAGCGCAACCGCGATATTGATGGCTGGCGGAATCGCCATAGCCGCTCCCGGCGACCGCGGTATGCGCGCCGACAGCAATGGCGATGGTGCGATCAGTCGTGCCGAATTGACCCAATCGCTCGATGCGCGCTTCACCAAGATGGACGTCAATGGCGATGGCCAGCTTTCCAAGGCCGATCGCGAAGCCAGGCAGGCAGAGCGATTTGCCAAGAATGACACCAATGGTGACGGCGAACTGTCACCGGCGGAAATCGAAGCCGCACGCGCCGAACGCAAGGCCAATCGTTTTGCCCGCATGGACAAGGACGGCAACGGCAAGTTGAGCCAGGAAGAAGCGCAGGCGATGCACGGAAAACGTGGCGGTCGAGGCGGAAAGGGCATGCGCGGTCACCGCGGGGGCAAGGGCATGGCTATGATGCGCCAGGCCGATACCAACGGTGATCAGATGATCAGCAAAGCCGAGTTCACCGCTGCAGCAATCGCGCGCTTTGAAAAGGCCGATGCCAACAAAGACGGCACGGTCACCCAGGACGAGCGTAAAGCCGCCCGCGATGCCCATCGCGGCCAACGGAACAAAAGAGGCGGTTAATTCCCTGAACCACTCTTTTCGCGAACGGATCGTCAGCCATCTCCCCTTCTCCCCCAAATTGGCTGGCGGTCCGTTCCTTTTTGCATTTCCTGTGATAGGCTGATCCAATGGCGAACAAGATTCACATATTGCTGGTCGATGACGAAGCCTCGCTCCGCGAGCCATTGGCGGATTATCTGATCAAACAGGGCTATAAGGTGCAGCAGGCCAAAGATGCCAGCATCGCTAGATCCCTGATCAACGCCTATAATTTTGACATAATCTTGCTCGATATCATGATGCCCGGCGAAGATGGCCTCAGCCTATGTCGCTATGTCACCGAAAAAACCGATATTCCGGTCATTTTCATCAGCGCCAAAACCGAGGAAACCGAACGCATTATCGGCCTCGAGCTGGGAGCCGACGATTATATCACCAAGCCGTTCAGCCCAAGGGAGCTGGTCGCACGGATCAAGGTTATATTGCGCCGCGCGGAAAAGGGTGGTGCAAGGCAAAATGGCACGAGCGGAGGGGCCTATCAGTTTTCTGGCTGGACGCTCAAATGTGACAAACGCAGTCTGATCGATGCAGAAGGCGTGAACGTGTCGTTGTCGACGGGTGAATATCAGATGCTGCTGGCGCTGGTGTCGCGAGCCGGTCAAGTGCTCAACCGGGATCAGCTTCTGGACATAACCCAGGGCCGCGAGGCCCACGCCTTTGATCGAGCAGTTGACAATCAAATCAGTCGTTTGCGGCGTAAAATTGAGATGGATGCCAAGAATCCGGAAATCATCAAGACCGTATGGGGCGGCGGCTATATGCTGGCCGGTGAGGTAAAGTCCCTGTGAGACGTCTGTGGCCCAATAGTCTGGTCGGACAGATCCTTCTGATCGTGGCGCTGATGCTGTTGCTGGCCCAGGGCATCAACGCTGTTCTGTTCTATCGCGGGGCGCAAACCCAGAATCTGGTCGAGGCCTCTACATCCGCAGTTGCCCGCATTGCATTCGGTTTTGAACGGCAGGCTACGGGTCGTCCCGACGCCAGAAGTATGGCGATGCGCGGGCGGCGCTGGGGACGGTTGAAATTCGGACCCGAGAGCGCGGTCACGGCCGACATGAATCGTCTGCCGGAACTGGAAGCGCGGGCAGGGCAGGCTTTTGTCAATATGGGTGCAGAATTTTCCGATATTCGCGCGGCTTCCGTCCGGCGGTTGCCGAGCGATATGGCGAACTATGTTATCGGGGCCAATCGCGGCCATTGGCGGAACAATCCGATCAACCGTTCGATGGGGGCCAGGGCAACGCCACCGGTAATCAGCGGCTTCATCATCGTCTCGGCGCAACAGGCCGATGGCCAATGGGTCAGCGTTGCCTCCGTGGTGCGTCAGCGGACACCCTTGCTGGTGCGAACCTTGCTGCTCCAGACTATCACTATTTACCTGCTGATGCTAATACCGCTGATCCTGCTGGGACGCTATATATCGAAACCGCTCAAATCGCTCACGGCAAAAGCCCATTCATTCCAGCCCGGAGAAGCAATGGATCTGATCGAGCAGGGACCTCCCGACACACGGGAATTAATCCGAGCGTTCAATGACATGAGTGGCCGCGTCTCCAGCATGCTCGACGAAAAGGATGTTATGCTGGGAGCCATTGGTCATGACCTGCGTACGCCGCTGGCGGCGCTGCGGGTTCGTGTCGAGAATATCGAGGAGGATGTCGAACGGGAACGGATGATCGCCGGCATCGAAGATATGGACCATATGCTCGACGATATCCTTTCTCTGGCACGCCTTGGACGCTCGACCGAGCCATCGTATCCGGTCGACGTTCGTTCGTTGATTGAAACGGTCGTCGACGAGTTCACAGATCTCGGCCATGTTCTGCATTATCAGCGTGGCGAGAAGCAAATAGCAACCATCCGCGAAACTCTGGTCCGCCGCGCGTTGCGGAATCTGATCGGCAACGCGATTCTTTATGGAAAAACTGCGGATATCACTGTGGAAAAGTCTGGCGACAAGTTGATGATAATAGTCGACGATGATGGGCCGGGCATTCCCGAAGAAAAAATCGATGCGATGTTCGAGCCGTTCTTGCGCGGAGAAGCATCGCGCAATCGCGCAACCGGCGGGTCCGGACTCGGGCTGACGCTTGCGCGAGCCATCGCCCGGGATCACGGCGGTGATATCATCCTTGAAAACCGGGAAACGGGCGGTTTGCGGGCCACTCTGTCCTTGCCGGTCTGACCCGCTAATATTGGCGAGCGGTGTCCGGTAAAACGGCTCGCGGGCTAGTTTGCCGGACGATTCGGCAATTGTTTGGGCTCGGGCCCGCCGATACCATCATCGGCCAGCTGGGAATCGATGTCCTTTTCCAGCGCCTTGACCGATTCATCCGCGGCTTCTTCCAGTGACCGGGCGTCTTCTTCTATCTGGCTCTCCATTTCCGCAATGGCCTCTTCCCCTCGTTCCTCGATAGGGGTTTCGGAACAGGCGGCGAGGATCAGCGTGGCCGTAGCGAGGGCATGGCCAATTTTCATTGTTTCACCGGCAGGGTGAAGTTGGCATCGCTGTTGGCGATGATCGAAAGCACCGTGGTCCAGGCTGCGACATTCTGACGCAATTGTTCCGGGTCGATCTTGTCAAGCGTATCATCGGGCGTGTGGTGGAGATCGAAATAGCGACTGCCGTCCTGCTGCAGATCAATGATCGCGAGATTGCTGTCGGCGATGATCGGGCCAATATCCGCGCCGCCGCCGGCCTGGCCAGCCGAACGGCCAATACCCAGGTTCAACAGGTTCGACGCTATCTGGTCCGCAACGGGCTTGGCCCCGTCGGGCAGGGTGAATTCCACCCGCCAGATATTGTCCGCACCAAAATCCGATTCCATCGCTATTGCGTGCTTCTTGTCGCGATGAGCGTCGCGATAGGCTTTTCCGCCCCAGATCCCGACTTCCTCTGCGCCCGCCCATAATAATCTAATGGTACGAAGCGGTTGTCCGTGTTCCTTGATATGCTTTGCCGCCGCGGTGATGATCCCGCAGCCGGCGGCGTCGTCAAATGCACCGGTCGCCAGATCCCAGCTGTCGAGATGGCAGGCAATCAATATCATCGGCAGGGCAGGGTCACTTCCGACGACTTCGGCGATGACATTACCCGATTCCTGCTGCCCGATATTTTTTGGTGTCAGCACCAGTTTCATCGTCACCGGCTTTCCCGATTTTCGCGCCAGTTTAACCATCCGCTCGAGATTGTCCGCATCGGGGAGCGACAGGGCGCCGGTCGGAATGGGTTTGATGCCTTCACCAAAGCCGGTGCTACCCGTATGTGGGTTGCGGTGATAATCAGTGCCGATCGATTTGATTACATAGGCCGCGGCGCCTTTCTGTGAGGCGATCGAGGGACCGAACCAGCGGACCGGACCGAAAGCACTGTAGCTGGAGCCATCCTGCGTCCGGTGCATATTGTGGGTAACAAAGGCGATCTTGCCGGTCAGGCTTCCGTCGGGAACCGCCTTCAGCGCGTCGAGAGAATCAAAATAGGCGACTTCGGCAGTGATCCCATTGGCACCCGTGCTGGCACTATTGCCCAATGCGGTGACCATCAGCTTCTGAGAATAAGGTGCAACAACCTCAGCTGTCTCCTCACCACGCACCCAGGTCGGCATCATGAACGGCTCGCTGCGGACGTTCTCGAAGCCGAGCGACTTCAGCTTTGCGACCGACCAGACCCGCGCCCGGGCTTCCTGTTCGGTGCCCGCCTGGCGCGGTCCGACCTCGGTGGTCAAGCCTTCGACTATGTCATAAGCGACCTCGTCTTGCAGCGCCTTGGCCTGCAGCGCCATGGCGCCATGATTGTCGGCCAGAGCAGAGGTGGACAGAAACAGCGCGGACGCGCCAGCGAGCAGGGTGGATATTTTTCTCATGACCGCTGCCTAACCGGCCTTTTGCGCTTTGCCAATGGTCTCTTGCGGGTCACCGGCGGAATAGCTACATAGGCGCTGAAATTAACCCGTCATCCTGGCGCAAGCCGGGATCTCCTCAATCCGAGCGCCAAGCCGCCTGAGATTCCAGCTTTTGCTGGAATGACGCGCAACTTTGAAAGCAGATTTAATGGCCGTCCAATATAGCTATGTCATGAAAGGTCTCACTAAGACCTTTCCGGGAGCCCCCAAACCGGTGCTCGACAATATTCATCTGCAGTTCCTGCCCGGCACGAAAATCGCCATCATCGGCAAGAACGGCGCCGGTAAATCGACGCTGATGAAAATCATGGCCGGACAGGATGACGAGTTTCAGGGCGAGGCCTGGGCTGGCGAGAATATCCGCGTCGGCTATCTGGCGCAGGAGCCGCAGCTCGACGAGAGCAAGACGGTCAAGGAAAATGTCATGGACGGCGTCCGCGAAGTCGCGGATCTGGTCGGCCGCTTCAACGAAATTTCCAACATCATGGGCGACCCGCCGGAAGATGCGGATTTTGACGCGCTGATGGAAGAAATGGGCGAGCTGCAGGAAAAAATCGACGCGGTCGATGGCTGGACCCTCGACAATCAGCTCGAAATCGCGATGGAAGCGCTGCGCTGCCCGCCCGGCGACAGTCCTGTCACCGATCTTTCCGGTGGCGAAAAGCGCCG
>NZ_JBATHY010000211.1:0-2736 GCF_049667325.1 Parasphingorhabdus sp. | reverse complement strand
CAAAAATCGTACCGCCGCCCGCCGTGCACGATTTTGAATATGCACCGGCTAAGGCAGCGGGTGTTGCAACGCAGGGCGAGAGCTTTCTCTCGCCCCTGGCCGATCAGGATGGACCAAAAGCGCGGGCGCTGATCACGAAAGAAAACGGCTTTCCTCCGGCGCACCCCTATCTCAGTGGTTCGGGCGACCATGTGAACTCGACGCATCTTGGCGATGTCGGGCGGCAGTTTACCAGTCTCCTGCTCGGCGGAAAACCGCCGACAATTACCGGCGGCAAGATGAAATTCGTGCGATATGTCGAACTGGGTCGCCCGTTTGACGTTATACTGGAGCACCACGATCCTTCAAAAAACATCGTGACCATGGCGATCAAGCAGGCGGACCGGTTATGTGCAACCATCGAAATGAGTTATCAAAGCGAGAGATGATCCGGACGGTCTCGCAGCCCGTTCAGGGAAAGTCAGTTTTCGCGGCAATGGTCCGCTGGATCACCGTGATCACGCACATCGCGGAATAGACCGTCGCAATGATCGCAAAATATTGCGGCAACAAGCACATCGAAACGAACGCGATGATCGTCTCCGTGCCTTCCGCGAGACCTGTATTGTAAAAGAAGCTCTTTTTGCCGTGGGCATCGGTTTCCAGCCCCGCTTTCGCCGCCATGACCGCATAGGCGAGAAAGCTGATTCCGGTCAGTGTGAAGCTGCCGACCAATATGAGGGCGAATGGCAGGTTCGCGGACACCGCAAAGCCAAAGCCGGTCGGCACCGCGATATAGAAAGCAAAATCGCTGACAATATCGAGATAGCCGCCAAAATCGGTTTGCGCCGTGGCTCGAGCGATTGCGCCGTCGAGCCCGTCAAGCAGGCGGCTGAGCAACAGAAGCGCCAGACCCGAAAGATAATGTTGAAACCCGATCGCCACGCCCGCGCCGATGCCGACCATGCCCCCAGCCAGCGTTACCTGATCGGCAGTGAGGCCGATGCGCGCCAGCCGCGCACCGAGCGCGTTGAGCGGGGGATCGATGATCGGACGGAGGCGGGAATCAAACATGGGTCATCCTCGTCGATTGCGGGACATCAGGCAAGCGTGACAAGACCGATCACCGCGCCGGTCATTGCGGTGGCGCAATTGCCGGCGATCCAGCTTTTCACGCCCAGTCCTGCAACCTCTGCCCGTCGCGATGGCGCGAGCGTGCCGATGGTAGAGACCAGCAAGCCGACGCTGGCAAGATTGGCAAAACCGCAAAGCGCGTAGACGACAATCAACTGGCTGCGCGGATCGAACGTGCCTTCCGGGATCGCCGCCAGATCGAGGTATGCGACATATTCGTTGAGGATGGTTTTTGTGCCCATCAAAGCACCAGCGGCTGGCGCCTGATCCCACGGCACGCCCAGCGTCCACATCAGCGGCGCGAACAGCCAGCCGAAGGCGCGTTTTATAGTCACCGCCTGACCATCGACGAAGGGCAGGATGGTCTATATCTGGTCGACCAGAGCAACCAGAGCGAAAACCACCAATATGATCCCGATAACCGCCAGGAATACCTGCACGCCTTCCATTGTTCCGCGAACGATGGCGTCGATGCTGCCGTCATATTTGAGTCCCGGCTGCTCGTCGCTGGTCTCGGTCTTGCCGTTGCCTGGCACCATCAGACGGGCGACCAATATCGCGGCTGGCAGAGAGATCAGCGATGCGGAGATCATATGACCGACCGCGTTGGGAACCGCCTGCGACAGGGTTGAAGCGTAGAGAATCAATATCGCGCCCGAAATGGTCGCCATCGGCAGCACCATGACCATGAACAGTTCGCCCCGGCTCATCTTTTCGAAATAGGCGCGCAAGACCAAAGGAGATTCGACGACGCCGAGAAAGATATTCGCCCCGCCGCTGAGACCAACCACGCCGCTGACACCCATGGTCTTGCGCAATGCCCAGGACAGGCCGCGGACAATCCACGCGAGCACGCCCCAGTGCCACAGCAAGGCAGACAATGCCGAGAATACGATCACCAAAGGCAATATCTGGAAGGCGATGATCAGCGGCGGCTGCGCGCCTTCTTTCAACACAAAGGGCAATTCCGCGCCGCCAGCATAGCCGAACATATAGGATGATCCGACCAGACTGGCTTTTTCAATCGCCATCACGCCCTGGTTGGCGAGACCGATGATTTCCCAGACATAGGGCACCCTGACGATGACCAGCGCTATTGTCAGCTGGAGCAGCAGCGCGCCGCCAATCCATTTCCAACTTGGCCGGTCGTTGCGGTTTTCGGATATCGCCCAGACGAACAGCAGAATCAGCGTCAGACCGATCAACCCCTGACCCTGCTGCAAAATATCGATCATCCGCGCATCCAGCTGTGATAGCGTTCGACCCAGCGGAGCAGACCTTCCGGCGCATGGGCACGCTTCCATTCACCGGCGGCATATTTATTGGCTTCGGCCATCGTCGGAGAGGTGTGGATCGTGCCCAATATCTTGTTCAGGCCAAGCTTGTATTTCATCGCCAGAACATATTCGGCCAGCAATTCTCCGGCATGATCGCCGACGATAGTGACTCCCAGAATCTTGTCCTTGCCCGGCGGGGTCAACACTTTGACAAAACCTTGGGTTGCGCTTTCGGCGATGGCCCGATCCAGTTCGTGCATTGGATAGATGGTCACCTCATGGGCGATATCCTGCTCCTTAGCTTCCTGCTCGTTGAGCCCGACACGGGCGATTTCCGGATCAATGA
>NZ_JBATHY010000210.1:0-17758 GCF_049667325.1 Parasphingorhabdus sp. | reverse complement strand
GTCCAGCTCAATGTCGAAAATCTGTTCGACGAGACATATTATCCGTCGGTCCACAATAACGACAATATCTCAACCGGCGAACCGCTCAATGCCCGGCTTACCGTGAAGTTTGGCTTCTAGGGGTTTGGCGGCGCGGAGGCGCACCAGCTATTTCCCAGGCGTCAGCGCCGGGACAGCCTTGGCGGCGTCTCCCGGGTCGATGCCCGGAGGCGGCGCGGCGCTGAGCACCGCTTCTCCCCGTGCTACGCGTCCGGCGCGCTGGATGGCCTCGCGGATGCGGGGATAAGTCCCGCAGCGGCAGATATTGGTGATCGCCTCGTCAATCGCGGCTTTCGACGGATTGGAATTCTTCTTCAGCAATACCGCCGCAGCCATGATCATGCCGGACTGGCAGAAGCCGCATTGCGGGACATTTTCCGCTGCCCATGCCTGTTGCACCGGATGGCTGCGATCGCGCGACAGCGCTTCGATGGTCGTGACAAAGCGCCCTTCCATCTCGCCGATGGTGACCAGACAGGACCGGATCGCCTCGCCGTCAACCTCTACCATACACGCCCCGCAGTCACCGGTGCCGCAGCCATATTTGGTGCCGGTAAGATTGGACGCATCGCGCAGCGCCCAGAGCAGCGGTGTTTCAGGGTCCATCCGATATTGGACCGGACGGTCATTGACGGTAAATTTGGTCAAGCCTCCCCTCCTGCGCGCAGGAGGAGTCGGGGTTGGTAATCCTGGAACATTGATGCCGAGGAAGTCATTAATTTATCTATGCCCACCGCTAGCATTTCCCGCAAGCGGGAGGGGGATATTTATTCCCGCCAGCTCGTATCTTCGCGATCGACCAGTCGCACCATTGCATCAAATTCCGGCACGCCCTGTTGCATCGGATCGATCGAAGCCTGCGACAGGTTCTCGAGATGCTTCTTGATCACCTCTTCACCGATCATCAGCGGCTTGCCCATCGACAATGTCTGCATCTGGATTTCGCAGGCGCGTTGCAGCACCCAGTGGTTGAGGAACGCTTCTTCCAGTGTCCGGCCCATCACCACCGGCCCGTGATTTTCGAGCAACATCATCCGTTTCTTGCCAAGGCTGGCGAGAAAGCGCGGTCCCTCGTCGTCATGAACCGTAATGCCTTCAAACTTGTGATAGGCGAGGCGCGGCACAATGGCCGCGGCGTAGAAGTTTATCGGTTGCAGCCCGCCCTCGAGCGAGGACACTGCCATGGTCGCCGTGGTATGGGTATGGATGATCGCGTGAACATCGGGCAGTTCGCGGTGGAACAGGCTGTGCTGGGTGAAGCCGGCCTTGTTGACGGGGTAGGTCGAGCCGTCGAGCGTGTTGCCGTCGATGTCGATCTTGACCAGGGTCGAGGCGGTCACTTCGCTGAAATGCAGGCCATAGGGATTGATCAGAAAGGCATCATCCTCGCCGGGAACCTTGAGGGTGATATGGTTGAAGATCATCTCGTCCCATCCGAGATAGGCGAAAATCCGGTAACAGGCCGCAAGCCGCTGACGCGCCTTCCATTCTTCTTCGCTGCAGCTGGACTGGATGTTGATCGCGGTGGCCATTTTTCTCTCCTCGAATCGGCTGATCATGTCTCTACCGGGCAATCTATAGCAAAGCGCCAAAAACTGGAATGCAAAGCTCCTGTCATTCGCGCAATAAATCGTGTAAAAGCTTGCCTAGGTGTCGAGAAATTGATAGGCGGCGCGAGATTGAAGCAGATTGATTCTGCTGCAAACCCTTTTTTATGGCTTTTACACCAATATAGGCCGGAAGAAATTGCTTCTGGCCCGCTACGAAATTTGAACGGAGTTACTCAGTCTTATGCAAATCATGGTTCGCGACAATAATGTTGATCAGGCCCTCCGGGCGCTCAAGAAAAAGTTGCAGCGCGAAGGCGTCTACCGCGAAATGAAGCTTCGCCGCCACTATGAAAAGCCATCCGAAAAGCGTGCCCGTGAAAAGGCTGCTGCCGTGCGCCGCGCCCGCAAGATGGACCGCAAGCGGATGGAACGCGACGGTCTGATTTAAGCGCTTCGGCTCCACAATTATAAGGTAGCCTGCTGATGTCTGTTACGACGGTTCCGATTCATCCCATCAAAAAGGGTTTGCTGACCAAGATCTGGCTCGCAGTATTGCTGATCGCAGGCGCCGCACTGCTTCTCGCTTACACGGGTACCCAGAATGCGGTCATAAACGGCGCAACCGATGATCAATATCTTGCCGCCAATGCGGACGAGGACGGAGTCGTAACCACTGCGTCAGGGCTGCAATATAAAATGATCAAACCGGGCGAGGGCATCCCGCCGACTGCTACCGATACGGCATTGGTCAAATATGAAGGCCGTCTGCGCGACGGCACCATCTTTGATGCCAATGAACAAACGCCGATGCCGGTTGGCGGCGTAGTTCCCGGTTTCTCCGAAGCGCTGCAGCTGATGCAGAAGGGCGGAGAATATCGGATATGGATCCCGTCGAACCTCGCTTATGGCGAAGCATCCCCTAGCGCAGAAATCCCGCCGAACAGCCTGCTCATTTTCGAGATCACGTTGCTCGACTATATTTCGCAGGCGCAAATGGAAGAATTGCGGCAACAAATGCAGGCGCAGGGCGGCATGCCCGGTGCTCCGGCAGGGCCGGGCCAATAGACAACGCGGCATGTTTGCCTGTGGAGAGTAGTTCGTGAGTGATATCCGCCAAGACCAGAAAAGCAGCGAACCAACATCCCGGATCAGGCCGTTCCTGATGGGACTGTTGCTCGGCGTAGTACTGGTGGCGGTGTTCGCTGCTGCAATACCGGAAAAAACCAGCCCGACAGAGTTTGTCCAGGCTGGATGGGAAAAGCTGTTTCCGCCACCGGGGAACGCGGACTTTCTGGCAGACAATGCGAAAGAGGCTGGCGTCAAGCAAACCAAATCCGGTCTTCAGTATAAAGTGATCAAGCCTGGCGAGGGACCGATGCCTGTTGTCACCGATACAGCATTGGTCAAATATGAAGGCCGACTGCGCGACGGCACGATTTTCGACGCCAATGAACAAACGCCAATGCCGGTTGGCGGGGTCGTACCGGGTTTTTCCGAAGCGCTGCAGCTGATGCAGAAGGGCGGAGAATACCGGATCTGGATTCCGTCAGATCTCGCTTATGGTGAAACATCCCCCGGTGAGCTGGTTCCACCGAGCAGCCTGCTTATTTTTGATGTAACCCTGCTGGACTTTATTTCTGCCGAGCAGATGGAAGAATTACGGCAGCAGATGCAGGCCGCACCAGTCGGACCACCGCCCGCACCCTGAGTCTTGTTAAATGTTATTTCAGGCCAGTCGTTGAACTAGGTGCGTTCGGCTTGCGCGACCGCTTCCGAAGCCCGCAGGGCAGATAATATCCGCATCAGATGGTGGACATTATGCACTTCCAGATCAGCATTGAATGTGTGGAAGGGGCCGTCGCGGTGCGTCAGGCGAAGGTTAAGGATATTGGCATTGTGAAAGCCGAAAATTCCGGCCATCTCGGAAAGAGTCCCGGGCTTGTTGTGCAGCACCACACATAGCCGCGCCGCCGCGCCGTCGCTTTCATTGCCCCAGCTCAAGTCCACCCAGTCCGCATCCACACCATCAGCGAGACTCTGGCAATCGATAGTGTGCACCTCGACATTCTCGCCGCTACGCCGCAGTCCGACAATCCGGTCTCCGGGAACAGGGTGACAGCATTCGGCGAGATTGAAGGCAACACCGGGTGTCAGACCCTTGATCGAAATCGCTCGATCCTGTTCGGGCCATTGACGTTCGTCATCATTGTCGTTGACGCTGCCAGGGATGAGCGCTTCCATTACTTCGCGGTCACTGAGCTGGCGCGTACCAATCGCCATCATCAGGTCGTCCGGTTCCTGCATCTCCAGCCGCTTCAGTGCCGCTTTGACTGCGCGCGGACCGATCTTGCCTGGCAGCCGTTCAATGATTTCCTCATAAAGTTCGGTGCCTATGGCGATTATTTCGTCGCGTTCCTTGAAGCGGACGTTGCGACGGATCGCGGATCGCGCCTTGCCGGTGATGACAAAGGATAGCCAGCCCGGCTGCGGTTCCTGCCCCTTGGATTTCAGGATCTCCACGACATCGCCGTTTTGCATCTGGGTGCGCAAGGGCACGTGCCGGCCATTGACCTTGGCGCCGACCGTCTGATTGCCGAGATCGGTATGCACGGCATAGGCGAAATCGACCGTGGTCGAGCCCTTTGGCAATTGCAGCAGAGTGCCTTTGGGCGTGAAGGCAAAAATCCGGTCCTGGTACATCGCCAGCCGGGTGTGTTCGAGCAGTTCATCCGCATCTTCAGCTTGGTCAAGTATCTCGATCAGGTCGCGAATCCAGCCAGCCTGGCCATCGGGACGATTGCCCTGTTTATAGGCCCAGTGCGCGGCGAGGCCATATTCATTGTCCTCATGCATCCGCTGCGAACGGATCTGAATTTCCACCCGCATGTTATTGCCATGCATCAGGGTCGTGTGAATCGACTGGTAGCCATTGCGCTTGGGCGTGGAAATATAGTCCTTGAACCGGCCGGGGACCATCTTCCATTTCTCGTGCAAGATGCCGAGCGCGCGATAGCATTCGGCGCTATTGTCGGTGACCACACGGAACGCCATGATGTCGGTCAGCTGTTCAAAGCTGACGTGCCGCTCCTGCATCTTGCGCCAGATCGAATAGGGGTGTTTCTCCCTTCCACTGACTTCCGCTGCCAGTCCGCCATTCGCGAGCGCCTTCTGGATCGACCCAGCGATTTTCTCGACCTGGCCTTCGTCCCCCTCCTTGATCGCCTGCAACCTTTTGGTGATGGTTTCATAGGCTTCGGGTTCCATATGGCGAAACGCCAGCAACTGCATCTCGCGCATATATTCGTACATACCGATCCGCTCCGCCAGAGGCGCATAGATATCCATTGTTTCATGGGCAATTCGTAGCCGTTTTTCATCGCTTTTAATGAAATGCAGCGTCCGCATATTGTGCAGGCGGTCGGCAAGTTTGACCAGCAGAACGCGGATATCGTCGGACATTGCCAGCAGGAATTTCCGCAGGTTTTCAGCGGCCCGCTCGTTGTCGGTCTGCGCTTCGATCTTGGAAAGCTTGGTTACGCCATCGACCAGGCGGGCGATTTCTTCGCCGAATAATTTCTCGATTTCTTCGGATGTGGTGAGCGTGTCTTCGACGGTATCGTGGAGCAGCGCGGTGACAATTGTCTGCTGGTCCAGCTTGAGGTCGGTCATCAGGCCGGCAACCTCGATCGGATGACTGAAATAGGGATCGCCGCTGGCCCGTTTTTGGCTGCCGTGTCTTTGCACGGAAAAAACATAGGCTCGGTTGATCAGATCCTCATCCGCATCGGGATCATAGGATCGCACCCGTTCCACCAGTTCATATTGCCTGAGCATCCTTCGAGAATGTAGGGATTTTCGGGCTGGGGCAACAAAAAAGAGCGCCGAAGCCGGCTCTTGTGTCCGGGGAACGGAACGGAGCTCTGGCTTCGGCGCTAAGACTGACCGGCTGGGGTGCCAGTGGACTGGCTGCTGTTGGGAGCGAGAGACCGGTCAGGAGGGAATGGTGATATCAGCTGTTGCACTTGGCGAGCGCCTCGGCGTCGAAAGCTTCGCCTTTATACGCGAAACCGGCTACCGGGCCGAATTTGTCGGCGATCTTGGCGCAGACCGTCCGGGGCGAGGAGCTGCTTTGGCCACCAATACATTCAGTGCCGGCGCAGCGGATCACGGTACCCTTGATAATTTCCTGGGCAGCTTCGACCGGTGCTTGCAATTCCGCAGTATAAGTTACTGCTGTACTGCGGGCTTGGGCTGTGGTGGCTGTAAACAGGGTTAGGGATGTCATCGCGGCGACGCAGAAGATCATTGAAGCGCGAAGGGGGCTTTGGGAGAGAAGCATGGCGTATCCTTTCGTATCAGTCAGTTTTCGGACCAATGTGCCGGGTCCGAGGGGAAAAAATTGTTGTTGCAATATCAGTTGCGAATCAGTACTTAGATTAGTAGGTTTTAAGTTGCAACTAAAAACTTATATTTTTTTCGCACTCGCCACGAAACTGGTTTAGGAACGGGATCATGGACAAAATCAGAGAAGATCTATCGAGTCTGACCGGCAGTGAATGCAGTCTGCCAATGGCGCTAGAGGTGATTGGCGAGCGTTGGTGCTTCATGATACTGCGCGCCGCGCTCAACGGTGTCGGGCATTTCGAGGATTTCCTATCCGAAATCGGTATTGCCCGGAACATCCTGGCCAACCGGCTTACCCGTATGGTGGAAGCGGGAATCATGACCCGTCGTCCCTGTGATCATGACAAGCGGAAAGTCGAATATCGATTGACTGACAAAGGACAGGACCTGCTGCCGACGATGATCGCTCTTCGGCAATGGGGAGAAAAATGGCAAACCGGTGTCCCGTCCAATCCGATATTATGCGATTCGCGTGATCGGCAACCGATTGGACGGATCAGCATGCGCGCACATGATGACCGGATTCTGGAAATGAAAGATCTCTGCTGGATCGATGAATCAGAATTGAAGCCGGATTCGGACGGCACTTGCCGCGAAGACATGGTTGTCCGCCATCTGAAGGAAATTGGCGAGTCTTCGGCAGCTTGACGGCTAAGCCATTCCGCTATTATTCGGTCGCGTAAATACTGTTTACCGGTCGCGCCATGACGCGGCGAACCATCGGTTCAAAAAACTCCAGCGGCGCAGTGTCATATGTCGCGTCAAAGGCCGTCTGATCATATTTTGCACAGAATTCTGCACAATCTTCAAAATGTTCCTGACCTCTAAACTGCTCGCGCATGTCGCGGTCCTGGCCGAGATAGTGGAAAAAATAATAGCCTTGAAAAATACCATGCTGCTGGGCGATCCAATGATTCTTGGCGCTCACAAAAGGCTTCAGGATCGCCGCGGCGACATCGGGGTGGTTATAGGTGCCGAGCGTGTCTCCGACGTCATGTAGCAAGGCCATCACGACATATTCCTCGTCCCGGCCATCGCGGTGCGCGCGGGTCGCGGTTTGCAGGCTGTGTTGCATCCGGTCGATCGGAAATCCGCCAAAATCACCATCGAGGAGTTTCAGGTGGTCGAGCACCCGGTCGGCGACCTTGCTGGCAAATTGCCCAAAATGACCGCCAATAATCTGCCAGTCTTCCTGTGTGCCCTGTTCCATGGAAGGAAATTTAGCCCGGACTTCGTTGGGACCGCCCATGATATTCTCCTTTGTCTGTTGCCGGTCTTCAGCCACATTTTTGCCATCGGCAATGCAAATATTTTTGCATTTAGATAAAAATATGCCGTGTTTGTCGTCTTATTTGCCCAAATGATAGGCGATTCTTCCCCAACCGGCAATGCCCCGCTATAGATAGCATAATGGCCGTCCTGGAAATCCGTCCCCAGCCGTTTTTTGGCAACAAGAACCGTGCATTCTGGAACCTGCAATCCGCGGGCTGGGCCGGTGCACTCATCTTGCGCGCGATTGGCGGGATATCGAACGGGCTGCCGCTGAGCTTCCTGGTGCCGGTCATTATTTCGACCATCACCGGCTATTCCATCTCCCTGCTCTTGTCGGTTGTGTACAAGAATCTGATTCACCGCCGCCCGATTGTGACGTGGAGCAGCACGGCCGCGATTCTGACGGTTGCGTCGGCGCTTTACGCGTTCATCGACGCATGGGTGTTTCTGATCCAGAACCCGACCACGGAAACCGGTTTTGTCACGTTGTTCCTGGGCTCGCTGTTCCTCGGCATCATGCTGCTCGGGGCCTGGTCGGCGCTCTATTATGCGATCAATTTCTTCCTGCGCGTGGAGGAGCAAAATGATCAGCTGCTGCAGCTTGAGGCGCAGGCAACCCGCGCTCAGCTTGCGATGCTGCGCTATCAGCTCAATCCTCATTTTCTGTTCAACACGCTGAACAGCATATCGACGCTCGTGCTGCTCCGGCAGACCGAACCGGCCAATGCGATGCTCTCGCGCCTATCCTCGTTCCTGCGCCATACGCTGGTCAACGAAGTCCACAGCCGCGTGACTCTCGCACAGGAAGTGGAAACGCTGCATCTTTATCTCGATATTGAAAAAATGCGCTTTGAAGAACGGCTGCGGTCCCATTTTGATATCGACCCTGCCGTGCGTGACGCCCTTTTACCGTCTCTGTTGCTCCAACCGCTAGTCGAAAATGCGATAAAATACGCGGTTACGCCCCAGGAAGAAGGCGCGGATATTTCGATTTCCGCCCATCTCGACGGCGGCAAGCTGCGGATCATCGTGTCCGATACCGGGCCTGGTGAAAGCGGTACAGTCACCAGAAAATATGATTCAACCGGCGTCGGTCTGGGCAATATTCAGGAGCGATTAAACCAGGCTTATGGAGAAGCCGCGATATTTGAAACGCGATCTGCTCCCGGGGAAGGATTTTCCGTGTTTATCGCGCTGCCATTTGAAACGAGGGAGCAGATCGACCGGGAGGCGGCAGATGATTCTGCCACCGACGAACAGGTAA
The DNA here is from genome assembly GCF_049667325.1 of Parasphingorhabdus sp. Classification (GTDB taxonomy): domain Bacteria; phylum Pseudomonadota; class Alphaproteobacteria; order Sphingomonadales; family Sphingomonadaceae; genus Parasphingorhabdus. The sequence continues at coordinate 9,229 of NZ_JBATHY010000210.1, read as the reverse complement.
GAAACGAAACAATTTTTGGGGAGCATGCATCTAGTGATGCCCATCAGCGGGAGCCGGTCAGTACGCCGGCGATGGCATCCTTTCAGCACAAGGATTTAAAAACATGACGATCAAGACGATATTAGTCGATGATGAAAAGCTTGCGATCCAGGGATTGCAGATCCGGCTCGAGAAATTCGAAGATATCGAGATTGTCGACACCTGCCGCAATGGCCGGGAAGCGATTCGCAAGATCAAGACATTGAAGCCCGATCTTGTATTCCTCGATATCCAGATGCCCGGATTTGACGGGTTCTCCGTGGTGCGGGGGATCATGGAGATTGAACCGCCGCTGTTCATATTCGTGACCGCCTATTCCGAGCACGCGGTTCGCGCCTTCGAGGCCGAGGCGATCGACTATCTGGTGAAGCCGGTCGAGGAAGACCGGCTGGCCGATGCCATTGACCGGGTGCGCAAGCGCCTGTCGGAAAAACGCGGCGCAGACGAGATCGAAAAACTGAAATCGGTGCTCAGCGAGGTGGCACCCGATGCCATGGCCAATATGGACGATTCGGAAGAACCAGCGTCCGCCAACCGCTATGAAAAGCTGATCAATGTGAAAGACCGCGGCCAGATTTTCCGGGTCGATGTCGATTCGATCGAACGGATCGATGCGGCCGGCGATTATATGTGCATCTATACAGCCGACAATAGCCTGATCCTGCGCGAAACCATGAAGGACCTCGAAAAGCGCCTGGATCCTCGTTTTTTCCAGCGCGTTCACCGCTCGACAATCGTCAACCTCAGTCAGGTGCGCGAGGTCAAGCCGCATACCAATGGCGAATGTTTCCTGGTATTGGGATCGGGTGCTCAGGTGAAAGTGTCACGCAGTTACCGCGATGTTGTCGCCCGCTTTGTGCATTAACGTCTAGCCCCGGCGACCTTTGAAAAACCCTGTCAGCAATTTGGCGGACGTCTCTTCATCCATCCCGGGATAAACCTCCGGCTTGTGATGGCAGGTCGGTGCGTTGAAAAACCGCACTCCGCTATCCACGGCTCCGCCCTTGGCATCGCTGGCTCCATAATAGAGCCGGCCGATGCGGGCGTGGGCAATGGCCCCGGCACACATTGTGCACGGTTCCAGCGTGACCCACAGATCGCAGTCCTCCAGCCGGTCATTGCCGAGAAACTTTGTCGCTTCACGAATCGCAACGATCTCGGCATGGGCGGTCGGATCATGATCGATCCGGGTGCGATTATGGCCGCGTCCGATAATTTTTCCGCTTTGGACGACAACCGCACCGACGGGTATTTCGCCGACCGTCAACGCTGTTTTCGCAAGGGCCAGCGCCGCGTCCATGAAGGATGTATGTTTTGACGGAGCCATTGGCTGCGCCTAGCGGGAATGATGATAAAATGCCAGATAGGGTGTCGGACAAGGAAAAGCGCCGTAATGCTTGACGCCCTGCCGGTTTGTGGTTATCCGGTCCCACTTTCCCGCTGGGAATCACTCAATAACAAGAAATTGGACTTATACGATGTCGCGGATTTGCGAACTGACAGGTAAGACTCGGCTGGTAGGCAATAATGTGTCTCACGCCAAAAACCGGACCAAGAAGACATTTTTGCCGAACCTGCAAAACGTTACTCTTTTGTCCGACACGCTCGGCAAGGGCGTGAAACTTCGGGTGTCGACCCATGGTCTGCGTTCCGTGGAACATGTCGGCGGCCTCGACAATTGGTTGCTGAAAACCAAGGACGACAAGTTGAGCCTGCGTGTAAAACGCCTCAAAAAGGAAATCGCGAAAAAGCAGGTTGCTACCGCTTAAGCGATCACTCTGATTCTTCGAATGATGAAAAGCCGGGGTTTGCTCCGGCTTTTTCGTTTTGGCGTGGGGGAACGGACTTTTTCTGCGGAATTTTATCTTTGAGCAGTCTGAACTTGAGCAACAAGGTTTCCTGAAACGTACTGAAATTATCGTCGGATGCAATCCAGACAATCGTCTTGTCGCCATCCCTGGTGATAGCCAATGCCTCCATATTATCTACTTTCACCGGTGGTTTCAGCGTAGCGATCGGGATCGATGTCGCGACTTTCCCCGCCTGGAAATCCTCCAGCCGTGCAATCGACAATATCGCCGAAACCCCCTCGAGCGGCGTGAAGCGGCGGTGCAGCATCAAGGCCGACTTGTCGTCAATCATCGCGGCATCGGTCAACTTGTAGCCTTCGGGAGGCTGATATCCGAAAAGTACCGCTTCACTAGTCGGCTCGGAAGGATCGGCGTCGAATATCAGCGCCTGATAGCCGCCTTGGGCATAGGAAGCGGATTCGGAGAAAACAAGAAAGCCGCCATCGGACAGTCTGAGCATTGCCTCTGCGCCGCCATTTTCGGGCCATTTCTGTGTGGCTTTCGGGTAATGCGCGGCTTCTTTGCGCGCCAAGGACGGACCGTAGCGCCAGATACTATGCTGATGCTCATAACCGACCCAGAATTGGCCGGTCTGCGGATCATGGAGAAATGATTCTGCATCCCAATTCTGTCTGGCAAATTCATTGGGTTTGGCCGGACCGTCGGGCAAGGGGGCAATGAACGGACGAAGCGCCAGATGTCTGGTTTCATCCAGTGTAAATCCGATCAAAGTTCCATTGTCGCTGAGCATCAGGAATCGGTTGTCTCGAAGGGCGAGCATCGAAGATATGCCGCCGAACGCGCCGTTGTCGCTGGTGATTTTCCAGCCACCGAGAAAGGCGAGACGGCCAACTCCCGTGCGGGACGGGTTTTTGACATCGAGCGCGATCGGCTCGAGCGTGATATACTGGCTTGCATTTGGCGGTGGCACAGGTCCGCGGACATAAGTGACCGGCACGAGAAAGAAGAACAGTGAAAGACAAGCAAACAGACGGGCCATGGTGCTGCGCATAACCGATTCGTTGCTTCAAACATATTCTATTCTGGACGCTCGGGCGCCTCCTGCGCTAGACGCCGGACAATCAGTCAGGAAAGCGCGATTATGAAGAAAATTTATCCCGATGCGGCCGCCGCACTCGAAGGTCTTTTGTTTGATGACATGCATCTCTGCGTTGGCGGTTTTGGCCTCTGCGGGATTCCCGAACGGTTGATCGACGCGATCCAGCAGGATGGCGTAACGGGCCTCACGATTGCGTCAAACAATGCCGGAATTGACAATGAAGGACTGGGCAAGCTGCTGCGTTCGCGGCAGGTGAAAAAAATGATCGCCTCCTATGTCGGCGAGAACAAGGAATTTGAACGGCAGTTCCTCTCCGGCGAACTGGAAGTGGAATTTTGTCCGCAGGGAACCCTGGCTGAACGGTGTCGCGCAGGTGGCGCAGGCATTCCCGGATTTTATACCAAAACCGGTGTTGGTACGCAGGTTGCCGAGGGCAAGGAGCACAAGGATTTCGGTGGCGAGACCTATATTCTCGAACACGGTATTTTTGCCGACCTCTGCCTGATCAAGGGCTGGAAGGCGGACAAGGCCGGCAATCTGATGTTCCGCAAAACGGCCCGCAACTTCAATGCACCGATGGCCACGGCGGGCAAGATTTGTGTCGCCGAGGTCGAGGAAATCGTTGAAGTCGGCGAACTGGATCCGGATTGTATTCATTTGCCGGGTATCTATGTCAAACGCCTGATCGACGGTGCGCCCTATGACAAGAAAATAGAATTCCGGATGACCCGGGAACGCGAAACGGCCTGATGCGTCAGCTTCGCCTTTCTTTAATCGCTATCGCCGCTTTACCGCTGCTCTCGAGTTGCGTTGCTGCATTGCTGCCGATTGCCGCTCTGGGGGGGTTGGCCAAAAATCAGATTGATCGCACCAAAGCGAAACGCGAACTGGTCGAATCCGGTGCCATCGATTTGGCGATGCCGGTCGGTTCCGTCACCGTCGGTCGCGCGAGCGAGACGGCGAATGCATCTCCCGCGACGGAGACGACATTCTACGGAAAAGGTGGCGCCTTCGAAATCGCCGAAGTCAGCCTTGATGGTGATGCAGCTGATTATATTTCCCAATTTTTTCAACCGGCGGGTCCGGATGTTTCTCCCTATGCCGGTTTTGCCACCCATGCCTTGAAGCAAGCGGCCAGACTGGAAGCGGGAGAAGGTGTCAAATCGGTGGTGCTGGTTCCGCGGGTCGATATTTTCAAGCCGGAAACTATGGGATGTGTGGGCAAGCCGCTGGCTGTGGCCATCGATCTTGACGACACGACCGGTCGCGACTGGACAAAAGCGGAGACGCTCTACCGGCAAAACGGACTTGTTGAGGCGTTAATGAGCCTGCGTGCTGCCGAAATCAGCGTGATCTGGATGTCCGATCACCCTGTGGCCGCTTCCGACAGAATTTCGGCCATTCTCGACGAGGCAGGCTTTTCGCAATCCCAAGCGGATGATTTTCTTTTCCTGGACCGTGGCGGCGATGATCGCAAACAGGTCCGGCGTTGGGATGCCGCACGCAATTATTGTATCGTTGCCATGGCGGGTGATGACCGCGCAGATTTTGACGAGCTTTATGCCTATTTGCGCGATCCCGACGGGGCAATCACGCTAGAGCAAATGTTCGATAACGGCTGGTTCCTGGCTCCGCCTCCTCTTGTCGGAGCGACTGAGGCAACCACAGCAACATCAGATGAAAAAGAAGGATAGATATGCCCTGGACTCGTGATGAAATGGCCGCTCGGGCGGCACAGGAACTGCAAGACGGTTATTATGTGAATCTCGGGATCGGCATTCCGACTCTGGTGGCCAACCATATTCCGGCAGGAGTCGAGGTCACGCTGCAAAGCGAGAACGGCATGCTCGGTATCGGGCCGTTTCCTTTCGAGGACGAGATCGACGCTGACCTGATCAACGCCGGCAAGCAGACGATCAGCGAACTGCCTTCGTCGAGCTATTTCAGCTCTTCCGACAGTTTCGCCATGATCCGCGGCGGGCATATCGATCTGACCGTATTGGGGGCGATGGAAATTGCCCAGAACGGCGATATCGCCAACTGGATGATTCCTGGCAAGATGATCAAGGGGATGGGCGGCGCGATGGATCTGGTCGCGGGCGTGAAGAAAATCATCGTCGTCATGGATCATTGCGCGAAAGACGGCGGTCCCAAGTTCATCCCCGAATGCACCCTGCCGCTCACCGGTACCAATGTCGTGGACATGATCATCACAGATCTTTGCGTTTTCCATCGGACCGACCATGACAGTCCGTTCCGGCTGGTCGAACTGGCGCCTGGCGTCAGCGCGGAGGATGTCGCTGCGAAAACTACTGCAGCATTTGAAATGGCACTATAATATATTGACGATGAGAAGAAATCTGGCGCTGCTGTTCGGGCTGGCCTCTGCGTTGCTCGTCGGCTGGTACGGATATCGGGTCCTCGTCGAGCAGCGGGCCGGATTTCCGCTGTCGGCGCTGATTGAAACAGAAGCGCAGGACAGGCTGCCTACCGAACCCGATGACTGGCAGGGCAAGATTGATTATCGCGGCCTTGATCGCGAGTTTGCGGCGCTGGCGGCACGGCCAGAAATGGCGGGCCTGGCGATTGCCATTGTCGAAGATGGCGACATCCGATTTGTCGGTACCTATGGCGTAACCGATAAACGCAGTGGAGAACCGGTGACCCCGCAGACAGTGTTCCGCTGGGCCTCTGTATCCAAAGGTGTGGCCGGTTTGCTGGCGGCAAAATTGTCGGAAGACGGCAGGCTTGACCTCGATGCTCCGATAAGCAGCTGGCAATCGTCACTCCGGCTTCCCGGGAATGCCGAGACGCGGATAACGCTGACGCAGCTCCTGTCGCACCAGACCGGGCTTACCAAAAATGCCTATGACACCAAGCTGGAGGACGGTGTGGATCCTGGCCTGCTTCGCACGCAGCTAGCGGCAGCGCCGCTGCAGTGCGTACCGGGTACCTGTCATAGCTATCAGAATATCGCCTATGATGCCGCCAGCGAGATATTGGGACAGGTAGCGGGGACATTATATTCCGACGCGGTGCAAAAGCGCTTGTTTGAACCGCTCGGCATGAAGAGTGCGCGATTTGGCATGGCCGGCCTCACCGGCGCGCAAAGCTGGGCACGGCCCCATCGCGGTGATGACGTACGCACGCTGTCCGAATCCTATTGGCGGGTTCCCGCCGCCGCTGGCGTCAGCAGCGACATTGTGGACTTGGCGCGCTGGCTTCGCGCACAGGTTGGCGAGAATGAGGATGTCCTGTCGGGTGCCGCACGAGCCAAGGCTCATGGTCCATTGATCAGGACCGGGCGCGTTTTTAGCGGCGAGCTTGCCCGCGCCCTTGGCGAGCCATCCTATGGACTGGGCTGGCGCAGCTTCACCTATGCCGGCCGTCAATTGGTCGGCCATAGCGGAGCGGTGGATGGCTTCCGCTCGACGATGATGTTCGACCCGGCTTCCCGGACAGGCGTTGCCGTGATGTGGAACAGCGGGTGGGGGCGACCCTTCCGGATGCCGTTTGCGGTGTTCGACAGCTATTATGGTCAGTCGGGGAATGGCTGGCTTGACCTGTCGGACCTCCCTGTGCCCGAACCTCTGCCGAGCTTGCCGCCTGCGGCGAACTGATGCCTGATCTGACGGGACAGGGCAATATCCCGCGATCCTGACTGCGCCTGAGCTTATTATCTATGGCGCACCGGGCATATCTGCCGTAACAATCATTCAGAGACAGGAGAATCCATGACCAAGGAAATCAGCGCCGAAGCGCAGGACATCGCCGATCGTGTAGAGCATTTCGTTCGCGACACAATTTTTGCCTATGAAAAAGACGAGCGCTGCGAAGACCATGGCCCAACCGATGACCTTGTGCAGGAAATGCGGGCGCTTGCGAAAGCGGCCGGTATTCTGACTCCGCATATCCGCGAGGATGGCAGCCATCTGACCCATCTCGAAACGGCGCTGGTGCTGCGCAAGTCCGGGCTTTCGCCTCTGGGGCCACTGGCGGTGAACACGTTCGCGCCGGACGAAGGCAATATGTACCTGCTCGGAAAATGCGCCTCACCGGAGCAGAAAGAGCGGTTCCTCGAGCCATTGGTATCCGGCAGGGAGCGTTCGGCTTTCTTCATGACCGAACCGGCCAGTGAAAATGGTGCGGGTTCCGATCCGACGATGATGCTGACGACGGCGAAGCCGGACGGCAATCACTGGATCATCAACGGTCGCAAGACGTTCATCACAGGAGCCAAAGGCGCAAAAGTCGGGATCATCATGGCCAAGTCGGAAGAAGGCGCCACGATGTTCCTGGTCGACCTTCCCGATCCCGCGATCCAGATCGAACGGGTGCTCGATACGATCGACAGCTCAATGCCGGGCAGCCATTCGGTGGTGAATATCGACAATCTCCGCGTTCCTGCAGACCAGATGCTGGGCGAAAGCGGCGAAGGCTTCAAATATGCGCAGGTGCGACTGTCGCCCGCCCGCCTGACCCATTGCATGCGCTGGCTGGGCAGCTGTGACAGGGCGCAGGAAATTGCGGTCGATTATGCGTGCAAGCGTCTGGCATTCGGTAAGCCGCTGATCGATCACGAAGGTGTCGGATTCATGCTGGCGCAAAACCAGATTGATCTGCAGCAGTGCGAAGTGATGATAGACTGGTGTGCACAGGTGCTCGACACCGGTGCACTGGGAACCACCGAAAGTTCGATGGTCAAGGTGTCCGTGTCGGAAGCCCTGTTCCGCATTGCCGATAATTGTGTCCAGATCATGGGCGGTACTGGACTGAGTCGCGATACGGTGGTGGAGCAGGTGTTTCGCGAGGTCCGCGCATTCCGAATCTATGACGGACCCACCGAAGTGCACAAATGGTCGCTCGCCAAGAAAATCAAGAAGGCACACAAGCTGGCTAGCGAAGGATAGGCCTTTGCATAGGGTGGATGGTTAAACGTCCAGATTGGCCACGTTCAGGGCATTGTCGACGATGAACTCGCGCCGGGGTTCAACGACTTCGCCCATCAGCTTGGTGAAGATATCATCGGTTACATCTGCCTGTTCGACGGTGACCTGGAGCAGCGAGCGAACTTCGGGATCAAGCGTCGTTTCCCAAAGCTGTTCGGCGTTCATTTCGCCAAGACCTTTGTAGCGGGAAATGGCCAGACCCTTGCGGCCTGCGGCCATCACCGTGTCGAGCAGTTCCGAGGGGCGGGTGATCAGGGTGCCGTCAGAACCCACGCCGTCCTCATCACCGGCATCGGAATCGCCAGACACCGATTTCACCAGCCGGCTGCCGCTGCCATAGGTGGCGGTTTCTTCCGACGCGAGACGGTGGAGCTTGCGGGCTTCCGCGCTTTCGAGGAATTTAGCCTCGATGATATGATGATCGGTGACGCCGCGCCAGAAGCGCTGGAACAGATAGCCGCCTTCTTCCGAAACCTGGCCAGACCAGCGGCCTTCTTCGTCGACCTTGTCCATCCATGCAGCGGTCGCATCGACAGCAGCTTGCCGCTCTGCATTGCCATGGTCGGGATTGAGCGCGCCGGTGAGCGCCATACCCTCGACGATCGTGCTGTCATATCGCCGCGGCACATAAGCCATCAGGCTGCGCATCCGCCGGGCATGTTCGATCAATCCGCGCAGGTCCTCGCCGCTCCGCGCGCCTTCGCCGGTTTGCAGGATCATGCCGTTCAGTCCGGCCTCGACCAGATACTGGTCGAGCGCATTGTCGTCCTTGAGATAGACTTCGCTCTTGCCCTTGCCGACTTTGTAAAGCGGCGGCTGGGCGATGTAGAGATGGCCGCCGAGAATGATTTCCGGCATCTGGCGATAGAAGAAGGTCAGCAGAAGCGTGCGGATATGCGCACCGTCGACGTCGGCATCGGTCATGATGACGATTTTGTGGTAGCGCAGCTTTTCCAGATTGAAGTCTTCCCGGCCAATGCCGGTACCCATTGCCTGGATCAGCGTGCCCACTTCCTTGGACGACAGCATCCGGTCAAAACGGGCGCGCTCGACGTTGAGAATCTTGCCCTTGAGCGGCAGGATCGCCTGATATTGGCTATCCCGGCCCTGTTTGGCAGAGCCGCCGGCGGAATCGCCTTCGACCAGGAACAGTTCGCATTTTGTCGCATCGCGCTCGCGGCAATCGGCGAGCTTTCCCGGGAGCGAGGCGATATCCATCGCGCCCTTGCGCCGCGTCAGTTCGCGCGCTTTTTTCGCCGCTTCGCGGGCAGCAGCGGCGTCGATCACTTTTTGCACGACCATCGCCGCATTCTGCGGATTTTCCTCGAGCC
>NZ_JBATHY010000209.1:0-9072 GCF_049667325.1 Parasphingorhabdus sp. | reverse complement strand
TTCGCGGATGAGATATTTGCGCAGCATGAACTAACGGAATCCGCTGAGACCGTGAAACTGCTGCTCAATGATTTTGAAGAACAATCATCCAACTGGCTTTTCTCCGTCGATCGCGGAGGATTTCTGTTAGATGTTTGTGACCGTTTTGCAGAAGTTGCCCATCGTTCCGTTGCGGATTTGAACGAGTCGCTTTTGGTCTCGCTTCTTGACGAGGAGGAAGACCGCCGCATGCTGACCAACTATATTTCACAAGGCGTGTCATTTCCTGCGATCATGGTTGCCGTCACCATCGATGATGAAGTGCACTGGTGGCAGATTAGTGGTCGTGCCACCAAGGAAGGCGCGGGCGAACTCGGCGTTGCGATGAGGGGGGTTATTTCCGATATGACCGCTCAAAAGTCCGCCGAAGAGAAAGTCCGTTACATGGCCCATTTCGACGGCTTGACGGATCTTCCTAACCGGAGGTTTTTTACCGATGCGTTGAACCGGGCCGTCCATCGCGCACAGCCCGAAGACAAGATTGCATTGCTGCTGTTCGATCTCGATCATTTCAAAGCAATCAATGACACATTGGGACACCCTATAGGTGACAAATTCTTGACAATGGTTTCCAGGCGACTGGAAAATATCGCCAAGTCAAATGATACGCTCGCCCGGATCGGAGGTGATGAGTTTGCCCTTCTCCTGAGCGGGGAGCGAGCAGAATTTGCCGAAGACATAGCAAATATGGTTGTGAACGCGGCCTGCAAGCCGTTTCTGATCGATGACCATAATGTCGTCAGCAGCGCCAGCGTCGGTCTGGCACAATGGACAAAAGACATTACAGAGCCGGACATATTGGTGAAATATGCAGACCTCGCGCTATATTCGGCGAAGCGCTCCGGGCGCAATCGCGTTGCCATTTTTGAAAAGGAAATGGATGTTGTCGCGGAACAGCGCCGAAAATTGGAACTGGATCTGCGAGCATCATTTGCGGATCAGGAAATGCGCTTGCATTATCAGCCAGTGATTGACCTGAAAACACTCAAACAGACCGGTTTCGAGGCGCTTTTGCGATGGGAACATCCGGAACGCGGGGTGGTCATGCCCAATGACTTCATCTCGGTCGCTGAAGAAACCGGAATGATCGTTCAGCTTGGCGAATGGGTTATTCGCCAGGCTCTGGAAGATGCTGCGCAATGGGATGAAGCGCTGAGTGTGGCGGTTAACCTGTCTCCTTCCCAGATGCGCAGCACCAACCTGATCCCGACAATCGTCAATGCGCTTGCGCAGACGGGCATCGCCCCCGAGCGCATGGAACTGGAAATCACCGAAAGCATTTTGATGCAGGACAGTGACGTCAATATCCGCACTTTGCACAGCTTGAGGAAACTGGGCGTTCGCATTTCATTGGATGATTTTGGTACTGGATATAGTTCACTCAACTATTTGCGGAGCTTCCCCTTCGACAAGATTAAAATTGACCGCTGCTTTGTCAACGAGATTGATTCCCGGGATGATTGTAGAGCCATCATCAAATCGGTGATCAGCCTCGCCAAAAATCTTGGCATGACGACAACGGCCGAGGGTGTTGAGCGGCAGGAACAGGTCGAGGACCTTCGGATACTGGGCTGTGACCAGGTTCAGGGATATCTATATGGCAAGGCCGAGGCACTGGACAATTGCACCGATTTGCGTCCGGCGGAAAAATGGGTTCCCCGGGTCGGGTCGGTTTCTTTGTCAGCGGCGCAAGATCCGAGCAGTTCGGAAACAAGACGAAAGCGTGCTTGACGCATAATATCCGTGAAACCGGTGTCCGCATGCCGGTCCGGCCCGTCTAGTTTTCCACCCTTTTGCATTCGTAAACCAGTCGCTCGTTCGTCTGTCCCGGCAATTCCGCTCTGATTGCCTTCACCATATCCTCGATATCGGCCAGCGCCTTGTCGTCTGTCGTGCAGGCCTTGTTGCCATATTTCGCGCGGATCGCCCGCGCTCTGGTCATCGCATCCAGCCCCATCAGGTAGCGTTCCTCGGTAAATTCGCTCCGATCCGGCCGGAAGCTGCTGATGGTGATGGTCTGTTCCTCGTTGGGGACAAATATTCGCGACCATTTGGCGCCATCGCGGCCATATTGGGTGCGGCCGTTGACACAGCCGCCATCGGCCCATTCTAGCGGCAGTTCCACTTCCTGTGACACCGTGATCCGGCTGCGTTGCGGATTGATGGTGCATTGATATTTGCCCGACGTGGCCGTGCTGGCCTGTTGCGGGACGCTTTTATCCGCATTGTCCTTCAGGGCAACTGCCACACGGTCGTCAATCTCGCTGAAATCCGGTCGGGAAAGGAAGGTAAAAACCGCGGTCAGCAAGAGGATCGCCGCGCCGCCTGCAGCGCCGATTGCCGCGTTGCGTCTGCTCTGCATCATAAGCATGGCTGCGCCGCCTGCTGCCAGCAGCGACAATATCAGCAACAGCGCTGCGATCGCCATGCGGTTTTCGCGTTCGGCGATAACGTCTTGCGATATGCCGGTGCGTAATTTTGCCTCCGCGCGTTCCCGCTTCTCGGCCGCAGCTTCCTTCGCCGAGGCGACCTGCGCACGTGCCGCGATTTCACGCTGTTGTTCTTCAAGGCTGATCTCCGCTGCGGAGCGGCACGGGGTTGCTGTCACGGCCGCCTTCACTCCCGCCTTGCGCAGGAAGCTCAGAATTTCGCGCGCCGATACGGCAAAACCGAATTCGGCGTCATTGCCACTACTCAATGACCCAAAGCTGTTCGCACCCAGCACCCGACCGCAATTGTCGATCAGCGGCCCGCCGCTATTGCCCGACGCAATTGGTGCGGTATGAAGAATCGTGTCGAATTGCTTGGTCGTTCGACCGCCAGACACCGTGCCGGTGGTCTTGACTGGCGACATCGGGTTGATCAGATCGTCCAGATTGAGCCCTTGCGCCCGGTCGACAGACCCGGGATAGCCGACCGCCACAACATCAGCTCCATCGCCCACCTGGCCACCAAAAATCGTCATCGGCGGCAAACGTCCGCCGTCCAGCACCTGGATGAGCGCGAGATCATTGCTTGGAGAATAAGCGATGATCTTGCCGCCGTAGCTGGTCCCGCCCTGCGAAGGGATGATGCCGATGACCACGGAGGATTCCTGCCGCGCGATCTCGACGACATGGGCGTTGGTGATGATCTTGTCCGGTGCAACGACGAAGCCGCTGCCGTGGCCTACAAAAGCAACCTTGTTACCGTCTTTCGCGGCGAGAACTACCCGGACAACCGAACGGCTGGCGGCACTGATATCTGTGGGATCGGCATGGGCAGGGCCGGTGAGCAAAATGGCTGAAACGAGAAAAACTAGCGCTAGGATGCGATTCATGGAGCGGCTTTCAATTTTCTGCGCTCCGCACTTGATGCGGAGCCTTGTGCGGAACCAGCGCTACCCAACCCAAAGCTCCGCATCAAGTGCAGAGCACGATAGGGTCAAACAAAACTATAGGGATCGACATCGACCCCGACGCGCACTGCGCGCGGCCATTCCAGCTTTTCCAGCCATTCGCGCATGATTTGTTGCAGGTCGACGGACCGGAGGGCGTGAACCAGCAGCCGGTGACGATGGCGACCGCGCAGCATGGCTAGTGGCGCCGGTGCGGGGCCAAAGACCGAGAAGCCATCGAGCCTCGGCGCGGTCTGGCCGATCAGGCGAGCGGTCTCCATTGCTTCCTTATTATCCTCGGAAGAGACGATGATCGCCGCCCAGCGTGCGAAAGGCGGTGCCTGCGCCTGACGCCGCGCTTCGATCTCGGCGGCGTAAAATCCCTCCCGGTCGTTCTTGATCAGGGCCTGGATAACCGGTGCGCTGGGCATCCGGGTCTGGACATAAACGTGACCGGGTTTCTCGGCTCGCCCCGCCCGTCCGGCTACCTGAGCGATTTGCTGGAAACTGCGTTCGGCAGCGCGTAGGTCACCGCCTTCCAGTCCGATATCTGCATCTACAACACCGACCAGCGTCAGATTGGGAAAATGATAGCCCTTGGTCACCAACTGGGTTCCGACCACGATATCAATCGCCCCGGCCTCCATCTGGTTGACGAAATCGGCGGCGCGCTGCGGAGACCAGATCGTGTCAGAAGTGACGATCGCCGTGCGGGCTGCGGGAAACAGCATTTTCACCTCGTCGCAAATCCGTTCCACGCCGGGTCCGCAGGCAACAAGACTGTCTTCGTCGCCGCATTCCGGACATTTTTCCGGGATCGGCATGACATGGCCGCAATGATGGCAGGCAAGCCGGCGCGTCAGGCGATGCTCGACCATCCAGGCGGTGCAATTGGGGCAGTCGATCCGGTGGCCGCAGGTTCGGCACAGGGTAAGCGGCGCAAAACCGCGCCGGTTGAGGAATAAAAGCGACTGTTCGCCGCGTTCGAGATTCTCCTCCAGCGCATTGACGAGGGTAGGAGCCAGCCAGTTTCCGCGCGGCGGCACATCCTGCGTCAAATCCAGCGCTTCGATATCAGGCATTGTCGCCCCGCCGAAACGGGCCGGCAGTTCGAGCAGTTCATAATTGCCCTGCTCGACTTGGTGCTGGCTTTCGATCGCCGGAGTGGCGGAGGCCAGAATGACCGGAATCTTCTCGTGCAGGCCGCGCATGACCGCGACGTCGCGGGCGTGATAGCGCACGCCGTCTTCCTGTTTGAAGCTGGTCTCGTGCGCCTCGTCGACGATGATCAGGCCGAGATTGGCATAAGGCAGGAACAGGGCAGAGCGGGCGCCAACGATCACTCTGGCATTGCCCTCGGCCAGGGCCCGCCAGTTTTTCTTGCGCTCCGACTGTTTCATGCCGCTGTGCCAGGCGAGAGGTTCGGCACCGAAGCGGGCATGAAACCGGTTGAGAAACGGTTCGGTGAGCGCGATTTCGGGGAGCAGCACCAGCACCTGCTTGTCCTGGCGGAGCGCTTCGGCAACCGCCTCGAAATAAACTTCGGTCTTGCCCGATCCGGTTACCCCGTCGAGCAGAAAGGGTTTGAACTGCGCCGCGCGCACCGCCTCGATCAGGATGTTGCTGACATTTTTCTGATCTTCGCTGAGATCGACCGAGCCGAAATCGGGAGTCGGCTTGGAGGTCGCCGCAAAAGGAGACACGTCTTCCCGATCAAACGCCCCAAGCTTTTCCAGTCCCCGGATGACGGCGACCGATACATCGGCTTTGAAGGCCAGTTCGCTGATCGTCCCTTGCACGCCGATCAGCTTTTCGAGCGCTTGCTCACGCTGTGCCGTCATGCGGTCCGGAACCGTCCCGTTCAACCGATATTCGCTGATCGGACGATTGTCGGTAAAGGCGGCGCCGCTCGAAAGGACCATGCGGAGCACAGATGCCGGCGAGGCGAAATAATAATCCGCGGTCCACTCGATCAGTCGCCGCAGCGGCGCGCGCAGCGGCGGAACATCGCGAAGCTCGAGCAGGGGGCGCAATTTCTTCGGGTCAATTTCTTCGACCGGAAAGCTCTCGGCCTCCCAAACGACCCCTGGCATTTTACGCGGGCCTAGCGGTGCCATCACTATCGACCCCGGTTCGACCTGCATGCCTTCCGGCACCCGGTAATCAAGCGGACCCAGGGCGGCGTTAAGCAGGAGTACACGGACGCGATTCATATTGATGCTATAGGCAGGGAAATATCATTCGTCATTCTTGCTTTGGCGAAATTTGGAGACCTATCATGATCTATCATCGCCGAGCCGTTCTGGGTATGGGTGCTGCTGCCGGATTGCTGGCACTTCCGGGTTGTTCGAGTCTACCGGGTCTTAGCCTCACCGAAGCCGTCAAACGGCTGCTCACCTTGTCTTCGCAAAATGCCTTTGCCGAAATGCTCCAGCCAAACGGATTTTTCGACAGCCAGATTGCCCGGATTGCGGTACCGGATTCGCTAGGTGGATCGAGGGTCACCAGCATCGCCACCGCCTTGCTCCGTTCAAAGCCGATACAGGACCGCTTGCTCAGGCAGGTCAATCGCGCGGCTGAAGAAGGCGCAGAGCTTGCCGCGCCGATTGTGGCGGAAGCCATCCGCAATATGAGCATCGCCGACGCTGTGGCGATTATCAACGGCGGGCCGCGGGCCGCCACCAGTTTGTTACAGGGTCAACTCGGCGACAGTTTGGTCGACCGTATGTTACCTGGCATCGGCAATGGTCTGAGACTGTTCGACAATGAAATCATCAATATTGTGCTGTCGCAAGCCACCAATGTCGATTTTTCCAGCATCAGCCGCGATGTGACCAACAAGGTCAATGATGCCATCTATCGCTCGATCGGCGCGCAGGAAGAATCGATCCGCGCCAATCCGCGATCAACCAATGATCCGCTGCTGATTACAGTGCTGGGAGCCGGAAAAGCTTTTTGACGGTAGGGGATGATCGGTCGATTGCCAATGCGGTCTAGTTTGCCTTCAACAATTGAACCAGCGGGCGGACGAGGGGGCGCATGGCTTCCTGGCCACCATTATTGAGAAACACATAGACCTCGTCGCTGCGATTCTCGTCGGTGAAGCTAAACAGCTCGAATCCTCGGTCCGAGCCATCCAGATTTGCAGATGGTGTAAGAAAATGCTCGATATAGCGCTGTTCTAGCACGCCGCCTCGCGTCACATGGGAGTAGAAGAGCCTGAGATCGCCGAGGGTGGAAAACATGCCGCCACTGCCCATGACAAGCCAGGAGGTCGGTCCCCAGTTTGGCGGAATGTTGGGTACGCCGACCTGTTTGCCGCCACCAGCCGCAAAATCGGTCAATTTCAACCCTCGACTCTCGCCATAGTTTCCGGTGCGGGCCATTCCCGCTGGGTCGAAAAAATTCTCGCGCAAGAACGGATAATAGCCCTGACCGCTGACCCGCTCGACAATCGCAGCGAGTACCCCGAAGGCCCAGTGTGAGTGCGCATCGCCATTGCCCGGTTCGAACAACAGGGGCGTGGCCATCGTGCGCCGTTCGAATTCGGCCCGGTCGATCCAGCCAAGATCGGCATCCCAGTCGCTGTCATTGACGGGAAAATCGGGAAGCCCGGACTTGCCGGTCATCATCTGGCGCAGCGTCATCCCGGCGCGATCGGCAGGCGCATCGGGAAAATATTGGTCGAGCCGGTCATCGAGGCCTAGTTTGCCGCGTTGCTCGAGCAAATAGATCGCAGCCACGGTGAAATCGATCGGTCGTGAGCCGATGCCGAACACGGTATCGATCGTATTGGCAGTGCCCAGATCGGCGTTGGCCATGCCATAGGCTTTTTCCAGCGCAACCTTTCCGTCTATCGCGACATAGACGACCCCCGACCGGCCGCCTTCCGCCATGAGGGAGTCGATCTCGGATTCCAGAGTTTCGAGCTGGATTGCTGTCGCTTCCGCCATCCGGTCGATCGATAGCGCGGTGATTCCAAATGGCGCGATCTTGGCAAGGGTGACGCGCACCAGATAGGTGGCCGGACCGTCAAATGTCATCACATAGCCGTCATCCTCCTGATCAATCCCGACGCCGCCTGCCTGCGCCGCGGCCGTGCGTATCTGCTCCAGCAGAGTCCGCCGTTCTTCAGGCGTAGTTGCGGCCTGGTAGGTTGGCGCAAATCTGCCGCTTTCAAACTCGGCGATCACATCCGCCAAGGGTTGCTGCGCGGTCCGCTCCAGAGCGAGCAACTGCGCTTCCGCGGTTTGGGCCAGCATCGGTTGGTCGGACGCTGCGATAGACGTAACAGGCTGGGCTGGGGCGATGCCGGGTACATTGGCCAGCATGGCAACCGCGCTTAGGGTTGAAAGACGCATATTCCGAACGACTCCTTTTAGACTACAGTTGTAGTCACTAACATCACACCAAAATATTGCAAGACCGGGACGCAATATCCGGTGCTCACCCATTTAATCCCCCAATTTTTCCCCCAATTTATCCACAGCTTTCTGCCGTTAAAGGCGGGGCCGCAGTTTCACGGCCACTGGAAAGCGGATAGGCAACCGGCAGCAGCCGCCATTTCCTCAAATTTGGAGCCAGAGTGATGAAATTCTTTGTAGATACCGCCGATACGGCGGAAATCGCTGACCTTGCCGCGACCGGGATGGTCGACGGCGTCACCACCAATCCTTCGCTGATCAAGAAATCGGGCCGCGACATCATGGAAGTGACCAAGGAAATCTGCGGCCTGACCGACGGGCCGGTTTCCGCCGAAGTCATCGCGCTCGATCACGAAACGATGATGAAGGAAGCGGAAGTGCTCCGCAAGATCGCGGACAATGTCTGCATCAAGGTACCCCTGACCATCGACGGGCTGAAAACCTGCAAGGCGCTGACCAGCGAAGGCACGATGGTCAATGTGACGCTATGTTTCTCGGCCAATCAGGCGCTGCTCGCGGCCAAGGCCGGCGCCAGCTTCATTTCGCCGTTTGTCGGACGCCATGATGACAACGGCCTCGACGGCATGATGCTGATCGAGGATATCCGGTTGATCTATGACAATTATGCCTTTGATACCGAAATCCTGGTCGCCTCGATCCGCCATCCGATCCATGTGCTGGAGTCAGCACGCATCGGTGCCGATGTCGGGACCATGCCTCCGAATGTCATCCGCGGCCTGTTCAAACATGTGCTGACCGACAAGGGGCTTGAAGGCTTCCTCAAGGACTGGAAAGATACTGGCCAGAATATCGGCTAGCTTTGTGCTCCGCACCTGGTGCGGAGCTCTGTCGATAAATAGCTCTCGTTAGGCTCCGGCTCCGCATCAAGTGCGGAGCACGGTCCTATCGAAATCCCTTGGGCGCAGGATCAACCACGGCAAAGCTGCCGGTGCGAATTTCCTGCACTTCCAGGGCCCGTTCGGAAACGCCGTCGGACTTGAACCGGAAAACACCGTCCAGTCCGATGAATCCGCCAGGGTCGGTGAGCTGGTTTATCGGAAAGGGCGATCCCACTTTCCAGTTGCGCGCCACTTTGACCGTCAGCAGCACCGAATCATAGCCGAGGCTCGACAGCCGGAAAGGTGCCCGGCCATAGCGGGCGCGATATTTGTCGGCATATTGCTTGTAAAGGCTGTCCGAAACACTGGCGAACCATGCGCCGCGGATAGATGG
>NZ_JBATHY010000208.1:0-1914 GCF_049667325.1 Parasphingorhabdus sp. | reverse complement strand
GAACCGTCAAACGGGCGCGGCGGAGCGGTCACAAACTCGACTGGAACCGGCCCGCGACCCGCGCAATGACCGATCTGATAACCGACGAAGACAAAATTCTCACCGCCTATGAGTGGCGGCAGGGCATTATCAGCATGCCGATGGCATACGGGATCGTAGAAAATGCCCGGCGCGCGCGGCTGGGGATGGACAGGGACAGCTATGCGAAAGACATGGCCGAGCTGTGGGAGGCCTTTGCCGGGGTGTCGTTGACTCGCGAGCATGCGCAATTTGCCCGCAACTGGACGGCGGAAGAATTGCTCGCCGACGATCATGGCAACTACCGGCTCAATGACCCCTATCGCCGGTGGATGGTGGCGCAGGATGCGGTCGAACTGGGCGCGGCGGTGATTTTGACGACCGCTGGCCATGCCGCCGAACTGGGCATCGCTGGGGACAAGATGATCTATCTGCACAGCGGCGCCGATGCCAGCGTGCCGCTGATGAGCCATCAGGCCGACCTGTCGATCTCTCCCGCGATGGAAGTCGCCTTCCCCAAGGCGCTCGAACTGGCGGAACTGGACGCTGCGGATCTCGGCCCGATTGATATTTACAGCTGTTTCCCGGTGGCGGTGTCGCTGGCGATGGATGCGCTCGGCTCGCCGGACCGGCCACTGTCCTCCTATACCTTGACCGGCGGGCTCAGCTTTTTCGGCGGGCCGGGCAACAGTTATAGCGCGCACGGGATCGTTGCGCTGGTGCAGGCGTTGCGCAAGGATGGCAGCAAGCCGGGGATGATCTCGGCCAATGGCGGGGTGATCAACAAGGAATCGGTCGGCATTTACGCCGCGCAGCCGGTTGCCGGCGGATGGTCACCCGACCGGATGGCGGCACCGGTGCGGATACCCAAGCCAGACCATGTGAAAGAGGAACATTATTTCACCGGCAAGGCGGTGATCAAAAGCTATGCCATGGCTTATGGCAAGGCCGGCCGTGGTGCAGCGAGCCTGTGGCTGGAAGATGAGCAGGGCCTGCCGGCTATCGGCTTGTTGCCCGATGCGCCGGAAGACACGGATCTGATCGGCCTGGCGGTGGATGTCATCACGGATGACGACCGCAATATCGCGACGCTCAGCGGATAGTCTGCATATCCAGTAGCTCGATTTTCGGGGTCAGATAGCAGTCAACGCAAGGCTCTTCTTTCGCCAGATCGGTTGACAGATATTTGCTGTTGCTGTCGGCAAAGATTGTCGCGACCGCCTTGCGGGTTCCATCCGCGGCCGCGGGTTGCCGCAGGGCAAGCCTGATCGCTCCGACCAGATTGATGCCGCTCGAAATCCCGACGCCGAGACCGAACTCGCGGCTGAGCTTCTGCGCCATCAGGATCGCATCACCATCGTTGACGCCGATCACCCCGTCCAGTTCGGACAGATCGAGGATCGCGGGGATGAATTCGTCGGACAGGCCCTGTACCCGGTGCTGGCCGCATTTGTGGCCGACCGACAGGGTTGGCGATTCGATCGGTTCGACGGGGTGCACGGCAATGCTCGGGTCGCGGCCTTTCAGATAGCGGCCCATGCCCATGACCGTGCCGCCGGTGCCGACGCCGGCAACAAAGCCGCCGAGCGCACCGCCGTCCGATGCAATCTGATGCCAGAGTTCGGGACCGGTTCCTTCGGCATGTTCATCGGCGTTGACCGGGTTGGAGAACTGGCGGGGCAGATAGGCACCCTGTTCGCTCCACAGTTCCGCCGCAGCCATGCAGCCGAGAAAGCCGCCCTGCTCCCGGGAGATCAGGCGCACGTCGGCGCCGTAGATGGCAAGAATGGCACGCCGTTCGGCGCTGACCCAGTCGGGCATGAAAATGGTGACCGGATGACCGAGAGCGCAGCCAATGGCGGCGAACGAGATACCGCTGTTCCCGCTGGTCGCCTC
>NZ_JBATHY010000207.1:0-1978 GCF_049667325.1 Parasphingorhabdus sp. | reverse complement strand
GTCATCAGGCGGTCGCCGGCAAGGCGCTGAGCCGGGCGCGGGACGAAGGCCGGCCGGCGATCATCGCGACCTTCGATCCCCATCCGGTCCGCTTTTTCAAGCCCGATGTCGCGCCGTTTCGCCTGACAACGCTCGCCCAGCGCCAGCGGCTGTTTGCCGATGCAGGCGCGAGCGCGATGCTGGTGTTTCAGTTCGATGCCGGGCTGGCGGGAACGACGGCAGAAGATTTTATCAGCAAGCTGCTGGTCGATCGCTTTGGCGCGGCGGGCGTGGTGACCGGAGCGGATTTCACTTTCGGCAAGGGCGCGAAGGGCAATATCGACGTGCTGCGCGAGATTGGGGCGGTGCACGGACTGAAAAGCGAAGCGGTCAGCCCGATCGGCGATAGCGATGATGTGATCTCGTCGAGCCGCATCCGCGAGGCGTTGAAAGAGGGAAAATGCGAAGAAGCGGGCCGCCTGCTTACGCGTCCCTTCACGATCCAGGGCGAAGTCATCCACGGTGACAAGAACGGGCAGAAGCTCGGCTATCCCACCGCCAATATCGACATGGGCCATTATCTCCGCCCGAAATACGGAATTTACGCGGTCAAGGGCCGGCTGCCCAACGGGCGGGTGCTGAACGGGGCGGCCAATCTTGGCATTCGCCCGAGTTTTGATCCGCCGAAGGAATTGCTGGAACCCCATTTCTTCGATTTCAGCGAGGATCTCTATGGCCAGACGATCGAGGTCGAATTGCACCATTTTCTGCGCGGGGAGCAGAAGTTCGATGATCTCGAGGCGCTGAAGGTGCAGATGGCGAAGGATTGTGACAAGGCGCGAGAATTGCTGGGCTAGAATTCCTATAGTGGTGAGTCAGTGTGCCGATAGCCCTGAGCCTGTCGAAGGGCGCCTAGCGACGGCAGGCGTGGTTCGACAGGCTCACCACTAACGGCAAGCGGGTCCACTCCCTGCAGCAGACAGGGTCAGGGCCAACGGATCAGGACAAATTCCTTATACCGCAGTGCAAAAACCATGCTTGCGCAGACCCGCAACCTCCCCTAATCCCCGCGATCATGAGCGATCCCAAAGCAGATTATAAAGACACGGTTTTCCTGCCGAAAACCGATTTCCCGATGAAAGCCGGCCTTGCCCAAAAGGAACCGGCGATATTGGCGCGCTGGCAGAAGATTGGTCTCTATGAAAAGCTGCGCGAAGCCCGCGCTGGTCGCGAGAAATTTATTTTTCACGACGGCCCGCCTTATGCCAATGGCAACATCCATATCGGCCACAGTCTCAATAAGACGCTCAAGGATCTGGTGGTCCGCTCGCAGAATATGCTCGGCAAGGACGCGCCGTTTGTGCCCGGCTGGGATTGTCACGGGCTGCCGATCGAATGGAAGATCGAGGAGCAGTATCGCAAGAAAAAGCGCAACAAGGACGAGGTTCCGGCGAGCGAGTTCCGCGCCGAATGCCGGACCTATGCCGACAACTGGGTCAATGTGCAGCGCGAGGAGTTCAAGCGGCTCGGCGTGCTGGCGCAGTGGGACAAGCCCTATCTGACGATGGATTATGACGCCGAAGCGGCGATCGTTACCGAGCTATTGAAATTTGCCGAGGCCGGCCAGCTCTATCGCGGCGCCAAGCCGGTGATGTGGTCGCCGGTCGAGAAAACCGCGCTGGCCGAGGCCGAGGTGGAATATGAGGATATCGTCTCGACGCAGATTGATGTGGCGTTCGAGATTGTTGAAGCGCCCAATGCGCCTGACTTGGAGGGTGCTCATGCGGTGATCTGGACGACGACACCGTGGACGATACCGGTCAATCAGGCTTTGGCTTATGGGGCTGATGTTGAGTATGTAGTTTTTGCCATTTCCGACGAGGGAGATACTTCGGCAAAAGTAGATCAAAGATTTGTCGTTGCCAAGGACCTGCTTGATCAATTTCTACTGCGATTTCCGGCAGTAATTGGCGAAGAACCGCTGTCAGACAGCAAATAT
>NZ_JBATHY010000206.1:0-8074 GCF_049667325.1 Parasphingorhabdus sp. | reverse complement strand
TTTTGCTCGACCATCTGGATGCCGATCAGGTGGTCGACAAGATCGCCTCGTTTATCAAGCAGTTTGACAAAGCAGGTTGTACCTATGCGGGCAGCCCTCTGCGCCTGGGAGCAGCGATAGGCTATTGTTTCGTGGGACCCAAAGATACGGTCGAAGACCTGATGACAAGGGCTGACGCCGCGATGTACCGCGCGAAAGACAAATCAGAATAACGCCGCGGATTAACGCTCCGAAAGATAATAGCGCTCGATCTCGTTCAGATCGTCATCCAGTTCGTAGATAATCGGCTGGCCCGTCGGGATTTCCAGGCCGGTAATCTCGTCGTCCGCAATATTGGACAGATGCTTGACCAGCGCCCGCAGGCTGTTGCCATGTGCCGATATCAGAACCGTTTTGCCATTTTGCAATTCGGGTGCGATCCGGCTCTTCCAATAGGGCAGAACCCGCACGATGGTATCTTTCAGGCTCTCGGTCGCGGGGACTTCTATTCCCTTGTAGCGGGGGTCGGTCGACATTTGATACTCGCTGTCTGCTGCCATCGGCGGCGGCGGTGTGTCAAAGCTGCGCCGCCAGACATGGACCTGTTCGTCGCCGTGCTTGTCACGCGTTTCCTGTTTGTTGAGGCCGGTCAGGCCACCATAATGCCGCTCGTTCAGGCGATAGTTTTTCTCCACCGGCAACCACAGGCGGCCCATTTCCTCGAGCGCAAGATTGAGTGTCTTGATTGCGCGGGTCTGGACGCTGGTAAAACAGATATTCGGGTCAATGCCCCGTTCTTTCATCAACTGTCCTGCTGCCTTCGCTTCTTCTATGCCCTTTTTCGTGACATCGACATCCCACCAGCCGGTAAAGCGGTTTTCGAGATTCCATAGCGACTGGCCATGGCGAAGCAGGATGAGTTGGGGCATCGATTGTCCTTAAGCTGGTGGATCATTTCCCCTAGCGGCGATGATGCTGGTCGCCAAGAGCGATTTCAGGTGAACAGGCGCGTCATTGTATAATAGGCACCGAGCGAACCGACAAGATAGACCGCAGGCCGGACGAGATATTTTTGCCGGTCGACGGGCAGGCGGCCGATCAGCCCGTAGGCAGCGATGATGGCTGCCACAAACAGGATCTGGCCCAGTTCCAAACCCAGATTAAACAGTAACAAGGCCCACACTTCCGCGCCTTTGGGGAGGCCTATTTCGGCGAGTGCACCTGCGAAACCCAGACCGTGCAACAAGCCAAAGCTGGCCGCGATTATCCACGGCTGGCGGATCGTGAGGCTGGTTTTTCCGCTCCGTTTGCGGATGGCTTCGATGGCGAGGAAAAAAATACTGAGTGCGATCAGCAGCTCTACCGGTTCGCTAGGCAGACTGAACAGGCCCATCGCCGTGACCGCCAGGGTGATGCTATGACCGGCAGTGAAAGCGGTGATCACCCAAAGCAGCTGCCGCAAGGGGGTGAGCAGCAGGAGCCCGAGAACAAACAGCAGATGATCCCATCCGAACAGCATATGCTCCGCGCCGATCCGCAGATAGGCGCTGGCCGGGGAACTATTGGCTTGCGCCTTCAAAGAAAAAGCGGCGTTAGCCGGACGCAAAACCCGCGTCTGTTCTCGGCCGTCGGCAAATTTCAGGCGGACAAAGACATCGGTCAGCGTCTGTTCGAGGCCTTCGATCCTGATCTCTCCGCGGTCGAGGCGGCAGGCGGTCTGCCAGCTTTCGATTGTCGCCGTACCGCTATACTCCTGCCGCGTCTGTTCCGGCGCGGGACATTGGTCAGGGAGGATTGGCCGCATCCTGAGCTTGCGACCCGATAGCACCGGCTGCTTCCAGATGACCGAGACATTGCCATCGGCCTGCTCGGTCAGTTCCAGTGCAGCGGGCCGGATTTCGTGGGCATTGGCCGGGCTCGCCATACTCGCCATAAATGCCATCAATAATGCGCAAAGCAAGAGTGTCAGCGCGCGTCGAAGCCACTTGCGCGCCCCGGTTGTCCAATGCCCCGACAGGGCTGATGCGGGATGGCGGAAGGAGGGGTTCATTCCCTTTTCTCGATGACCACTTCGTAATTGCCGACCAGTTTGTTCAACGCCGTTCGCTTTGCCTCGGCACGCTGATCGTCCTGCCATGCGGCCAGCACTTCGCTCCGGATCGGTTCGAACCGCGCCTCTGCGGCGCTGTCGATGGCCTCGATCCGGACCAGATGCAGGCCAAAGGCGGATCCGATCGGCTGGCTCCACGTGCCGGCCTCAAGCTTGAATATCGCGGCGGCAAACTCTGGTCCGAACAGCCGCGTGACTTCCCGCTCCGGTACCGCTGCATAGCTGCGCTTCTGGATGAACGGATCGCCAAGCGATTTCCATTCCGCGCCCGACTTCAACCGCGCGAGGGCGGTTACCGCTGCGGGCTCGATGCGTGATCCGTGTTTTTCGGGACTGAAATAGACATGGGTGAAGCTGCGCATTTCGGGTGCAGCAAATCGGTTGCCATGATCCTCGAACCATCTTTTCAATTCTGCATCCGTCGGATCGCTTGCCGAGGATTCCTCGCTGACCAGAAAATCCATTTTCTGGGCGAGCCTGCGTCGGATGATCGTATCGCCGTCCCCAAGGCCCAGTCGCTCGGCCTCCCGAACCAGCACCTCTTCCTGCACATATTGATCGATGATCGATTGCCGGTCTCCACCGGTCGGTCGCCGACCGGCCGTGCCGGCCCAGATATTTTCCAGTCTTTCGATCTCGGCAGCGCTCACCACGATGGTGCGGCCCTGCTCACCCTGCCAGACGTTCCAGAAATGGTTTATGGCAACCAGCACCAGCCCGATCAGGACGAAATGCGCGATCGGGTCACGAAATATTTTCACGCAGTTTTCCTGTCAGATCAAGCCGTTGGTACATACCAGATCGGGGAAGACCATGCGCGTTCCTGGATCGTCTTCTGCAGCGCGGGATTTGGCTTGACGCCCGCCCGCAGCGCGTCCCAGGTAGACCAGCGACAGACCGGATTTTCCAGCACGCGGACATAATAGGATGCGCGCTGCCCGGTCTTGTGTTCGGGGTCGCGCCAGAAACTCTTCAGTTCCGGTGCTCCCTTGTTGGCGGAAATCGAACAATCGCTAAGATCCACTTTTGCGCCATTGTCGGGGCAGCGGAAATTTGCATCGGGCGTTCCGCCATCGCTGCAAGCGACATCAAACACCTTCTCTTTGGCATTGCCGCCATCGGTCCAGACCTTGATGATCTGGACGCGCTGCAGCGGTGCGCTTGCCGCGTCGCGCATCGCCCAGATGATAAAGCCCGGTGTTTTGCTGCCGACAAGATCACCGCCCATCGGCACACCGTCCTGATAGGCCTTGCTGACCATTTCCGGATCGTCCAGCATCGCCTTGGTGAACCCGAACCCGCCGAAGAAGCGCAATTTGATGCGCGTGCCGGTGGTCGCATAGGTTTCCTTGCGCCGCATCGCATCGAAGATCGCTTCGCGGCTGTTCTGCTCTGCCCAGACCGCGGCATAGCCTGACGCGCTCCAGCGCGAGAACCAGTTCGCGGCGTTGGGATCGACGGTCACGCCTTCCCAGCTTTTCTTGCCGCCCGGCGGTATCGAACCCCGCGCCTCCGGCGAACCGTCGACAATCCCGATCTTGGACCAGAAATTCTTCTCGTCAAACGAACCGCCGACCACATGCGTGTCGCTCGATCCGATAAAGCCGAAATGGAATGGATCGGCGCCGATTTCCATGGTCAGTTTCAGCCCGTTGGCCAGCGCCTGCCGGACATAGTCACCCTTGGCCGTCTTGGAAGTGGTCATCGACCCGAGGAGCTTGTCGTATATTTCGAAATCGGCCCATTCATCATTGGGCGACAGCGAAGGATGGGTCTCGGACGTGCCCTTGACCTGGGTGATTTCGACAATCGGCTCGTTGCGGATTCGCTTTTCGGCATAGGCCTTGGTCAGCGGCTGGCCATTATAGGTTTCCATCTTGAACATTTCGCCGTCGGATACATTGCTGTTGTGCGGAATCGACATGACATCGTTTCCGGCTTCGCGCTGATCATCCATCCAAGTCCACAGGTCTTCCGGATTGGTCGAATCGACGGTGGCGAAAGGCATGGCGGGCGCCGAGCCCCTGAAAACGACGTTGCGATGCAGATTGCCGCCGGCAAAGCCGCCTTCTTCGCCACGGGTGACCCGGACAGCGGTATATTCATAGCCGGCGAATGTCGTGAACTTGCCGGGCTTGTTATATTTTTCGGCCGAATCGACAATCTGCTTCCAGACATTGCCGACAATGGCGGGATCATAGACTCCCTTCATCCTCTTTCCGTCGCGCACTGCGCCGCCGATCAGCTGGAACGCGTTGAGAATCGTGTCCTGGTCGGTGCTGAACATATCTTTGGCCATATCCAGTTTGGATAGCGCGGTACCGGGGGTGTCCATCGCTTCGAGATGGCCAAGATAGGCGGCGTGATCGGTGACCGCCATGAAGTCGAGTGGCGGGCCTTCGAGCTTCAGGTCATAGCCGAGCGGATGCTTGATCGTTTCGCCCATGCCGAATTTATACGCGTCATCCGGGGTGGTGCGGACGTTGAAGATATAGGCGTCAAAGCTGTTCTTGGTGTGAATGTGGAGATCACCGAAATAGACGTTGCGGTCCGGGTTTGCCGCTTCGCCGGAGGCGATCGCGGTTTCTGATTCCGGGGTTCTGCTATCTCCTGCAGAACAGCCTGCGAGCAAGCTGCTCAGCACGACAAAAGCGGACAATTTGTGTGTCATTTTAACATCCCTCCTGAGGCAGGAACGCCGATTTCTCTGCTTTTCGACCCAAAGCGAATGTTACATTTATGCAACGTTTGCTAAGGAATCGGCGTGGTTCCGCCCCTCTCCGCTTGATTTAATGACCCAATTAAAGGACTAGCGCAACCGTAGCGGTCGTAAAAACAAGCCATCCCCCCAGGAAAACGGCGATAACGACGGCGAGTTCAACGGGAGAATACACATGAAAACCTTCAATAAATTGCTCATGGCCGCACTTTGCACCACCGCCATGACCACCCCCGCTTTTGCGCAAGACGAAGCGCAGGAAGTAGAAACCTTCGACGATAATGTAATCATCGTGACGGCTACCCGGCGCGCCGAAGACGTTCAGGACATCCCTATTGCCGTGACCGCGGTCAGCCCGGTCCAGCTCGAGCAGCAGGGCGTGGTGAACGTACAGAATATCGGCAGCGTGTCGGCAAGTTTTTCAACCTCCAATGCTCAGACCGCGTCCGGCACCGTTGTGTTGCGGATTCGCGGCGTTGGTACGACCTCGAACAATATTGGCTTTGAATCGGCCGTCGGCATCTTCGTAGATGGCGCGTATCAATCGCGTCCCGGCGTTGCGCTCGGCGAATTTGTTGACGTAGAACGCGTCGAAGTTCTTCGCGGTCCGCAGGGAACGTTGTTTGGACGCAACACTTCCGCCGGTGCGCTGAACATCACCAACAAGCGTCCCGATCTCAATGATTTTGGCGGTTTTGTGAATGCAACCTATGGCAATTACGACCATATGAGTGTGCAGGGCGCGATCAATGCTCCTATCATCGAGGACACATTGGCCCTTCGTGTTACCGGCGCCTATCGCAAGCGTGACGGTTATGTAACGGTCATCGACCGCAACGGAGCGGAAATCGGCGAATCCAACAATACCGATCAATATCTCGTTCGCGGCCAACTCGGCTTCGAAACGCCAGGCGGCATCAGCGGTCGTTTGATTGCCGATTATTCGAAGAGCACAGCCAGCTGCTGTGCCGCGATCGAATTGCTGCAGTCGCCAGTAGAAACCGCTGGTGTCTTCGGTCTCGTCGGTCTCGGCGCACGGGGCGGCATGGCTGCACCGGTCGTCGCAACGAACCGGTTTGATACGACCACTGCTGAACGGGCTCTGGATAACCGGATTGCCACGTCCAATCAGGAATCGATCAACAGCAACGATCAATGGGGCGTTTCGGCCGAGGTTGAAGTTCCGCTCGGTGACACTGTCGACGCCATCTACATCGGTTCTTATCGCGAATATCGTGCAGGCGAATCCTATGACTCTGCATTTTCCGGCCTGGACGTTTTCAATGTCCTTCCCGGCGGCGGTACAGAAATCGATACGATGACGCATGAATTGCGCTTCCAGGGCGAAGCATTTGACGGTGCCCTGCAATGGCTTGTCGGCGGTTATTATTCCGACGAAGAGATTAGCCAGTCGGTCAACTTCGGATTGGGTCAGGATTATGGCCGGTTCATCGGTGCGTTGTTCACGGCCGGTGGTGCGGGTGCACTTGGTGCTACTCCTCTGTCGCTGCTGACCAATAGCAACATCTTCCCGAATTCGCCGCTGAACGTACCAGGCGGGATCGATCCATCTGTTGTCCGGACCACCAATGATTATACGCAGAGCAGCAAAAGCTGGTCGTTATTCACGCATAATGTTCTGGAAGTAACCGACGGCCTGAAACTGCACGTTGGCTTGCGTTACTCCGATGAAAGCAAAGACGGTTCGTTCAGCCAGTCTGCGGTCAACAATCCGCTGTGTCCGGCTATCCTTGGTACAATCGGAGCCGGCAATGTTCCTGCTGCTTTGATCAGCAACGTGTTCGGAACCGGTTGTTTCGCATTTGTTGCACCGGCAATTGGCTCTAACGCCAATCCGTTCCCGCTGCCCCGTCCCTTTGCCAGCACCTTCAGCGACGAAGAGCTGATCTACACCGGCAAAGTCAGCTACGAATTTGCATCTCCGATCACGGTTTATGCCAGCTTTACCCATGGCTATAAATCCGGCGGCTTCAACCTCGACTCCACGGCTGCTGCCGGTGGCGCCGATCCACGTTTCCTTTCCGAGGAAGTGGATGCTTATGAAGTTGGTTTCAAAGGCAAGTTCCTCGACAATGCTGTGACCGTGAATGTCGCTGGCTTCCACGAAGAATTCAGCAACTTCCAGGTTCTGGAATTCACTGGAGCCCAGTTCACGACGTTCAACGTACCGGTGGCGAAATCGACCGGTGTCGAACTGGAAATGGTGGCACGTCCAAGCGAAAACCTGACCTTCAACGGTGGCCTGACTTACACGAATGCAAGATATCCGGATAATTGTGCCGGTACGCAAACGTCGGCCAACGTCTTGTCTCTCTGTGGTAACTCGTTGACAAATGCCCCTAAATGGGTCGGCATTTTCGGCGCTACCTACGATCGTGACATTGGTGACAGCATGAAGTTCTTCGTTAACACGCAAGTGCGGATGGAAAGCGATCGTCGGACCTCGACACAAGCGATTGAAGTCCCAAGCGCAACGCAAATTGCGGCTGCGGGCAGTGTTCAGGCGGCGGTCGATTCAGCTGCGCTGGTTCCGTTTGATGTTCAGGATGGCAACATCAAGATCAACATGCGTGCCGGTATCGCTGATATCGACGATGCATGGGGTATCGAAGCTTGGGTTACCAACCTGACCAACGAAATCACGCGCGGTGTGACGTTCAACACCGTGTTGCGCTCCGGTTCGCGTTCTGCCTTTGCGCAAGAACCGCGCATGTACGGCCTGACGCTTCGCGGCAAATTCTAGAAGCGACGAAAAACTCGGTGGCATCTGTCACCAACCAATCAGGGGCCGGTTTTTCCGGCCCCTTTTTATTGCGCGGCAGAACCATTGGTGCAAAGGTTCGTGCCATGAAAAATTTCATCTTCCAGACCGTCCCGGTGCTCCACTTCGGCGAAGGCTGTCTCGCCGAGCTTCCCGATCAGATTGCCGCCCTGCGTGCATCCCGGCCGATGATCGTGACCGACAAGGGCATCGTGGCCGCTGGGCTAATCGCCCCGGTCGAAAAAACATTGTCCGAAGCGGGTCTGGATGTCGTAATTTTCGACGCTGTCGTTGCGGACCCGCCAGAAGCCATCGTTCTGCAAGCCATAGCCGTAGCGCAAGCCGCCAGCATAGATATCGTCATCGGATTGGGCGGGGGCAGTTCACTTGATACCGCTAAAGTGGTTGCCGCTCTAGCGGTGGATGGCGCCCAGCCGCTCTCCGAGATTTACGGCGTCGGCGCGCTGGACCGCAAGGGCCTGCC
>NZ_JBATHY010000205.1:0-16001 GCF_049667325.1 Parasphingorhabdus sp. | reverse complement strand
GGTAAAAAGGACTTCCGGCCCAGCGCGATTTGATTCAGGCCAACCGCCTGCAGGTTGAGCTTCAGGCTTTTTCCATCTTGCGAAAAACTGCCGTTGGTGATCACCGCCGGTCGGTCAAGATCGAACACGATCCGCGCTGTATTGGGATCATATTGTCCCTGGCGCACAGATTTCACAATTCCGGACGCATATCCTCCCTGCCCGGCTTTGCCACCTTGGATATCAATCGCGATCCGGTCTGGTCCGATCAGGGAAAAAGTCGAGGCGCCTTCTACCAGATCATCGAAGGCAACGATGATCTGCGAACCGCTCGCTTCGATCCGGCTGATCGAACCAGCCTCGGCCGGTTGGGTGATCAGCAATGCAGATACAAAAATGGTTGCCAGTGCCATGACTTGCTTATGCCCTGCTCGGGCCTTTTTGGTCCAGTCAAATTTCATCGGCTCTGGCTTCCTGGCTAAATCACAACAAACAATTGAGTAAAAAAGCCATTAAGGAAGGTTTCGTAAGGGGCCGTAAAATGACGCGGTTAACGGCCCGTTAGTCATGAATTCGGGCGCAGCAATATTCCCGGAGATGTTTCGGGTTGGTCACAGTTTATGTTGCCGATTAGCGTGAGCGGTGCTAGCAGACGTTTCGAACCATTCGGGAACAATCCTGAAGCGGTTCTTCTAAATGCCGGAAATCATTCGGCATCTACCAGGTTGAC
Organism: Parasphingorhabdus sp.; assembly: GCF_049667325.1. Taxonomy (GTDB): domain Bacteria; phylum Pseudomonadota; class Alphaproteobacteria; order Sphingomonadales; family Sphingomonadaceae; genus Parasphingorhabdus. The sequence continues at coordinate 15,292 of NZ_JBATHY010000205.1, read as the reverse complement.
GCAACATGAGGCATGACATCTCCGGCTATGAAGCTCTCCGTATCGGAAGCGCTTCCACAGGCGGAACGACTTTGGCTAACGGCCAGGGCCATGCAGTTGTTGCAGACGCATTTTTATCTGAAATTTTTCAAATCAACCGGATGACGCCGCCCGCCCCTAAACAAAGGACCGCGCGCGAACACCCGTTATCCCTACCATATCGCATGGCCCGAGCGGGCTTCGGCCCTCTCTTGTACCATGCCAGGAGACTATTGAATGACTACGCGCATGCTAATCGACGCGCGCCACCAGGAAGAAACCCGGGTGGCGGTCGTAAAAGGAAACAAAATTGAGGAATTCGATTTTGAATCTTCCGAGCACAAACAACTTAAAGGCAATATCTATCTAGCAAAAGTAACCCGGGTCGAACCGTCGTTACAGGCTGCCTTTGTGGATTATGGTGGCAACCGCCACGGATTCCTCGCCTTTTCCGAAATCCATCCCGACTATTACCAGATCCCGAGAGAAGATCGTGAAGCGTTGCTGGCCGAAGAAGCCGAGCACGCGGCAGAAGAAGCTGCTTTGCGCGCGCAGGAAGAGGAAGAAGATGACTCTCCCGCCGATATGGTGCGCAGCGAAGCCACCGAGGAACTGGATACCGCACTGGTTGAAGTCGACAAGGATGACAGCGTCGACACGATCGACGTTACCGAAGGCGAAGTCCCCTTAGAAAATAACGACGATGACGATGATGACGACGACAACAATGATTCCGACGGATCCGGTGATGATTCATCCGAGGACGACGCCAAAGGCAAAAGCGGTGGCCGTCGCGGACGCGGTGGTCGCAACACGCGTGGTCGCGGCAAAGGCAGCATGCCCAAAGCCAGCGATCAGGCACGTCAGAAGAGGATGGCCCTGCGCAAACGTTACAAAATCCAGGACGTCATCCAGCGGCGGCAAGTTGTGCTCGTCCAGGTGGTCAAGGAAGAACGCGGCAACAAGGGTGCTGCGCTCACCACCTATCTCAGCCTCGCGGGTCGCTATTGCGTGCTTATGCCCAACACCTCCCATGGTGGCGGTATCAGCCGGAAGATCAATAATGCTGGCGATCGCAAGCGCCTCAAATCGATCATCGCTGATCTGAAATTGCCGACCAGCATGGGCTGTATCGTTCGCACCGCCGGACTTTCCCGGACCAAGCCTGAAATCAAGCGTGATTTTGACTATCTCGCCCGGCTTTGGGATGAGATCCGTGAAAAAACCCTGGTGGCGACCGCACCAAGCCTGATCCACAGCGATAGCGATCTCGTCAAACGCGCGATCCGCGACATTTACAATCGCGAGATCGAGGAAGTCCTCGTCGAAGGGGCAAGCGGCTATACGGCAGCGAAGAATTTCATGAAGCTGCTGATGCCGAGCCACAGCAAACGGGTGAAGAGCTATGCCGATCCGGTGTCGCTGTTCCAACGCTATGGTGTCGAGGACCAGCTGTCGGCGATGTATTCGCCGGAAGTGCAGCTGAAATCCGGTGGCTATCTTGTGATTAATCCGACCGAGGCGCTGGTCTCGATCGACATCAACTCCGGACGATCAACCCGCGAACACGGGATCGAGGCAACCGCGGTCAAGACCAATATGGAAGCCGCCGCAGAAATTGCACGCCAATTGCGATTGCGCGATATGGCCGGGTTGGTGGTGATCGATTTTATCGACATGGACCGGAGTGGCAATGTCCGCAAAGTCGAACGGGCGATGCGCGATGCGCTGAAAAACGATCGGGCGCGTATTCAGGTCGGACGGATTTCAAGCTTTGGCTTGATGGAAATGAGCCGTCAGCGCCTGCGCACCGGCGTGCTGGAAGCTTCCACCAAAGTATGTCCGCATTGTGAAGGCACCGGACTGGTCCGGACCGCTTCGTCTGCCGCTTTGTCCGTGCTCCGGCTGCTCGAAGAAGAAGCTGCCAAGGGCAAGGCAAGCCAGATCAGTCTGCGCACTAGCCAGGAAGCCAGCATTTACGTGTTGAACAGCAAGCGTCACGAGATTGACGACATCGAGAAACGTTATGGCGTCTCGATCGAAATCGTTCCCGACGGGGAAACCGAAGGCGCACGGATGGAAATCCAAACCTCCGGCAGCCCACCGAAGAACATGCCCAAATTCGAACCCATCGTTGATGATGATGATGACGATCATGTTGAAGACACTGAAACCGTTGAAGAAGACGTGCGGGAAGCACGGGAAGACGTTCGGGAAGCAAGGGACGACGGCGGTGAGCGGCCCAAACGCAAACGGCGTCGGCGCGGAAGGCGCAACCGTGGTGGTGGCGATCGTTCGGAAACCGGCAATTCGGAGAATAGTGGCGAGGCAGATGCGAAACCGAATGACGCGGATAGCCGTGACAAAGCCGAGAAACCGCAGCCACGACCGCGCCGTAGCAGCGCCCGCAAGACGGATAATCCGCCAGTTGACGCAACCGAAGGCAACGCTGATGAGCAGGTGCAACCTGAGGCTAAACCGCGCGGCAGACGCCGTTCCGCCAAAAGCGAAGCCCCGGCGGAGCAGCCAGCGGCAAGTACACAGCCGGACACCGAAACGGCCGAAGAAAAGCCGAAACGGCGCCGCGCTCCGCGAAAAGCCAAGGCCACGGCGTCCACACCGGCTGCTGAAACCACCGGCGCAACCGCTGATGACAAGCCGCCGGTAAAAAGAGCCCCGAGGGCGCGTGCCAAAAAGGCCGATAACGCCGAGGCGTCTGACAAGGCCGCCCCGGAAGCGGTCAAGGAAAAGGCACCTGCAAAACCGCGGAAAGCGAGAGCTAAAGCGACCGGCAAGTCGAAAGAGGACAGCGTCGCAAAAACGTCCGACAGTGATGCTGCGGCATCCAGCGACGGACCACCCCGCAACGGCTGGTGGCAACGTACGTTCGGATAATGATATTGGTACCGTTCCCCCCGGCAAGTTTCGGGCGGGAGCGGTATTATTTTCATCCGCGGTTCAGGCAGGTGATGTCAGGGAGAAAGCTCCAACCGGGCTTTCAGGCTGAGGATTTACATGCGCAATAGTCTTGCTGTTTCATTTCACCGCATTCGCATGCCGGCCCTCGGCCGGTTGACCCGGTTCATGGTGGCGTTTTTGACGATGGTCTCGATCGTCGTACAACCTGTTGCCGCCCAGTCGATATTGCGCGATGCCGAAACCGAAGCCCTGTTTACCGATATGGTCGCGCCGCTGGTCGCGGTATCCGAACTGGATGCCGACGAGGTCGAGGTAGTCCTGATCAATGACAATCAGGTCAATGCCTTTGTTGCGGGCGGCCAGCGAATATATTTCTTTGCCGGTCTCATCGAGACCGCAGACAGCGCCAATGAAGTGCAAGGGGTGATGGCCCACGAACTGGGTCACATCACCGGAGGGCATATAATCCGTTTCGACGAAGGCATGAAAACCGCGACCGGAATCACGATCCTCAGCCTGATCCTGGGTGCTGCCGCCATCGCCGCCGGCGCGGGCGATGCCGGCATGGGGATCCTGGCTGCCGGCCAGCAAGCCGCCATGGGCAAATTCCTGGCCTTCAGCCGGGTGCAGGAACGATCAGCCGATTCTGCCGGTGCCCGCTACCTTTCCGAGGCCGGTATTACCGGCAAAGGCTCGATCGATTTTTTCAAGAAACTTCAGAATTACGAATTCCGCCTCGGCATCCCGCAGGAGGACAGCTACGGCCGCACCCATCCGCTGTCCGGAGAACGTGTCAGCCTGCTGAGAGACGTTTACCAAAGCGACCCCGCCTGGGACAAGCCCTCCGACCCGGACATCGAGGCGCGGTTCCAGCGGGTCAAGGCCAAGCTTCTGGGGTTTACCGCTGACCCGGTGGTGACCTTGCGCGAATATCCCGAAAGCGACCAATCGGTTCCCGGTCGCTATGCACGGGCCTATGCATGGCACAAGAGCGCCTATCCCGATCGGGCGCTCTACGAGGTCAATAATCTGCTCAAATCCGCGCCGAACGATCCTTATTTCCTCGAATTGCACGGCCAGATCCTGCTGGAATCGGGCAAACCCGACGAAGCGCTGAAATCGCTGCGCAGGGCGGTGGAGCTAACCAATAACCAGCCGCTGATCGCGAGCCTGTTCGGTCACGCCCTGATCGCGACCGAAGACGCACAATATTTTGACGAGGCAACCCAAGTCTTGAAAGCCGCTGTAAACAAGGACAATCGCAACCCGTTTGCCTGGTATCAGCTGGGAGTGGTTTATTCGCAACAAGGCGACATGCCGCGCGCGCAACTGGCAACAGCGGAGAGCTCTCTGCTTTCGCAAAACTATGCCGGTGCCATTCGCAGTTCGCAAATCGCGATGGCTGGTATAGCCGAGAATACACCCGACTGGATTCGGGCGCAGGACATTTCGTTCATTGCCAAAGCCGAATTCGAAAGAGACAGCAAGCGCCGCTAGCCCGGGCTGCCTACACCGGCACTGTTTTGGCTGGACAAGCCGTGCGGCCATAGCCAATGGCATAGATCAACGAAAGAGCCCGATTGTGGATGAAGTTTCAAATAGAAAGTGGATGATTATGGCGGGTGGCGGACTGGCCATAGCGGCGGCATTGGGTGTTTGGTTCTGGCAGGCAGGCAGCGCTTCCTCGACCGAAGCCACCAGCGAACTTGCGCTGGCCGCGGGTATCGATGCGCAGGAGCAAAAAGCCATCGAGGCGATTGTCCGCGACTATATCCTGAAAAATCCTGAAATCATTCCGGAAGCGGTAGAAATCTTGCAGGGCCGCCAGAAGGCGTCGGCGATTGATGCGGTCCGGGCTCAGATTGAAAAGCCTTTTGCCGGAAACGCTTTTGCCGGAAATCCCGATGGTGATGTCATTGTCGTCGAATATTCCGATTTCAATTGCCCCTATTGCAAACAGACCGAGCGCGATATCGCCAGACTGATCGCCGAAGACAAAAATGTGAAAGTCGTATTCCGCGAGTTGCCGATTCTCAGCGAAACCAGCAATGACGCCGCGCTGATGGCACTGGCGGCTGCGAAGCAGGGCAAATATTATGCCTTCCACAAAACCATGTTCGCCACCGGTCGGCCGACACCTTCGACGATAGAGGCGGCGGCCAGGGAGATCGGACTCGACATGGCAGCGGCGCGGGCCTTCATCGCGTCACCCGAAGCCAAGCGTGAAATCCAGAATAATATCGAAACTGCCCAGCAGATGCGGTTCACCGGAACCCCGGCCTGGGTTGTCGGCAATCAGTCGGAAGTCGGAGCCGTGGGCTATGACGGACTAAAGGAAATGGTCGCCAAGGCGCGCGCCGGCAATTAGGGACAGAACCTAGGGCGCCGCCGCGTTGTCCTTGAATCCCTGCGCAATCACATACCATTCGGACGAGCCCTTGCGGCTCGCTGGCGGCTTGGCATGCTTCACCACCTCGAAATGCTTCTTTAGCAGCGTCAACAACTCGTTGTCGGTTCCGCCGGCCAATACTTTCGCGACAAAATTGCCGCCCTTTTGCAGATTGTCCACCGCAAAATAGGCGGCGGCCTCGACCAGTCCCATCGTCCGCAAATGGTCGGTTTGCTGATGGCCAACCGTATTGGCGGCCATATCGGATAATATCAGGTCCGGTTTGCCGCCCAGAGTTTCGATCAACAGGTCCGGCGCGGCATCGTCCATGAAGTCCATCTGGAAAATGGTCACCCCTTCGATCGCATCGACCTCGAGCAGATCAATCCCGACAACCGCTGCCTTGGGCGCATATTTGCGCATCACCTGGGCCCATCCACCCGGCGCGATCCCGAGATCCACTACCAGCTTTGCGTTGCGGACCAGTTTGAACCGCTCGTCCAGTTCCAGTAACTTATACGCTGCGCGAGATCGATAGCCTTCGGCCCGCGCCTGCTTGACATAGGGATCGTTCAGCTGCCGTTCGAGCCAGCGGGTCGACCCGATCTTACGACCCTTGGCGGTCTTGACCCGCTGCTTGCTGCCTGCCCTGCCCCGGCTCATCGGACCGAACGCCGTTCGTTGGCAGACATCAACGAGCGCAATATGCCTTCGCGGATACCGCGATCCGCGACGCCGACGCGCGGTGCCGGCCAAATGTCGAGAATCGATTCGAGAATTGCGCAGCCGCCGACGACCAGATCCGCGCGTTCCCGGCCGATGCACGGAATATCCGCCCGCTCGTCTGGCGAAGCATTCGCCAGCATCGTGCTGATTTCGCGCATCGATTCGGTAGGCACGATCAAGCCGTCGATCACCTTGCGATCATATTGCGGGAGTTTCAGATGCAGGCTTGCCAATGTGGTTACCGTGCCGCTCGTGCCCAGCAAACGATAATCGCACTGCTCGAGCCGCGGCAATCTTTCGGCAAAACTGGCGAAGCTGTCCGCCACCCGCTTGCGCATCGCGATAAAGGCCTGACGTCGCGCGTGCGGGTCACTAGCATTGAATTTTTCGCTTTCGGTCAGCGAAACGACGCCCCACGGGACGCTCAGCCAGTCAATAATTTCCGGTGCCGAGCCGGTTGTGTCGACCAGCACGAGTTCTGTCGAGCCACCGCCGATATCGAAAATAAGCGCCGGCCCCTCGCCCGGTTCAAGCAATATCTGACAGCCGAGAACGGCCAGACGCGCTTCTTCTTCTGCGGAGATCACGTCGAGCGCGATACCGGTTTCGCGGCGGACACGTTCGATAAACTTGTCACCGTTGCTCGCCCGCCGGCAGGCCTCGGTAGCCACCGACCGAGCCAGCGTCACATTGCGACGCCGCAGCTTGTCAGCGCAAATCGACAAGGCGGCAACCGCTCTATCCATCGCCCGGCTGCTGATCCGGCCGGTTTCGACCAGGCCTTCCCCCAGACGGACAACGCGCGAAAAGGCATCGGTTACGATGAAGCCGTCAGACGATGGCTTGGCGACCAGCAACCGACAGTTGTTGGTGCCCAGATCTATTGCTGCATAGGACCGCAATTTGGGCCAGCGCCCGTTACCGTGGAGAACAGAAGGCGCAATCCGACTCTGTCCATTATGTGTCGCCGCAGGGTTCGGGCGGGATTTCCTTGCGGATGATCCGCCTGTTGCATCTTGCGGCGATGGGGACTCTTGATCCGCCATGACCGTACTCTTATGTTCTCCGGATCGGATAATACCGCCGGTACTTGCCTAGGAAGATAACGCCGCAGCGCCTGTGACGCAAGGGCGGGTAACCTTGTTGAACGGAAAACATCATGTGTGGGCGCAAATTTAGCCATGAAGAACTGACCTGGGCGGAATATCGCGACATATTGGCGATCGTCCAGCCCCCGCCAAATAGCAATTTTCAGCCCAGCTATAATATCTGTCCAACCCAGCAAGTACCGGTGTGTATCAATCGAGATGGCCAGAGGTCGCTCGAACTGCTGCGCTGGGGCCTTCTGCCACCCTGGGCCAAGGACACCAAATATGCTGCCAAGATGATCAACGCCCGGGCCGAAACGCTGGCGGAGAAACCATCGTTCAAACCGTTGCTCGGCAATAATCGCTGCATCATCATGGTGTCGGGCTTCTACGAATGGCAGCGCGAGGGCTCGAGCAAGACGCCCTATAAAGTCGAACGCGGTGACCGGGAGCCGATGCTGCTCGCCGGACTGTGGACATATAATGACCGTCTCGACATCGGCAGCTATGCGGTGATTACCACCGCAGCGCCAGCGTCATTCTCTGCCATTCACGACCGAACGCCCGTGATTCTAGAGCGAACGAACATCGCAACATGGCTAGAGAGCGATTGGGCCGAAGCCGGACGTCTGGCGGTAACCTATCAGGGCGATATGACAGCCACCCGGGTTTCCGACGCGGTCAACAGCAACCGCAACAATGGTCCGCAACTGCTTGATCCGGTAACAGCCTAGTCACCACCAAAAGGCTTGACGCTAAGTCGCTCCCTGCCTATTGCCCCGCTCCGGCACTCCCCTGTCGTATAATGGTAATACCACGGACTCTGACTCCGTTAATTGAGGTTCGAATCCTCACGGGGGATCCAGTTTTTCCCTTGTATCATTATCACGAAGACTACCGATCCTGTGACAGCGACAGCTGTCAGGTCAGCAGCGAGACATTTCCCCCCGCAGCGGTTGTATCTATGCAGACGTGGCGCTCTACCAGACACTGGTGGTCAAATTTTTCCTCGGTGATCAGCGGAATCAGCGGTCCGTCGCGCTGGGCGAGAGCCTGGCGGATGGCGCGGATATCCTCGATTTCACTCCAGCACACCACGGCATCGATAGCGGTCAACCGGGACAGAGAATCACGCGGCAGAAATCCGTCGAGCGTTTGCTCTCCGGTAGCACCGGGAACACAGATCAACGCTTCACAGCCCTGTTGCCGCGCGGTCTCGGCCTGCTTCGTCGCATCTTCTGCCGTCGGACCGAGGCACAAGATTGTTCCCCGTGCATAGGCGAATAGTTCATTCGACTCCCCGGTGGGTCCGGGCATGATTTCGGAACTTCGCGGCCGCTTGTCGGGAGCCGGAAGATTCTCGAGTGCCGTCTGAATCGTTTCTGCTGCCAGTTCAGTGCCAACACTAACCGGCGTTGTCGGTCTGGAGCTTTGATAAAAGCGCGGCAGATAATGCGGTCCGCCGGCCTTGGGACCCGTTCCGGAAAGTCCCTCGCCGCCGAACGGCTGGGAACCGACGACAGCGCCGACCTGGTTGCGATTGACGTAGATATTTCCGACCTTCATCGCGCTGGTCAATTTTTCGATGCGCCGTTCGATCCGGGTCTGGAGACCAAAGGTCAGTCCATAGCCGCGGCCGTTGATGTCGCTGATCACCTGGTCGAGCCCGCCGCTCTTGAATGTTGCAACGTGCAGGACCGGGCCAAAAATCTCTTCGCCGAGATCATTGATAGTATCGACCTTGATCACCGCTGGTCCGACAAAATAGCCATCGTCGGGACAGCCGAGCTGTTTCAGCAACCTGCCCTCGGTCTTTGCTGCAGCAATATGCGCGCTGATCTTGTCATGCGCGGCCTGATCGATAACCGGGCCGATGTCGGTCGACAGCCACCACGGATTACCCATCTCGGTCGCGTCCATCGCGCCATATAGCATGTTCAGAAACGGCTCGGCGACATCCTCTTGCAGATAGAGCACCCGCAAGGCCGAGCATCGTTGCCCGGCGGATTGAAATGCAGAAGTAATGATATCGCGAACCGATTGTTCCGGCAGAGCGGTCGAATCGACGATCATGCAGTTGAGGCCGCCGGTCTCGGCGATCAACAATGAATCAGCCTGACCATTTTCAGCGATATTGCGGTTAATTGTCTGTGCCGTCACCGTAGAGCCGGTAAAACATACGCCATTGATGCGGGCGTCGCCGCTGATCGCGGCACCGACGGTTGCGCCAGCGCCCGGCAGAAGCTGAAGCGTACTCAGAGGCACACCGGCCTCGTGCAACAGATTGGTCGCCAGAGCGGCAATCAGCGGCGTCTGGTCAGCCGGTTTCGCCAATACCGCATTGCCCGCAGCGAGAGCCGCAGCCACCTGGCCGGTGAAGATCGCCAGCGGGAAATTCCATGGCGAGATGCAGCTGATGATTCCGCGTGGCTTCTTGTCAGGCGACTTCTCGGCTTCCTTGGCATAATAGCGGAGAAAGTCGACCGCCTCGCGCAATTCGGCGATCGTATCAAATTGGGTCTTGCCCGCCTCTCTTGCCAGCAATGCAAAAATTTCGCCGTGATGCTGCTCGTAAAGATCGGCTGCCTTGCGCAAAACCGAAGCGCGCTCTGCCACCGGAGCGTCCCAGATGCGGGCATCTTCTATCGCTTCACGGGCCTGCTTCTCGTCAGCCTCGATCACTTCACCAACCTGACTGTCCTTGATCGCAGGGTTGAATATCTTGTGCGTGGTGCCGCTTGTCACCGGACGAACGATGATCGGTGACGAACGCCAGAGCTTCTCGGCAAAGGGCGCGCGTTCTGCGACATAATCGTTCAAATCCGTACGATTGGCGAGATCCCAACCGCGCGAGTTGATCCGTTCGGGCCGATAAAGATCGCTCGGCTTCATGATCTTCGACTGGCTCGATTGCTGATCAGCCACCAGCGTCTCGAACGGATCGGTCGCAATCAGTTCGGCGGCGACAGCATGATTGGCGAGCTGGTTTACAAAGGAAGAATTCGCACCATTTTCGAGCAGGCGTCGGACCAGATAGGCGAGCAGCTCGCGATGCTTCCCGACCGGCGCATAGATGCGCGAACGCACCTTTTCATTGCGCAGCAAGGCATCGTGCAAGGTTTCGCCCATGCCGTGCAAGCGCTGAAATTCGAAATCCTGATTGTTACCGGCCATCTCCAATATCGCCGCAACGCTGTGCGCATTGTGAGTGGCGAATTGCGGATAGATGCGATCGGTCATTTTCAGCAGCTGCGATGCGCAGCAGATATAGCTGATATCGGTCGCGGATTTTGTCGTGAACACAGGAAAGTCGGGTACGCCATCCATTTGCGCCCGCTTGATCTCGCTGTCCCAATAGGCGCCCTTGACCAGGCGAACCATGATCTTGCGATCGAGCTGGGTCGCCAGCGCGTAAAGCCAATCGAGAACATAGCTGGCGCGCTTGCCAAATGCCTGCACAACGACGCCAAAGCCATCCCATCCGGTCAGGCGCGGATCGCTGAGCACCATCTCGATCATGTCGAGCGACAGGCCAAGACGATAGGCTTCTTCGGCATCGATATTGAGGCCGATATTAGCATCGCGCGCCGCGCGCGCCAGTTCGCCCACGCGGTCGGCAAGCTCGGGCACGGCCTTTGCCTGCTGGCTCATTTCGTAGCGCGGGTAGAGAGCCGATAATTTGATCGAAAGACCGGGGTTTTCGCGCAGATCATCGGAAACAGCGACTTTCGCAATTTCTTTTATCGCGTCGGCATAGGCTTCGAAATATTCGTCCGCGCCTTCCTGAGTAATCGCGGCCTCTCCCAGCATATCATAGGAATAGGTCGCGCCCTTGGCCTTCCATTTCTCGGCCCGCTTCAACGCCAGCTTCATATCCTCGCCGAGCACGAACTGGTTGCCAAGCTCTTTCATCGCCTGTCGTACCGCCACACGGATCACCGGTTCGCCCAGTCGCTTTATCGCGCCCCGCAGAGCGTCGAGCGGCCCGCGGCTTTCGGGCTTGTTAATCACACTCCGCGTCATCTCCAGCGCGTAGGTCGAGGCATTGACCAGCGAGCTTTCAGACTGGCCGATATGGTCACGCCAGTTGGAAGGGCCGATCTTGTCTTCGATCAGGGCATCAATCGTCTGGTTATCCGGTACCCGCAACAGCGCTTCGGCCAGTGTCATCAGGGCGAGGCCCTCGTCGGTAGAAAGACCATATTCACCCAGAAAACTCTCGGTCAGCGTTGGCCCCGAAGCGTTCCGCACGTCCCGGACAACCTGTATCGCCCGTTCCTGAATACGGCTGCGTGTCCGTTCGTCCGGACCAAAATTCGATATGAGATATTCCAGAATCTCGGCTTCATCGGTGCGATGATGCGTGCGGACTTTTTCCCGATAATCAATCAGACTATTCATTATTCCAAGATTCCCTAACAAATTTGCCGCGATTTTCATTGCGGTTTGCAGTTTCGAATTTCACGGTGAAACGAGACAAAGATCAATCGTGCTGATCAGCCGGCCGAGATAGAATGACTATCGCATTTCCGACTTCGAACGCAACCTTTGTCGCCGGCAAGGTCTATGTTGCCGAGACTGGGAACGCTATGCTCTGGCGTCGATGCTATTCCGCTTCGGCACTCTGATCATATTTGAGTTCAAGATAGCGACCGCGGATCGACAGATTGTCGATATCGCCTTTGGCTATCTGCTGGGTGACCCCGGAAATTTCTTTCTCGATCAGCGACAGGCCGCCGATCAGCTGCTCGTCCGGCGACTTGCCGCTATCATTTGCCTTGCCGCGCATCGATACGGGAATCGCCCGATAGCCGTTGATCAGTTCAGGCAGATGCTCGCCGACCAGCTTGCGCACTTCATAAGCCGCGGTATCGCCCTCGTTGAGTTTATTGAGCTGCGGAGACAGCATATCGAGCTGGACGCCGATGCCGTTGACGATCTGGACCGCAGGCGGCGGCAAGGCGGGGCGCTGGCTTTCGAGCCAGATTTCCGTCTTTCCTGCCAGCGACTTGAGATCGGACTGGACAATCATCTCCGGCGTGGGGATTTTCATTTCGGGAAATTTCATTGCTGCCCATATTCCGCCGGCGATCATTCCCGCAGATATCAGCACGCCCCAGAATCCGATGCCGCTCAAAATCCCGCCGACGATACTGGCTCCCACCAGAACCCCAACCGTCCACAAGGCGGCGCGGCCCAGTTTCTTGAAAAAATGGCCCTGCTTCAGTTTGTGAGAACGATTGCCAATCGAGCGGCGGAACCGGGATTCCCGAAGAACCCGCGCCGCGCTGTCGAAGATTTCCTGATTGGATTCGGGCACCAGGCTCTAGCCCTCCAGCGATGACAGGGGGTTTTCGGATGGCGCTTCCAGTTGCGCCTTGGCCTGCCCTTCGGAACGGGCAATATAGCCTTTCGACTTCTCGATCTCGCCAGACAGGCTGTTGACCGTCGCCTTCATATTTTCCAGCGCCTTGAGCTTGAATGTATCGATATTGTCCATCGTGTCGTAGACATTCTGGAAGGCGCGCTGCAGTGTTTCGAGCGGTATCGTCGCCGATGCGGCTTGCTCGTGAATCTGGCCGGTCTGGTTTTTCAGCATTTCGCTGGTGCTATCGATCACGCCTGCTGTAGTCGTGTTAAGCGCAGTGATCTGGTCGAGGACCAGCTTCTGGTTGGTCAGCGCCTGGGCGACGGTCACACCGGTCCGCAGCGCGCCGACGGTCGTCGTGCTTGCCCGATCGACACCTTTGACCAGCTCGACATTGTTGCGTTTCACCAGGTCAAGCGCAAGATAGCCTTGCACCGTGACCGCCATTTGGGTCAGCAGATCCTGGGTGCGTTGGCGGACGTAGAATAATGCGCTTTCGCGGATCGCCTTGGCCTTGGCCGGGTCGGTTGCGTCCAGTTCGGCGGCTTTGTCTTCGAGCCGCTGGTCCATGACCTTGGAAACGTGAATCATTTGCTCCAGCCGGCCCATCGCCGCCCAGAGATTCTTGCGTTCGACATCAATCGCCGCATTGTCCATCAGCAATTCGTCCTTGCCGGAACGGAGCCGGTCGAGGATCGAGCCAATATGGCCTTGCGCGCTTTTATAACCGTCGAAATAGTTACGCAGCTTGTTGCCAAAAGGGATAATTCCGAAGAGCTTCTTCTTGGTGGTCAGGTTTCCACGCTTGCCCGGATCGAGATCCTCGACCGTACGACGCAATTCCGCAAGATCAGAACCGATGCCGCTTTCTTCGTCCATCGACCGGATCGGGCGATCCAAAAAGCGGTTGGACTGGCCCGCCGCTTCGGCGATTTCCTTGCGGCCCATATTGGTAATTTGGTCCACTTTTTTGCCGAATTCGGGGCTGTTTTGGTCTTGCGCGATCAGATCGTCGATAAAAGAGTCGACTTTTTCTTCTAGCTTGGAGCGGATCTCGTCACCGACCGGCACCAGGCCAGCGGCCTTCTCGGGCGAAACGGCAACCACCGGGTCCGGCGGAGTCAATTTCAGGTCTTCGGTCGCGGTGATTGTTTCGGTCGCCATGCTGCTTCGCCTCCCTGCCCCTGCAACAATGCGGGGCTTTCCCTATAAATGGATGCAATTGCCCTGCTTTTCAAGCGTTTCAAGTGCTGTATTAGTAAAATAATACAGTTTTTGCGATTCGGCGCAACATGCTTCCAAGTTTTCCAACTTGGGCTGCGCTTAGCTTTCCAGCAGTTTCGCCACCTGCGGCGCGATTTTTCCGACGATGATATCAATGCCCTCTGCGGTCGGGTGGAGACCATCCGGCAGGAATAAATCGGGACGCCCCACCACCCCGTCCATGAAAAATGGATAAAGCGCGATATTATATTTTTTGGCCAGCGCGGGATAGATGACGTTGAACTCCTTGCTGAATTCCGCACCGAGATTGGGCGGGGCCAGCATCCCGGTGAGCATGACGGGAATCTCGCGCTCGTCGAGCTTGCGCACCATCGCCTCCATATTAGCGCGACTGTCCGCTGGTTTCAGACCGCGCAGCATATCATTACCGCCCAGCCCCAATATCACCAGATCCGGCTTGCGAGTCAGACTGTCGAGAACGAAATCCATTCGCCGCAAACCCGCTGCCGTCGTATCACCCGATACGCCAGCGTTATAGACGCGGACGTCTTTGCCTTCTGCGATCAGCGCCGCTTGCAGTTCCGGGGCAAAGCCCTCTTTCTGATCAAGACCATAGCCCGCATAGAGGCTGTCGCCGAATGCGACGATCAGAATTTCGGCTTCTTTCGCTTCGGCCTTTTGAACGCCGTCGGTTTCGTTCGAGACCGTTTCTACGTCCTTGAGAACAGCTTGCCCCTCTTCCGGCGCGGGCCCACAAGCGATCAAAAGTTGCAGAAGTGCCAGTGTAGACCCATATAAGAAAAAATTCTTCAACATCGGATATCCTTACCCCCATGAACCAAAATAACGCCGCATCGAGCGACGCCGCCACGTTTGAACCCCATATTGCGATTGCAGCCCGGAATGTCACCCTGTCATTGGGGGAAGGCGATGCGCGGGTCGACATCTTGCGCGGCATCGATCTGTCGATCGAAGAGGGCAAGACGGTAGCACTGCTCGGGCCATCGGGTTCGGGCAAATCATCGCTGATGGCAATCCTGTCCGGCCTTGAACGGGCAAGCGGCGGTGAAGTGAATATCGCCGGAGCCGATTTCGGAACCATGAACGAGGATCAGCTGGCGGTCGCGCGACGGGGCCGGGTGGGCATTGTTTTGCAAGCCTTTCATTTGCTCCCTACGATGACGGCGCTGGAAAACGTTGCCGTGCCACTCGAACTGGATGGTCAGCCCAATCCCTTTGGGATAGCGGCAAAAGAACTGACCGCAGTGGGCCTTGGCGACCGATTGGGCCATTATCCGACCCAGCTTTCCGGCGGCGAGCAACAACGAGTTGCCATCGCCCGTGCGATGGCGTCGCGGCCCACCATCATCTTTGCCGACGAACCCACCGGCAATCTCGACGGCACCACCGGCGACAAAATTATCACCTTGCTTTTCGATCGCCAGCAAGCCACCGACGCGACACTGCTCATCATCACCCATGATCCCGAGCTGGCCAAGCGCTGTGACCGGATCATAGAACTGCGCGACGGAATGATCGAACGGGACAGCGCCGCGTGAT
>NZ_JBATHY010000204.1:0-5636 GCF_049667325.1 Parasphingorhabdus sp. | reverse complement strand
GTGCTTGATCATCGCTGGCAGATCGAGAACGGGCGACTGATCGGGCATCAATGCTGCCCGGGTAATCCCGCCAAAATGAAAAGCAGGCTTGTCGATCGCGAAGACACCGAGATCGACAATACCCGGGGCCAGGAGCATGCCTTTGCAATCTGTTTCTGTTCCGAACCCGATATCCTTGCCCTCGTCGGAAGGGGCGATGCGATCGCCATCAACAATCAGGCGACCTACTTTTGGCTTATCCTCGCCTGGCAGGACCAATCTTGCATTGGTGAAAACCGTTTTCATGACCAGCCCTCCACACCGCGGGATTTGCGGGTCAGGATATCGAGACAGGCCATCCGCACGGCAACCCCCATCTCGACCTGTTCGGTTATCGCTGAATGCACCGGATCATCCGCGACATCGCTGTCGATTTCGACGCCGCGGTTCATCGGCCCGGGGTGCATGACGAGCGCGTCTTTGTTCGCGAGCATCAACCGTTCCCGCGTCAATCCGTACAGATAGTGATATTCGCGCGGGCTGGGGATGAAGTCGCCGTTCATGCGCTCGTTCTGAAGCCGCAGCATCATCACGACATCGCTGCCGCTTAGCGCCTCGTCAAAATTGGTAAAAACCTCGACATTGAACCGCTCAAGCGCCGCAGGGAGCAAAGACGGAGGGCCGCAAACCCTCACTTTCGCGCCAAGCGTAGTCAGGCAATAGATATTGGACCGCGCCACCCGGCTGTGCATCACGTCGCCGCAAATGGTCACCGTCAGTCCGCTGATCTCGCCCTTGCGCCGCTGGATGGTCAGAGCGTCGAGAAGCGCTTGCGTCGGATGTTCATGGCTGCCGTCCCCGGCGTTGAGCACCGGACAGTCGACCTTGTCGGCGATCAGCTGCACCGCGCCGGAACTGCCATGTCGGATGACGATCGCGTCTGCTTTCATCGCGTTGAGCGTGACCGCGGTGTCGATCAGCGTTTCGCCTTTTTTGACGCTCGATTGTGCGGCGTGCATATTGACAACATCGGCGCCCATCCGTTTTCCGGCAATTTCAAAGGATAGCAGCGTTCTGGTGCTATTCTCAAAAAACGCATTGATGACCGTCAGGCCATCCAGCTGGTTCGCGTGCTTGCTCGATTTCTTGTTAAGATCGACCCATTGCTTGGCCTCCTCGAGCAGAAATAATATCTCCCAGGGCTGGAGCCCGGCGATACCCAACAGATGTCGATGAGGAAAAGCATCCGATCCGGCGGGAAACGGTTGCGACGATGCGGTTTTTTTCGATGTCATTAAAGCGGGTTCTATAGAGTCATCATGACAGCGCGGCAAGCCTGTCTATCGCACCTTGCAAAATATAGGCAGCGGCCATCTTGTCGACGACCTTGGCCCGTTTTTTCCGGCTGACATCCGACGCAATCAGATCGCGTGTGACCGCCTGGGTGCTCCATCTTTCGTCCCACAGCAAAATCGGCAGGCCAAGCGGCTTGAGATTTTGCGCAAAGGACCGCGCCGCCTGGGTTTGCTGGCTCTGGCTGCCATCGAGATTAAGCGGCAGGCCTGCCACAAGTCCGACAATATTCTGTTCGGCGATAACCGCCTTGATACGCTCGAGATCCTTGGAGAATTTGCGCCGTTCGATTGTTTCCGCCGCTGACGCAAAGGTCCAGTTCGAATCGCACAGCGCCATACCGACTGTTTTCGTGCCGATATCGAGACCGAGCAGCCGGCCGCAATCGGGCAGCGCAGCGCTGAACGCCGCGATATCATCGGAGATCAGCGAGCCAGAAATGCTGTCATCCTCCGGCGTGCATCGGCGCGTATGTTGGCCCAGAACAGGCTGTAATCGTAAACATGGTAATTGTTGCCGGGCAGGGCATAGGGACCGATTTCGGGCGGGTCGCCGATCAGGAGAAATCCTTTTCTGTCGCATTTTGCGGGAACCGAGCCAGCGACCAAACTGGCGTCGCTCAATTTATCATTGGGGACCAGCGTTCCGAGATTGGCTGCCGCTGCGGCGGATGAACCGATATCACCATTGATCGGGTTGCTGCACAGCAGGCTGGTATCTTTGCGCGGCTGGCCGTTGAACCCGATCGTCGTGTCATAGACTTTGACAATCCGGCCATAATCGGCGGGTTCCGCAAAGCTCTGCCAGCTCAAAATGCAGCGAGTCTGGTCAGGGGATTCACAGACGTCGAGGCCCATTTCCGGAACATCGGTTTCTGCAGATACGGGCCAGCCAATGACATAGGCGGCGACGATCCGGTTGGCGAGGGGCGTGCCGGCGACCCGGTCCTTGAGCAGATTGGTTAGATGCAGGCTGCCCTGGCTATGCCCCGCCAATATAATAGCCTGATCGGCAGGAACTTCGGCAACGAAATGGTCAAATGCGGCAAGCACATCCTGATAGGCAGCATCCAGCGCCAGCTGTCCCTCGCGCTTCTCGGTGAGAAACGCACCCAGTGTCGCCTGGCGGTAACGCGGTGCCCAGACCTCTCCGATAGCGTTGAACGCACTGGCCTGTCCGCGCAGGAATATTCGAGCGCGGGCCTGCGATTCCTTGTCATTCAGGGGGGCATTCCAGCGATTTTTCTTTAGAAAAGAAGTCGGATGAATGAAGAATACGGCGGCTTTCTTGCTGTCCGGGAATGCTGTTTCGGTATCCTCATAACCTTCCGGCAGCCAAAGGGCCGGATTGCCTTTCACCAGTTCAGGGCGCGCCAGCCACATGCCGGTTTGGGCATATATGTTGTTTTCCAGCACTTCCTGCGCCGTGAACTCGGTGTCCGGCACAAAGGCCACTTCCATCAGCTCGTCACCATAAAGGCGGAAAACAAATGCGCCGGCGAGCACGAGAATGATCATGCTTGCGACAAAATAGAGAAATTTACGGGCCAAAAGATACTCCAACCAATATGCTGCCGCTTCAATCCGCTTGAAGCCGCTTCGCGCCAGTGCTAGCGGCGCTCGGTACAATATTTATATCAGCAATACCCTAAAAAAGATGAACTGAAAAAGAATGAGTCATGTCAATCGATAAGGAAACCGTCAAAAAGATCGCCAGCCTCTCGAGGATCGCGATCACCGAAGCCGAAGCCGATGCCTTTGTGCCGGAGCTCAACCAGATATTGGGTTGGGTCGAGCAACTGGGCGAAGTGGATTGTTCGAAGGTCGAGCCGATGACGGCGGTGATCCCGAACAAATTGCGGTTGCGCAAGGATGTCGTCACCGATGGCGAAATCCGTGACAAGATACTGGCCAATGCGCCGATCGCCGAACACGGCTTTTTCGCGGTTCCCAAGGTGATCGAATAATGACTGCAATATTTGAAATGGGTATCGCCGATATCCGTAGCGGCGTCGCAGGCGGCGATTTCACCGCAAAGGAAGTCGCTGAGACTTTCATTGTGCGGGTTAGTGCTGCGAAACCGCTGAATGCATTTCTGGTCGAAACGCCGGAACATGCTTTGGCCGCAGCCGAGGCAACCGACAAGGCCAAGTCTGCGGGAGAAACGCTCGGCAAGATGGCCGGCGTTCCAATCGGCATGAAGGATTTGTTCTGCACCGAGGGCGTTGCCACAACAGCAGGCAGCCTGATATTGGAGGGTTTCACACCGCAATATGAGTCCACGGTGTCGTCGAACCTGTTCAAGGCTGGCGCAGGGATGCTCGGCAAGCTCAATATGGATCAGTTCGCCATGGGCTCCTCGAACGAGACCAGCGCATTCGGCAACGTCATTTCGCCTTGGCGACGCAATGACGGCGGCAATAGCGACCTGACTCCGGGCGGTTCGTCGGGTGGTAGCGCCGCAGTTGTATCGGGACGCATCGCGCCCGCAGCGACCGGCACCGATACCGGTGGCTCGATTCGCCAACCGGCTGCCTTTGTCGGGATTACCGGTTTCAAACCAACCTATGGCCGTTGCTCGCGCTGGGGCACGATCGCCTTTGCCAGTTCGCTCGATCAGGCGGGGCCAATGGCCCGCAATGTCCGCGACTGCGCGATCATGCTCGAAGCCATGGCAGGGTTTGATGCGAAAGACTCAACTTCGCTGGATCTGCCCGTCCCCGATTGGGAAGCAGCGCTGAACAGCGATCTTAAAGGCAAGAAGATCGGTATTCCCAAGGAATATCGCGTTGACAACATGCCTGCAGAAATTGATGCACTGTGGCAGAAGGGCATCGAGATGCTGAAGGATGCCGGGGCGACCATCGTCGATGTTTCGCTGCCGCACACCAAATATGCGCTGCCGGCTTATTATATCATCGCGCCCGCAGAAGCATCGTCCAACCTCTCGCGCTATGATGGCGTGCGTTACGGTCTGCGCGATCTGCCGGACGGGGCAGGGCTGCAGGACATGTATGCCGCAACCCGCGAAGCCGGTTTCGGACCGGAAGTGAAGCGTCGGATCATGATCGGCACTTATGTGCTGAGCGCCGGCTATTATGACGCTTATTATACCCAGGCGCAAAAGGTCCGGACGCTGATTGCGCAGGATTTCGACAAGGCATGGCAACACTGTGATCTGCTGCTGACCCCGACCGCGCCGAGCGCGGCCTTCGGCCTGGGCGAGAAAAGCGACGATCCGCTGGCCATGTATCTGAACGACGTGTTCACCGTGCCCAGTTCGCTGGCCGGATTGCCCGCCATGTCGGTGCCAGCAGGACTCGACGGCAAGGGCTTGCCCCTCGGCTTGCAGATCATCGGCAAGGCACTGGACGAACAGAGCGTGTTCAACGCAGGTCTGGCGATTGAAGAACGGGCAGGCTTTGTCGCGAAACCGGAGCAGTGGTGGTAGAAATGACTGAATCAACATATCGTATCCAGGGTGGAACCGGCGAATGGGAGGTCGTGATCGGCCTCGAGGTCCACGCTCAGATCACATCCGAATCGAAGCTCTTTTCCGGAGCCTCGACCGAATTTGGCGCAGAGCCCAATACCCAGGTCAGCCTCGTCGACGCCGCCATGCCCGGCATGTTGCCGACGCTGAACGGCGAATGCGTCCGTCAGGCGGTGCGTACCGGTCTCGCGATCAACGCCCAGATCAACAAATATTCGCGCTTTGACCGCAAGAATTATTTCTACGCCGATCTGCCGCAGGGCTACCAGATTTCCCAGCTTTACCATCCGATTGTCGGCGAAGGCGTGATCCAGATTTCGCTCGATGAAAAAGACCCGGATGCCCATGGCAAAGCGATCGGCGTCGAACGCATCCATATCGAACAGGATGCCGGCAAGCTGATGCACGACCAGCATCCGACCATGTCCTATGTCGATCTCAACCGCTGCGGCGTAGCGCTGATGGAAATCGTGTCCAAGCCCGACATGACCTCGCCCAAGGAAGCGGCGGCCTATGTCCGCAAGCTCCGTTCGATCCTGCGCTATGTCGGGTCGTGCGACGGCAATATTGAGCAGGGCTCGATGCGCGCCGACGTCAACGTCAGCGTGCGCAAGCCCGGCGGCGAACTCGGTACCCGCACCGAGACCAAGAATGTCAACTCGATGCGCTTCATCCAGGCGGTGATCGAATTTGAAGCCCAGCGCCAGGTCGATCTGATCGAGGATGGCGGCACTGTCGTCCAGGAAACCCGGCTGTTCGATCCCGACAAGAATGAAACACGGTCGATGCGCTCGAAGGAAGATGCACATGAC
>NZ_JBATHY010000203.1:0-1801 GCF_049667325.1 Parasphingorhabdus sp. | reverse complement strand
ATGTAGAACTAGTTTCTCCGAGCGTAGCGAGGCAAGCGCGACCGCGCGTCGGGCGATAGCCCGCCCAGTCGGAGGCGTTCGCAACGCGACCTGCCGCGAGACAAGGAATATGCGCCCGCCCGGCGCTTGAGGTCTAAGTCAGCGCAACGCAGGCCCGCTGGATTCTTGTGCAGGCCTCGGTCAAAATCTCTTCCGATGTCGCATAGCTGATCCGGAACGCCGGCGAGAGACCAAAGGCCGCACCGTGTACCGCAGCAACCTGGGCTTCCTCCAGAAAATAGGCGATCAGATCTTCGTCCGTTTTGATAACCGCGCCCTTTGGTGTTTTCTTGCCCATCAGCTCGCTGGCATCGGGATAAACGTAAAAAGCGCCCTCCGGAGTCGGACATTGCAGACCCGGCGTATCATTGATCATCGACACCACCAGATCGCGGCGCCTCTCGAAAGCGGCATTGCGCTCGACCAGAAAATCCTGCGGACCATTGAGCGCGGCCACCGCTGCGGCCTGTGATATCGAACAGGGGTTGGAGGTCGACTGCGACTGCAACTTGGCCATCGCCTTGATCAGCCATTCCGGACCACCGGCAAAACCAATCCGCCAGCCGGTCATCGCATAAGCCTTGGACACACCGTTCACCGTCAAGGTGCGGTCAAACAGTTCGGGGCAGACCTGCGCGATGGTCGAGAAGGCGAAATCGGCATACCAGATATGCTCGTACATATCGTCGGTCATCACCATCAGATTTTCATGCGGCAAGATCACTGCGCCCAGCGCCTTCAGTTCTTTCGCACTATAAGCCGCGCCGCTCGGGTTGGATGGCGAGTTCAGCAGCACCCATTTGGTCTTGGGCGTGATCGCCGCTTCCAGCTGTTCGGGGGTGATCTTGTAGTTCTGATCCGCACCCGCAGCGATAAACACCGGTTTCCCGCCCGCAAAATTGACGATATCGGGATAGCTGACCCAGTAAGGCGCGGGAATGATCACCTCGTCGCCCGGGTCCAGCGTCGCCACCAGCGCGTTGAACAAGGTATGCTTGCCGCCGCTGTTCGCGCAAACCTGCTTGGTCGTATAGGTCAGGTCATTGTCGCGCGCGAACTTGTCGACGATCGCCTGCTTGAGCGCCGCCGTGCCATCAACCGTGGTGTAGTTGGTATCGCCATCGCGTATAGCCTGGATCGCCGCTTCCTTGACAAAATCCGGCGTGTCGAAATCGGGCTCGCCTGCGGACAAGCCGATCACATCGATGCCCTGCGCCTTCAACTCGGTGACCTTTGCTGTCATCGCCAGCGTGGCCGAAGGTTGAATGCGTCCGAGAGCTTTGGAAATACGGGTCATGGAAATTCCTGTCGCAGGGAATGAGCGTGACTGCCTAATATCATTCGTGCTGCACTGCAACAGGGAGAATGAGTCAGGACCGCTTTTTCACGAACTCCGCGCGCAGGACGAGGCCCTTGATACCGTCATGCCGGCAATCGATTTCCTGCGCGTCCCCGGTCAGCCGGATCGCCTTGATCAAGGTCCCGCGTTTCAGCGTCTGCCCCGCGCCCTTGACCTTGAGGTCCTTGATCAGGGTGACCGCATCACCATCCGCCAGCACATTTCCCACCGCATCCACGACTTCCGGTTCCGCCGATTGCGTCGCCGCATCCTCCGGACTCAGCCATTCGCCAGTCTCTTCGTCATAGACATAATCGCCTGCAGCATCACTCATCAAAGCGACTCCAGCGCTTGCTGCATATCGGCAATGATATCGTCGATATGCTCGATGCCGACGGAGATCCGCACGACATCCGGTCCGGC
>NZ_JBATHY010000202.1:0-21172 GCF_049667325.1 Parasphingorhabdus sp. | reverse complement strand
CGGCAATCGAGCTGATGCACGGCCTCGACGAAGGCACGGTCGATTTCAAACCGACATATAATGGCGAGGATGAAGAACCGGAGGTCATGCCCGGACTCTTCCCCAATCTGCTTGCCAACGGCGCGAGTGGTATTGCGGTGGGTATGGCGACCAGCATCCCGTCGCATAATGTCCACGAGATTATCGATGCCGCAATCCTGTTGATCGATTCCCCCAAGGCCGAGCATGCCGAAATCATGGCGATTGTCCGTGGCCCCGATCTTGCCACCGGCGGCACGTTGGTTGATCCCAAGTCGATAATCGACGTCGCCTATGAAAGCGGCCGCGGTGCTATGCGGGTGCGCTGCAAATGGGAGAAGGAAGACGCCGAGGGGCGCGGCGCGTGGCAGATTGTCGTCACCGAAATCCCTTATCAGGTGCAAAAGGGCAAGCTGATCGAGCAGATAGCCCAGATTATTGCCGACAAGAAACTGCCAATTCTTGCCGATATCCGGGATGAGTCCGACGAGCAGGTCCGGATCATATTGGAACCGAAAAGCCGGGCCGTCGACCCGGAAGACTTGATGAACGCTCTGTTCCGGATGTCTGATCTGGAGAACCGGTTCTCGCTCAACATGAATGTGCTCGACAAGGACCGGGTGCCCAAGGTGATGGGCATCAGCGAAGTATTGAAACACTGGATTGTTCATCAGATCGAAGTGCTGGTCCGCCGATCGCAGCATAGGCTCGACAAGATCGATTCCCGGCTCGAGCTGCTCGAAGGCTATATCATTGCCTATCTTAATCTCGACAGGGTGATCGAGATTATCCGAAATTTCGACGAGCCCAAGCCGATGTTGATGGACGAGTTCAAGCTGACTGACCGTCAGGCCGAAGCGATCCTCAACATGCGACTGCGGTCGCTGCGCAAGCTGGAAGAAATGGAGCTGCGTAGCGAGCGCGACAAGCTGCTCAAGGAACGCGAAGGTCTGGAGAAGTTGATCGAAAGCCCTGCACGCCAGAAAACACGGCTCAAGAAAGATCTTGCCGATTTGCGCAAGCTCTATGCCGAGGACACCGCACTCGGCAAACGGCGCACGATGCTGATCGAAGCGGCGCCCGCAAAGGAAATTTCGCTGGAAGCCTTTATCGAGAAAGAGCCGGTCACCGTCATCATGTCGCAGCGTGGCTGGATCAAGGCGATGAAGGGGCACGCAGACCTGTCTGCACCGGAGAGCTTCAAGTTCAAGGAAGGGGACGGCCCCAGATATGCGTTCCACGCGCAGACTACCGACAAGCTCCTGATGTGTTGTGACAACGGGCGATTCTACACACTCGGTGCGGACAAGCTACCCGGAGCGCGCGGCTTTGGTGAACCGGTCGGGTCGATGGTCGATCTCGACGCCGACGCAGAGCCGATAGCGCTGATGGTTGCGGATATGAAGGCAAAACTGCTGGTCGCATCCAGCTGGGGACGAGGGTTCGTCAGCAATATCGCCGATGTGGTTGCGGAAACCAAGAAGGGACGGCAGGTCGTCAACCTGAAAGGCGATGCGCGGCTATTGGTCGTGCGCAAAATCCCGGAAGGCGCAAATCGCGTCGCGGCTATCGGTGAAAATCGCAAGCTGGTTGTCTTCTCTCTCAGCGAGATGCCCGAAATGTCCAAGGGGCAGGGCGTCATGTTGCAGCGTTACAAGGATGGAGGACTGTCCGACGCGACGGTGTTTGATGACGAGGACGGACTGAGCTGGGCGATGGGCGGCGACAGCGGACGCACGCGGACCGAGAATGACCTTACCATGTGGCGCGTTGCGCGCGGTGCGGCGGGACGACTTCCGCCTACGGGATTTCCGAAAAACGGTAAGTTTGATTGAGGTCATTTGCTGGCACGCGTTAAAACCAGTAGATGATTTATCGCCGGAATTCTGGCTCTGGGCTGCAGAATCGATGTCAGCCCCCAATCAGTATTTTAGAATTGGTTGACTTTGTGAATGTAAAATGGTCAGCTAAACGAGGTTTGATTTGGACGCTCTAACTATGCAGGAAGATTTCTCTAAACCGATGAGCAGTGACAAAGAAGCCTTGTGCCAATGGATCGATCAACTCGAGCAAATTTTATCGCAGCTCGACTCTATCGAAGCCAATATTGCGGCAATCCACGTCGATATAGCGATCTTGGAACTTTGCCAGATCGCCGAAGTTGAAAGGACCGGCGGGTCCAATAAGGCCGCCTAGTTTTGCAAGTAAAACGGCGTCAGAAATTAGCAAGTTCACGGCTGATTTTCTGAAGCGTCCGGCTGGTCAGTTCATCGCCGGATGCGGTTAATTTCAACGCCGCCCGCTTATCATCTTTTGCATCGATGTTTTTGTCGATCAGCCCGACCCGGATCAAATATTCGACATATCTGTCCATTATGCTCCTCGGCACATTGTGCGCTGCGGACAGGTCATGCGCTGTGGCGGGATGCCCGGAACTGGCAGCGACCGTTAAATCCAGCAGAATATGCCAGGAAACATCATCGATATCGGATATGATTTCCCGGAATTGATCTGACCGGATGGCGCGGCTTTTCAACAAAAATGCCGCGATTCTGGAAGGGGTGATATCGCTTCTCTTGTCGTCTGTTAATTTTGAGGTTGAAAGTTTAACCCGCTCGAATGAGCTATCGATTGAATCGGCAATATCGGCATCGAGAGAAACCAAATCTTTGTGCTGACACATATCTACTCCCGACGCATACTGAACTCTAGAATCCCTATCAACCGATCAGTCGGTAGTCAACGTCAGCACGCGGTTTTGCAGCAGAATGATTCAGGAAAAAGTGGTTATGAAAATATGATTGGAATGCTATGGGCAGCCAATGACAAGTGTGACAACGACGACAACAAAAAAGGCGATCATGAACGCCGCCGAGATTGCCGTGCGGAAAAGAGGATATAACGGGTTCAGCCTGGATCAGATCGCTCGTGATGTCGGGATCAAGAAGCCCAGTATCTATTATCATTTCTCTTCAAAGTCGGAGCTGATCGCGGCAATTTTCAGGCGTTTCTCCAAGCGGATATTCTCGTTCCTGGAACAGATTGCAGGTGCGGATAACAGCGCAGGCGATCGATTGATGACCTACATCATGGAAACGAGAGCCCTGATCGAGGAAGGAGAATCGATATGCCTGTCAATCGCTCTCAATATCGACCTGCCGAGCATGCATGAAGAAATTGTCGATGATCTGGCCTTGTTTCATAAAACCAACATAAAATGGCTAACCGAAACATTTGAACTTGGTCTGCGTGACGGCAGCATAACAAATATCGGTAATCCTCTGGAAGAAGCAAACGCCTGTCTCGCGCTCGTGGATGGTGCCCAGTTGATGGCTCGTGCCCATCGAGATTCAAAATTGTACGACCAAGCTACTCGCTTGCTGCGATCCAGGATAAGTGCATCGGCTGCCAAAGATGCGGAGTATTAAAGAACCGCAGCACGCCATTTCTGCGACCCCATAATCGTCGAAATCAAAACTTGATTGCTTTATCTTCGCTGCTCCTTAGTTTGATCCGTGGTGCCAATTAGGGGAGGCCAGTATGACCGACAGCCCGGATGCACCGGACCGAAACGGGGAAGCCAGAGACACGGAACAGGCCTATTGGTCGCAAAATATCCGATTGTTGTGGACCCTGATGACGATCTGGTTCGTCGTTTCCTTTGGTGCCGGGATAATTTTTCGCGATTTCCTCGATCAATTTACCATCGGCGGCTATCCGCTCGGCTTCTGGTTCGCGCAGCAAGGGGCGATCTATTTTTTCATCCTGCTGATCGTCATCTACAATGTCCGGATGAAACGGATCGAGCGTCAATATGATCTTGATGATTGAGCGCGGCTGATGACCACCCAGACCCTCATCTATCTTTTCGTTGGCCTGTCCTTCGCTCTATATATTGGTATCGCGATCGCTTCGCGGGCCAGTTCGACCAAGGAATTTTATGTTGCCGGCGGCGGAGTCAATCCGGTGGTCAACGGCATGGCGACCGCGGCCGACTGGATGTCAGCGGCGAGTTTTATCTCGATGGCCGGGATTATCGCCTTTTCCGGCTATGACGGATCAGTCTATCTGATGGGCTGGACCGGCGGCTATGTGATGCTTGCGCTGCTGCTGGCGCCCTATCTCAAAAAATTCGGTCAGTATACGGTCCCCGATTTTATCGGCACGCGCTATTATTCCAAGGCCGCCCGGGTGGTCGCAGTGATCTGCCTGATCTTCATCAGCTTTACCTATATCGCTGGTCAGATGCGCGGCGTCGGCATCGTCTTTTCCCGCTTTCTCGATGTACCGATCAATCTCGGCGTCATCATCGGCATGGGCATCGTTTTCGTCTACGCGGTGCTCGGCGGGATGAAGGGCATTACTTACACCCAGGTCGCGCAATATTGCGTGCTGATATTCGCCTATATGGTCCCTGCCTTTTTCATAAGCTTTCTGGTCACCGGCAATCCGGTTCCGCAACTGGGCCTCGGTTCGACAGTCAATGATGGTTCCGGGCTCTATGTGTTGCAGAAACTGGATCTGGTGCTGCAGGATATGGGATTTGGCGCTTATACCGATGGCAGCAAGTCGATGATCGACGTGTTCTGCATCACCGCTGCATTGATGGTCGGGACCGCCGGTCTGCCGCACGTCATTGTCCGCTTCTTCACCGTGCCCAAGGCATCAGACGCCCGCAAGTCGGCCGGCTGGGCGCTGGTGTTTATTGCTTTGCTCTACACGACCGCACCGGCGGTGGGTGCCTTTGCCCGGCTCAACTTCATCGATAGCGTGAACAATGTCGAATATGCGCAGGCGCCGGAGTGGTTCAAGAATTGGGAAAGCAATGATCTGATCGCCTGGCGCGACAAGAATGGCGACGGCAGGATGCAACTCGGCAAGGGTGATCCGTTCGAAGGCGCACCGGATTTTGCTGCAGATACCGGCGCCAATGGCGAGAGGATTGTCTCCAATGCGGCGGCGGATGACAATAGCAACGAAGTCTACGTCGACCGCGACATCATGGTGCTCGCCAATCCGGAGATTGCCAATCTGCCAGGCTGGGTTATCGCGCTGGTCGCTGCTGGCGGACTCGCGGCGGCGCTATCGACGGCGGCAGGACTGTTGCTCGTGATTTCCTCCTCGATCAGCCATGATCTGCTCAAACAGACGTTCCGGCCCGAGATTACTGAAAAAGGCGAACTGTTGGCTGCGCGTCTTGCTGCCACCGCGGCGATATTCGTTGCCGGTTATCTGGGAATCTATCCTCCCGGCTGGGTCGCGCAGGTGGTCGCCTTCGCCTTTGGCCTAGCCGCCGCCTCGCTGTTCCCGGCGATCTTCATGGGCATATTTTCCAAACGTATGAACCGCGAAGGCGCGATTGCGGGGATGGTGACGGGGCTGAGCTTTACCTTCCTCTATATCGGCTGGTTCAAGCTATGGTCGCCGGAAAGCAATGTCGAGGCCAACTGGCTGTTTGGAATATCGCCAGAGGGCATTGGCGTGATAGGGATGGTTTTGAACTTTACGGTGGCGATTGCAGTGGCGAAATATACCAAGGCACCGCCGAAAGAAATTGGCTGGCTGGTCGATAAGATAAGGGTGCCGAGAGGGTGATCTGGATTGCGCAAACGGAACTCTCGGTTTGCATATCGTCATTTGTCCGCTAGCCAGCGACCAACATTAGTAAACGGAGCCATCCATGCAGTTTGACGAAGTAGTCCTCGGTCGCCGCAGCATACGCGGATATAAGCCGGAACCCGTGCCGAAAGAACTCATTGAGGAGATTCTCGGGCTGGCGATGCGCGCGCCATCGTCGATGAATACGCAGCCGTGGAGCTTCTATGTCATTACCGGCGAGCCGCTGGAAAAAATTCGGACGGGCAACACGGAGCGGATGTTGGCCGGTGTGCCGCAGTCGCGCGAGTTTCGAACCGGTCCAGCCTTTGCAGGCCCGCATCGCGACCGGCAGATCGGCGTGGCGAAGCAGCTTTTCTCGGCGATGGGGATCGAACGCGATGACAAGCCTGCGCGGCAGGATTGGGTCATGCGGGGCTTTCGTCAGTTTGATGCACCGGTTTGCGTGATCATTACCTATGATCGCGCGGTGGATGGCAGCGACGACACGCCATTTGACTGCGGCGCCGTGGCGACGGCTCTGGTGAACGCGGCATGGTCGCGGGGACTGGGCACCGTCATTAACAGTCAGGGCATCATGCAATCGCCCGTGGTGCGGGAGCACGCCGGGATCGCCGATGATCAGGTGATCATGAAAAGCATAGCATTGGGATGGCCGGACGAAAGTTTTCCGGCAAACGCAGTAGTGTCGACGCGCAAGTCGGTTGACGAGGCAGCCGTGTTTGTTGGGTTTGACGGTTAACCAAACCTGACCAAGCGGCGGCAAGGGATTTTGCTGTTTTTGCCGATTCTTCAGGTCCGCGCTATGATAAAGCCTTGATATGGGGTGAGGGAGGCGTGATTTGGCGGAAGAAATAACGATTGAAGAGCACGAAGCGCGGCCCGTGGTTGAAGTGGCGGCCGAAACACGATTGTGGAAAATTCCCAAGGTTCTCGCCAGCGGATTTGCAACGGCGCGCGCGCATATCGAAAAATCGGATGCCGAGGTCACAGGCATGCCCTTTGCGCGATATCTCGAAGTCGATTGGCAGGCAATGGCTGGCAAAGGCGCGTTTGGGCAATTTCTTGATTTTCTGACCAACACACAGAAAATGCGCATTGGCATGTTTTCATCGCAGCCGGTGGCTAGCGACGGGCAGGCGACAGGAACCGAGATTTCTGAAGGGCGCTATGTCACGACCATTCATCGCGGCGCCTATCACAAGGTCGGCGATACCTATCGCAAGATTGTCGACTGGGCTGTCGAAAATGATGTTAAACTCGCTGACAGCTCGATAGAAAATTACATCGATGACCCGACCGAAATGCCGATGGCAGAAGTGCGAACGCGTATCTGGATAGCCGTCGTGGATTGACGGGCACACCAATCTGCCCGGGACTATTTATTTAACCGTCCCTCAACCAACGCGTCCACCACGCTCGGGTCGGCCAGTGTCGACGTATCCCCCAATGCACCATGCTCATTCTCCGCAATCTTACGCAAAATCCTCCGCATGATCTTGCCCGAGCGGGTTTTGGGCAAGGCAGGCGTCAGGTGGAGATGATCCGGTGTAGCGATCGGACCGATTTCTTTACGGACGTGGCCGCGCAATTCCGCAACCAGTTCCTCGGATGTTTCCACGCCCGCGTTCAGCGTGACATAGCAATAAATCCCCTGTCCCTTGATATCATGCGGATAGCCAACCACTGCCGCCTCGGCGACCTTGGGGTGGGAGACGAGAGCTGATTCAACCTCCGCCGTGCCCATGCGGTGGCCTGAGACATTGATGACATCATCGACGCGGCCGGTGATCCAGTAGTAATCATCACCATCGCGCTTGCAGCCATCACCGGTAAAATATTTGCCCTTATAGGTACTGAAATAGGTCTGGATGAAGCGTTCGTGATCGCCGTAAACGCTGCGCGCCTGTCCCGGCCAGCTGGCGGTTAGGCACAGATTGCCGTCGGTCGCGCCGTCGAGAATCTTGCCATCGCCATCGACCAGCTGCGGCTGGACACCAAAAAACGGCTTGCCGGCGCTGCCCGGCTTCATGCCATGGGCACCCGGCAGGGTGGTGATCATCACGCCGCCGGTTTCGGTCTGCCACCAGGTATCGATGATCGGTGACTTGCCTTCGCCGACGACGTCATAATACCAGCGCCAGGCTTCCGGATTGATCGGTTCGCCGACGGTGCCGAGCAGGCGAATCGACGACCGGTCATGGGCTTTGACCGGATCGTCGCCTTCGCGCATCAGGGCGCGGATGGCGGTGGGCGCGGTATAGAAGATATTGACCTTATGCTTGGCAACTACCTCCCAGAAGCGACCGAAATCGGGATAGTTGGGAATGCCTTCGAACATGATCTCGGTCGCGCCGTTCAGCAGCGGACCATAGACGATGTAGCTGTGCCCGGTGACCCATCCGATATCGGCCGAGCACCAGAAAACCTCGCCCGGCTTATAGTCGAAAGCATAGTGAAAAGTCGTCGCCACCCAGACCGCATAACCGCCAGTGGTGTGGAGCACCCCTTTGGGCTTGCCGGTTGATCCGGACGTGTAGAGAATGAACAGAGGGTCTTCGGCGTTCATCGGCTCGCACGGACAGTCCGCGGGGACGTCTGCTGAAATCTCATGATACCAGTGATCCCGGCCTGCGGTCATCTCCACAGCGGTGTCGGTGTGATTGATCACCAGCACGGCGGTGACATCCGTGCCATCGCGGGTGAGCGCTTCGTCGACATTGGTCTTGAGCGGGACAGCCTTGCCACCGCGCTTTCCCGCATCCGCGCAGATCACGAACCTGCTCTCGCAATCCTCGATCCGGCCAGCCAGCGCATCGGGGGAGAAGCCGCCGAACACCACGCTGTGAATCGCGCCAATACGGGCGCAGGCAAGCATCGCGATCGCGCCTTCGGGGATCATCGGCATATAGATGGTGACCCGGTCGCCCTTGCCGACGCCGAGTTTCTTCAGGCAATTGGCCATTTTGATCACCTCTGCCAGCAGTGCGGCATAAGTGATCGTGCGGCCGGGAGAGCGCGGATCGTCGGGTTCGAAAATCAGCGCGGCGACGTCGCCCTTGCCAGCAACAACATGGCGGTCGACTGCGTTGTGGCAGATGTTCAATATGCCATCTTCATACCATTTGATCGACACTGGATCGAAGGACGCATTGGATATCTTCGTCGGCATGGTCTGCCAGTCGAGACGCTCGGCCTGACGGGCCCAGAAGCCGTCCGGGTCGCTAAGGCTTTCCTGATAGAGCCGGTCATAGTCCGCCGCTGTACAATGGGTAGACTCATCGCTGCGCGGCGATGTGATCAACGCGACCAGATCCGTCCTTTTCGCATTGTCTGCCATTTTCTTCTCTCCTGCTTCGGCGTCCCTTAGGAATAGTTTTCCCGCCGCAAATATCAATCCTGTCAGCACAGGTTTTCCGACTCATGCCAGCAGCGTCAAATCCTGCTCATCGACATATTGCCGGATCCACTGCTCGTCAGGGAATTCGTGCGCAATCCAAACCGCCTCGATTTTCGCCAAAGTCCTCGCGACAACCGGGCCGGGCTTCAGACCCTGTTCGATCAAATAGCCGCCGGTCAACGGGAATGTTGGCGGCCGCCAGTCTTTGAGCTGCCCCAGCATGGCGGGCAGAGCGGCTTCGTCGGTGAACAGGAGGGCGACATCGCGAGCCGCGTCCACATTCGTGCGATAGGCAAAGGCGCGAATGTCGGTTGGCGCTGTGTTCGGTCCTGGCGTATCCCTGTCAAGCTCATGCAAAAGCCTTTCACCAATCGCCTTTTGCTGTTTTTTGGATAGCTTCAGGCTCCTGGCGATACGGTTGGCTGTTTCCGCGTCTTTGGGAAGCAGGGCGACTAATCGCCTGATAGCTGCCGGCATGATTTGCAACCGCTGCTCGCGTTCGACCAGCCTGCCG
Organism: Parasphingorhabdus sp.; assembly: GCF_049667325.1. Classification (GTDB taxonomy): domain Bacteria; phylum Pseudomonadota; class Alphaproteobacteria; order Sphingomonadales; family Sphingomonadaceae; genus Parasphingorhabdus. The sequence continues at coordinate 11,624 of NZ_JBATHY010000202.1, read as the reverse complement.
AATAATGCTCTGGAATTCTCGTCAATATCCTCGACAACATGATCAAAAATTCCGGCATCTATCATTTGACTTGCCGCAAATCTCGGGTCCTCGGTGTTGAGCAGTTTCAAAAGCTCATCCGCTACCCGCTCGCGGGAAAGGGTTTCCAGTTTTGCCGCTGCTGCTGCGCAGGCCGCGAAAGCTTCATCATCAACCTGCTGCTGGCCAAAGCGCGCCAGAAAACGGAAGTAACGCATGATCCGCAGATGGTCTTCGGCGATCCGTTCTTCAGCGGAACCGATGAAGCGGATACGGAGGTTTTTTAGGTCTTCCAGTCCGCCGAAAGCGTCGAAAATCTCTAGCGTTCGGGGATCGGCAGAAAGCGCGTTAATCGTGAAATCCCGACGCGCTGCATCCTCTTCCCAGTCATCGCTGAACGCCACCGTCGCGCGTCGTCCATCGGTGGAAACATCGCGACGAAGGGTGGTAATCTCGACCGGACCGTCGGGCAGAACGGCGGTCACCGTACCATGCGCGATTCCGGTGGGGACGACCTTGATGGAGGCTGCTGTGAGCCGATCCATCACATCTACGGGGAGCAAAGGCGTGGCGATATCAACGTCCTTGACCTCGAGCCCCAGCAGGGTGTCCCGGACTGCGCCGCCGACAAAGCGCGCTTTGCCATCCAAAGCCGCGATCAGCGCCGCCAGGCCCCGTCTTGCCATCCAGTCTGCCGGTGGTAATTTCATCGTTCCCAATCCAGCCTTTTTCCGAGATTGTTCAATATCCCTGCCGTAATCCCCCAGATACGATAATCTTGCCAGTAGATTTCGTAATAGTGGCGTTTGCGCCCGTTCCATGTCCCTTCGTGGATCGTGCGATTCTTGGGATCGAGAAGAAAATCGAGCGGCGCTTCAAACCAGCTCTCTACCTCATGCGGATCCGCGATAAAGGGCAGGTCGGGCGGGATAACGCTCAGCACTGGCTGAATATTGTAGCCGCTGCCCGACTGGAAGCTGTCGGTCAGGCCGATGATATCGACATGGCCGCGATCGAGCGCGACCTCCTCGTGCGCCTCGCGCAGCGCCGCATCGATGGGATCCCGGTCACCCGGATCAATCTTGCCGCCAGGGAAAGCGACCTGCCCGGGGTGGTTGCGCATATGCTGCGGCCGCTGGACAAAAATCACACCCGGGTCGGGACGATCGGTTATTGCGATCAATACTGCGGCATCGCGCAAAGCCACAAGGTCATCGATATGATCCCGTTCGTTGTAGAGCAAATGATCCAGGTCATTTTCATGACCCTTCACCAGCGCCTTTTCCAGTCGATCGCGCAGGGTCATGGCTGGTCTGCCATTGTGAAGAAAACACCGGCAGACCATATTCCGACCGGATCATTGGATTCTTCGAGCGCCAGTTCTGCGAGCTCATAATAAACCGGGCGTGCGAGCACCGCTTCCAGCCCGCTTCGCACTTGCAGATAAGGTTGCGGCTTGTCCGCGCCAAATCGCAGCGGATGGTTGGCGTTGGCGATCACCAGATGATCGGTGTTGAGCCGGAATGCCAGCGTGCGTTCTGCGCCGCTGCCATCGCTTTCGAGCTCCACCGCAACGAACGGCGCATCATCGACGATGATGCTCAGTTTCTGATAGGGCGTGACCAGTGCATAGCTGTCATCCGGTTCCCTTCGCAAGATGCTGGAAAAAGCGCGCACCATCGCTGGCCGTTTTATCGGATCACCCTGATGATACCAGGTGCCGTCGGCCGCGATGCGCATCTCGCTATCGCCGGTCTGCTGGGGATCCCATTGATCGACCGGAGGCAGTTTCTGCGCTTCCGCCATTTCCGCGATTTCCGCGATTGAGAGCGAGGCAAGTTCGGGTGGTGGCGTGTAAGGCATGCAACCGGACTATTGCCCGGCGGCATCTCTGTAAAGGCTTAGCCGCGCTATCTTGTCCAGGGTCCGAGCGTGCCGGTCTCCGGTAACGGGTGAGCTGCATTGGCGCGTACCAGCAGCCGCGATGGTTCCCATGGCCCGGGCAGCGTCCATCCGCCGGTTCCCTCTGCCGTGAATCCGAAGAAGCGCTCGTAATATTCCGGGTCTCCGACCATCACCAGCGGCAAAGGATCGTCGGGTTGAATTTCCTTCAGCAATGCCGCCATCATCGCCCGGCCAATGCCCTCGCGTTGGAAATCGGGATATACCGCTACCGGACCGACCATGATCATCGGGTGCGCCTGGGCGTCTTGATCGGTGAGGGCAATTGGCCAGCATTGGATTGATCCGAGCAATTCGTGATTTTCCTGATCCACGGCGGCCAGAGAAAGACCTTCGAGCATGTCGAGACCTTCGCGCAATTTATAGGCGGTGCGCTCGTGCCGGTCCGTGCCAAAGGCGGCGTCAAGAAGCGCTTCCACCAGTTGTGGATCGATTTCGGCGAGAGGAATGATGCTGGTCAAATCTTTGATCTCGTATATCAGGAAAAGCGCGCGCTACTCTGCTTTATGCTAAAAGTCGAGACGCATAGGTTGCAATTGCATCATCGGGAAGCGCCAGCTAAAAGATTGACCTGTTAAGGGAGTTTGCGTGTGACGGACCAGAATAAGCCAGCCGAACCATCCACGGGCGGAACGCCACCAGAACCAGCAGCGGTAGCAGCGAAGCCGGTAAGGCTGGGCTCCTTACGCAGCGACCCCAAAGGCTGGCTTATATTGCTGCTTGGCCTGGGTGCGCCTCTGGCATTTGTTCTTGCTGCAGGCGGCAGCGGCATTGGTCTATGGGACTGGAAAGCCGGTCTCGCGGCGCTACCGTGGATTGCACTGACAGCCGTGCTGACATTGATCCTGGCCATTATTTTTGTCGTACTCAACCGGCGCAAGGGACGGAAGACGCGTTGGCCTTTATTGGGAACAGGCATGCTCGCGACGCTTGGTTTTCTGGGCTTTCTGATACCCTATGTCACGGCAATCATGACCCTTCCCGCGATTCATGACATCACCACCGATCTTGCCGATCCTCCGCAGTTCACCGCGCTAGCCCTTCGCGCCGACAATTGGGACAATATCCCTGGTGCGGATAATAGCGACTTGCGCGGAATGAACCCCCGGCAACGCTGGGCGACCGTGCATCAGGACGCATATCCCGATATTCGCTCGGTCCGCATTGACCAGCCGGTCGCCGTGGTGATCGAGAAAGCCAAACGACTGGCCGAAGATCGCGGCTGGAAAATCGTCAGCGTCGATCCGGCTTCGGGCAATCTGGAAGCAACCGATACAATCTCGCTGTTCCGGTTCAAGGATGATGTCGTTATTCGCGCGCGGGCTGCAGAAAATGGCGCGGCCAGCATTATCGACATGCGGTCGGTGAGCCGTGTCGGCGTCCACGATCTTGGCGCCAATGCCAAGCGCGTCCGTCAGTTTTTGAGCGACTTGTCGGGAACGACTACCGCCGCGTCACAATAGAACTGTTCAGTGAACGACCTATTTGGTCGGCGTTAGCCGGAGCATGCGGCCGCCTTCGCCATCTTCCAGCACATAAATCGCACCATCCGGTCCTTGCTCGACTTCGCGGATGCGATTGCCCATCAGGAAGCGCTCGGCTTCCTTGGCGCTATCACCATCGAAACTGATGCGGATCAATGCCTGACTGGCAAGGCCGCCGACGAATGCGCTGCCCTTCCACGCACGAAAGAGATCACCGGAATAAAAGATCAAGCCACTGGGTGCAATCGTCGGTATCCAAGCCACTTTTGGTGCTTCGAATTCCGGGCGGGTGTCATGGTTGGGGATCTTTTTGCCGTCATAGTGATCGCCTTCCGATACGATTGGATAGCCATAATTGGCGCCGCGTTGCACCAGATTCAGTTCATCCCCATCGCGCGGCCCCATTTCCTGGTTCCACAGCCGTCCTTTGCTGTCAAAGGCAAGACCCAATATGTTGCGGTGGCCCAGGGACCAGATTTCGGGAAGCGCGCCTTTCTTGTCGACAAACGGATTGTCGTTGGGGACGGTGCCGTCCGGATATAGCCTTACAATCTTGCCAAGATTAGCCGCCATATTCTGGGCAGGGTCGAATTTCTGCCGCTCGCCCGAGCCAATGAACAGATATTGACCGTCCGGTGAAAAGGCGATGCGGTGGGAATAATGTCCCTTGCCGGTAACTTTCGGATTTTGCGTCCAGATGGTTTTCAGGTTTTTCAGCGATGGTTTCTGGCCAGCCAGATCAAGCTTGGCATGCCCCACTACTGCGCCGCGTGTTTCTTTGTCTCCGGCTTCAACCCAGCTCAGATAAACCATATTGCTCGTTACAAAATCGGGGGCGAGCACAATATCGCCAAAGCCGCCCTGACCGCCATAGTCGACCTTGGGCACGCCACTGACTTCGGTTTTCTGCCCCTTGGCATCGACCAGCTGTAATTTACCCGCTTTTTCGCTGACCAGCATCCTGCCGTCGGGCAGGAAGGTCATCGCCCACGGCTCGTCAAAGCTGGCAATTTCGGCTGTTTCAAACGGCTTGCGGTCGATTGGCGAGATATCGCTTAATTCCTGTGCTTCGTTTGACGCGCCGGCTGTCGCTTGCGCGTTTTCCCCGTTGGTGCAAGAGGCCATCAGGATTGCAACGGAGAGTGAAATTCCTATATTTTTCATGAGTTTCCCGTGTTTTATCATCAAATTATTCCCAGCCGCCACTATAAGGGAATATAGGGGAAGCAATGTAATATTCCTAGGCTAAACCTAGGAAATTAGCTGTAGAATTGCCCTGTTCACCGCTTGCTTACCATTATTGGTTAAAGCAGGCCCATGTTCGGACGAAAATCCAGAAGCGCTGATCCGCGCCCACAGTCTGCGGTATCCCATGGCGTGGGCGTCGCAGGCCTTGTTGGACTTGCGTCATGGATATTGATTGCCCGGCAATATGGCATGGATGGCCCATATTCCGCGCTTGCCGCTTGTCTGGCCTGTGCGCTGCCGATGGTGATCTGGTCGCTGCTGAAGGACAAGGTCCATTTGCGCCCGTCCACCGGGATTGACTGGCACAATCCGAAATCGCTCAAAGTGACGTTTGACGTCAGTCTGGTGAAATTGGCAGGCCTCTGGGCTACATGGGGAATTATCGCGACCATTTACGCGGTCGGTCGTTGGTACTGGACAGGGCAATATCAATTTTCGATGCAAATGATGGAAATGGCCGCGCCCTGGCTGTTTGTTCTTTCCATTCCCTACGTCCTGTTCATGGACCGCTATAGTGTCGATCCGCGAGACGGCGCCTGGCATTTCGGCCAGCTGCTTACCGGCCGGAAGAGCGAATTTGACCGCGAGCAGATATTTCATCATTTGCGCGCCTGGGCGGTGAAGGGCTTTTTTCTCGCCTTCATGATCTCGATCGTACCGGGCGGATTTGGGGAACTTGTCCGGCTTGATATCAATGAAATTTCCGGCAATCCGGTGGCGATCGCACGCTGGCTGATCATCGCGATGTTCGTGGTCGACGTCCAGTTCGCGACGGTTGGCTATCTGCTGACGTTGAAACCGCTTGATGCCCATATCCGCACGGCAAATCCCTATCTGGCGGGCTGGGTCGCGGCACTGATGTGCTATCCGCCGTTCATACTGATGGGCGATGATGGCCCGCTCAACTATCATGTCAACACCGCCGACTGGGCTTATTGGCTGGGAGGCCAGCCAACCCTTCTCTGGGTCTGGGGCGGAATTCTGGTCGTTCTAACCGGTGTCTATGCTTGGGCGACGGTTGCCTTTGGCTTGCGATTTTCCAATCTCACCCATCGCGGGATATTGACCCACGGCCCCTATAGCTGGACCAAGCACCCCGCCTATGTCGCGAAAAATGCTTATTGGTGGCTGGCAAGCATGCCGTTTCTGGTCACCTCGGACAGCGTCTCTGATTTAGCTCGCAATACGGTGCTGATGGCGCTGGTCAGTGCAGTCTATTACTGGCGCGCCAAGACGGAGGAAAAGCATTTGCTCGGCGATCCTTCCTACAAGGCCTATGCCGAATGGATGGACCGCAATGCGCCGATCCCGCGACTTCTCAACCGGATCAAGCGACGGATCGGCTGGTGGACCCCGGACCAGGGCAGTGCACCCGAAATCCAGCCTGCGGAATAGAATTGTCGCGGTCAGCCGAAACGGCTAACCGGTTGCCATGACTGTGGTTGGCTCAGATGGGAAACACCGTTGTTTCGGCGGACAAGCGGGCAAGGAATTTTACGGTGATTATCACGACCGGGAATGGGGCGTGCCGGTCCATGATGACCGGCTTTTGTTCGAAAACCTGATCCTTGAGGGCGCGCAGGCTGGCCTGAGCTGGGAGACCGTGTTGCGCAAACGCGACGGCTATCGTGACGCCTTCCACGGATTCGAGATCGGGCGTTGCGCCGCTATGGGCGATGACGAACTGGAAGCGCTGCGGCAGGAGCCAGGCATCATTCGCAACCGTCTCAAGATATTTTCGGTCCGCAAGAATGCATTGGTCTTTCTGGAAATTCAGGGCGAATTTGGCAGTTTCGACTCTTGGCTGTGGACCCATCTCGAAGGCTCCCCGCCGGTCAACCGGCCTGCCCGTTTCTCCGATATGGCGAGCACGTCCCCGATCAGCGATACCATTTCCAAAACACTAAAAAAACGCGGTATGAGCTTTGTCGGTAGCACAATCATCTATGCCTATATGCAGGCGATCGGAATGACCGACGACCATCTCGCCGGATGCTGGAAAGCCTGATTATCGCCTGACTGTGTTTCGATCAGCTCGGGTTTTTGAGATAGGCAATCATATCCGCACGCTTCTGCGCGTCCGGTATGCCAGCGAAAATCATCTTGGTTTTCGGGATCACCCGCTGCGGCTTTTCCAGGAACTGGTTCAATTTTTCTTCTGTCCAGGTGACGCCGCTATCGGCATTGGCCGCTGAATATTTGAAGCCAGCGACGGAACCTGCTGGCCGGCCCACAATATCCGCAAGTGATGGGCCGATGCGGTTCATTCCTGGATCGACCACATGGCAGGTACGACATTGGGCGAAGGCAGATTTACCGGATGATGCATCGCCGGTCAGGCTGGCATATTCCACGCCGTCCAATGTTTTGATATCGTCAGCGGCCGGCAGTCCGGTATCAACCGGCGCAACATTTGCGTCCGGAGCGGACACCGACTCTGATTCATGTTTTGGCGTCTCATTGCCCGAACAGGCAGCGGTCAAAACCGACATAGTGGCTACAACAAAAACTGTCTTCATCCTGACCATATTTTCTCCTAACGACTAAAATCGGGCGCGGCATCAATATCTTGGTTACCAATCGAAAATAGCTGCCGAATTGAACGTTTAACATCGCATTCGGACGGCGCTCCAACCCTCATCCATCAACAGGGTTGCATAATCAAGCCTTTCACGACTGGACTGCGTAATCAAGGGAAGAGCCCGCCGCCGGAATAGATTTTGTGAAACGAACAGACAACCCGCACGGATCGTCCACATTCCACGTCCCGCCAAATTTGGTGAAGGGCCGGAAAACGTGAATTCTGATATGCATTGAGTGCATCATCTATCAGAACTTCGCTTTCCGGCGCAAACCTTTGGGTCGAAGGTGAAATTGGACATCGCCCAGAGATTACTGTTTCAAACGCGGTAATCAGTCATTGGTTCCCACGCTCGCGATATTTTCTGCTCGGCTATAATCACGCCAATTCACTATGTTCAGTCCGCGGTAAAAGCAGCTACAATATCGGGGATAGCGGTCGGACTGTCCATTTTCTGCAGCGCCGAAATCGAGTCTGCGATGACGAGATCATATTGGGCGACGGGACCTTCCAGCGAGCAGGGCTTAGCGCCGATCGATCGAACCAGGCCATAAGCTTTCTTGTTGCTTCGCAAAATATCGACCCGCAAATACCGCAGCCCTTCGCAATAACAGTCGATGAACATCGTCAGCATCAATATTCGGGCGACGCCCTGACCGTGATATTGGTCCAATACGGTGATTGCAAACTCGCCGGCGTCATCGGTTTCTGCTTCGCGGAATACATGCGCAGCGGCAATGGCGGGGGGGCCGTTCGCTTCCATATTGACCACGCCCCAGGCAAGATGATGGATTCCATCCACATTCGCCAACTTCTCGATAACCGAGGGAGGCAGGGTTTTGGAGCCGGAAAAAAAGCGCAAGTAGCGGCTCTGATCGGACAATTGGCTGATACCCTGCTCGATGCGTTCCAGGTCGGAGTGGCGAACGCGCCGCAGACAGATATGCGTGCCGTTGTCGAGATTGACGTCCACCGACTGGACCTGGTTCCGAAACGACAGTGACTCGGCCATCGATTTTCCCTTCATCTAGCCGCGATCACGATGCGGGAGGCTAATGTGCGTCCCGACGGGGCGGGCCCGCAAGAAATACCATCAATTTTCAAGAGATGCTATCGGCAAGGGTTCCTTGAAAATATGGGTCATGTAGGGGAACGGGATCTCAATGCCCGCTTCATCCAGCGCGCGTTTTACAGACCGGACAACATGATCACGGCTTTCATGCATATCGCGCTGGGTCGCGCCCGACCACCAGCGAAGTCTGAAGTCTACCGAACTGGAGTTAAATTCACAGGCGAAAATATCAACCGGCTTTCCGTCATCGATGATATCCGAAGATTCCACAGCGTTGCGAAGCACGGTGCGCGCTTGTTCAAGGTCGGTGTCATAGGAAACGCCAACCACTACTTCATGGCGTCGCTGTTGCTGGTCGGTCAAAATCTCGACAGGGTTTTTGAACAGGATTGAATTGGGGACAATCGTCAATTCGTTGGACGGTTTCCTAACATGCGTTTCGCGCAGCAATATTTGTTCGACTTTTCCTTCAATGTCATCGCATTTGATATAATCTCCGATCCGCATTTTTTCGCGTGCCATGATTAGAATACCGGCGAGAAAATTCTCGAAAATATCCTGAAAGGCGAAACCGATGGCGACGGTGCCGATGCCAAGGCCTGCAACCAGACTACCCGGTGTTAGGTCCGGCAACAGGATGGTGAGGGATACCAGTAAACCAACCGTCCAAATCGCTATTTTGACCAGCGTGTCGATCAATTCGCGCAGTGACGGTCGCATTGAGGTTTTTGCGGTAAGCTTGTCGGAAATTTTGGTGGCAAATTTTGCGACTATCCAGGTGAAGATCAGGAACGCAATTGCAATGACCAGGCTCGGTAACAGGCTAACGATGCTCTCCCACATCGACTGTAGTTGCGCGATCAGTATCTCGAGTGTGTTCAGCGACTTGTCTACTTGTTCATCCATCAAAACACTACGCCCAACAACGAGAATGGTTGCATATCAGAATAGCGTGCCGAAATCCTAACGGTCGGCGAGGTTCGATTGGCCACGTCTACCAAGCTTAAATCCGGAAACTGCCGACGACGCGCGGAATGGTTGCATTGGTCCGAGGCGGTCGTTGATGGCGAGCAGCGAGTTGATTTTCTGGGGAGCGATCGCGGCGGCGCGGACCCTTCAATAACCCGCGGCACCCATATGGAGAATGAAGAAACGAACAACAACTAGTCCCAGATAGATTGAAACCTGACTTTGCCGCCAATCAGATCGGCCACGGTAAATCCGTCGAGATGCCGCATGAACGCTTCAACTCCGTCGGCCAGAACGTGCCGCAAGCCGCAGACGGGGGTGATGACGCAGCCATTGCTGGCTTTGTCGAAACATTCGACAAAGCTTCCGGAATCTTCGAAACGGCGGACAACCTTGCCGACATTGATCGCGTCGGCGGGTTGATTCAGCAACAATCCGCCGCTGCGACCGCGAACGCTGTCGACAAAGCCTTCCGCGACCAATCGCTGGGCAACTTTCATCAAATGGTTTTTCGAGATGTCATATTGCCGGGCAATTTCGGTGATCGAATGATGACCGTCATTCGCCGCCAGATACATCAATGTGCGCAGCGCATAATCGGTTTGAACGGATAATCTCATAAAAGATGTATATCATATATTGCTATTAATCACCAAGCGCTATAAACAATGTATATGAAATACACCTTATCCGAGTCGAGAGCATGACCGAAGTCAGCTATGCCGAACGCGCCAGAGCGAAGAAAATGGCGCAAGCCAATGCGATCGGTATCGATGATGCTCTGATATCCAATCTGGTCGAGACTTTTTATAGCGCCATTCGCTGTGATGAACTGCTTGGGCCGATCTTCCTGGCGCATGTTGCAGACTGGACACCCCATCTCGCGCGGATGAAAGATTTCTGGGCTTCTGTAACGCTCGAATCAGGCCGTTTTCGCGGCAATCCCATGCTCAAGCATATCGCCGTTGGCGGGCTCGACAATGTACATTTCGATCGCTGGCTGGTGCTTTGGAACCAGACCCTCGACGATGTTGCCCCCAATGATGCCGCGGCGCGGGTTTTTCGCGAGGCGGCCGGACGAATCGCCGACAGCCTGCTTACCGGTATCAAGGTCCAGCGTGGTGGTCTGGACGCGATTTCCAACCAAAAGGAGACGCAATCATGTTGATGGATTTTCAAATGGAAGGCGGCCAGGCGATTACAGCTGAAATCATGGCGGAAATGGAAAATCTGCCTGAAGGATACAGCCCAACGTCGCATGAAGTTCGTACTTTTGAATTGCCAGCTTTGGTCTGGATCACGATGTTTGGGGCCTACGCTGTATTTTTCGCTTCGCTATTTGTTGCCACCGGGCACGGCGTGGCTGCCATATTCGCACTGGTGGTCAGCATCGCCTATACCGTAATGTATTTTGGTACGGCGGCGGTTCTGAACAACGTGACCGCAGCGGAACGGAAGGCTCTACCGAAAGCCGTCTCCATCGGTGGGATCCAGACTCAAACCGGATGGATGGACAATAGGGCCGCATATGCCCAGATTTTGACGGTGCCGATACTACTGGCGGTCTTTGCCTGCGCTTTCGCGATCATTCGTGTTTTGGTCTGATGACGGATGCATTCACACCAGTCGCTCCTTACGGTTCGTCGGCGGTCTTCGATGAACATAGCCTGCCGGACTCGCTACGCAACAAGCACAGCACCAAGGCAGGGACGTGGGGTTTGTTGCGGGTGATGGAAGGCGAGGTAGGACTGGTTTTCCTCGATCCACCGTCACAACGGCTTGTCACAGTAGATGATCCCGCGCCGATCCCTCCACAATCAAAGCATTTCGTCAAACTTGTCGGCCCGATGAAAATGCAGGTGGAATTTTATCGGCAAAATCCGCTGGGTGCTGATGAAGCCGGAAATTAGCCTGCCCATCTGGCGACTAACAGTCTGTGCGTTTGAAACGCTGGTTCTCAGCCGTATAAGTCCGCTGAAAAACGCGACAACGTTGTCTTCCGAGCGAATTTGAGACTTGATAGCAATGAATAATAAAAGTGGTGACCCCTACGGGATTCGAACCCGTATTTCAGCCGTGAAAGGGCCGCGTCCTAACCCTTAGACGAAGGGGCCATACCAATTGCTGGTCAGCGAGCCACGGCCATTAGGGGTGCGCCGGACTTTGGTCAACCCTCTTTTCGCCGGATTTTCGGGCCTATTTACCGGCGCCGTGGCAAACGCTTGCAGCCTGTTGCCTTCCGGGTCGCAACCATAATGGCGGGGATAGCAATAGGGGCACAGTCCCGGCG
>NZ_JBATHY010000201.1:0-23515 GCF_049667325.1 Parasphingorhabdus sp. | reverse complement strand
AGCTTCTTCAACGCTGACGGAACATGGAAAAGCGCTGACGAAATCAAGGCGATCTTCACTGACGCAGGCGTCGATCTCTCAAAACCGCTCGTCACCACCTGCGGTTCGGGAATGACCGCAGCGGTTGTGTCTTTCGCAGCGGCTGTCGCCGGCGCCGAGAGAGCCGCGCTATATGATGGCAGCTGGGCAGAATGGGGTGCAGACGCGGATACGCCGAAAGAAACGGCTTGAAAATGCCGGCCCCGCTGGAACGATAGTTGGCTGGTAACGACTCTGGTTCAGAAAAGCCCGCGACACAGGTCATCACCGGTGGTCGAAGGAAAGAATGGACCGGAGCGGTGGTCAATCCGCCCGTCTGGCGCGGGAGTACGCATCTTTACGACGATGTCGCGCATCTCAGAGAAGGCCTGAAATCCAACGATGACGGTCGTTTTTTCTACGGCCGCCGCGGGTCCCCGACCCAATGGTCGCTTGCCGAAGCGCTGACCGAAATGGAACCCGGCGCGGCCGGAACGATGCTTTATCCCTCTGGTGTAGCGGCCATTTCCTGTTCGCTGCTCGCCATATTGCAACCCGGTGACGAAGTCTTGATCACCGACAGCAGCTATGACCCCAGCCGCAGCTTCGCCGATGCCTTCCTCAAGCGCATGGGCATCACCGCACGCTATTATGATCCGTTGATCGGGGCGGATATTGCCAGCCTCTTCGGCCCCAATACAAAAGCCGTTTTGATGGAAAGTCCGGGTAGCCTGACGTTCGAGGTTCAGGATGTGCCGGCGATCTGCACGGCCGCGCATGCAGCAGACATAGTTACCCTGCTCGACAACACCTGGGCGACTTCGCGATTTTTCCCGGCGCTGGAACATGGTGTCGATATCGCGATCACCGCAGCAACAAAATATATCGTGGGTCATAGCGACGTAATGATGGGCGCGGTTACCACGCATGACAAATACTGGACCCGTCTCCGCCGCACGGCTCAGCAACTGGGCCAGGTGGTCTCCCCCGATGATGCCTATCTTGCCGCGCGCGGACTCAGGACACTGGACGTCCGAATGCGGCAGCATCAAGCCGGTGGACTGAAAATTGCCCGCTGGCTGAAGGATCGGCCCGAAGTGGGTCTGGTCCTCCACCCCGCCCTGCCAGATTGCCCGGGACATGAAATCTGGAAACGTGATTTCAACGGCGCATCGGGTCTGTTTTCCTTCGAGCTATCGGACGGTGACGACCCATCCCGCGCCGCTTTCATCGATGCATTGTCGCTATTCGGTATCGGCTACAGCTGGGGTGGTTTTGAAAGTCTCGCGCTGCCGGTCGATCCGGCCAAGCATCGCACGGCAACCAAATGGACTGCGAAAGGACCGCTTGTCCGGCTAAATATCGGACTGGAAGACCCGGACGATTTGATGGCGGACCTTGCCAAAGGCTTTGAACATTACCACAGTGCGCGATCATGATGGATAAAGCCTTCAAATATCTGGAAACACTGGCGCCAGAAACGCCTCGCAATGTCCAATATACCGAAGGTGTAGTAGCCGCCGGACTGGTCATGCTGGCCCTGACTGCCGGCTGGTATCTCAGCAAATATCTCGGACCCAAGCTGCGCCACCTCTGGGAAGCGCGCGCAGGCTACGAGAGCGAACTGGCAGGGCGCCGCATTCGCGACATGACCCGAAGGGCCACCACATTCATACTGTGCGGCATTTTCCTGTCATTCTATCCCTGGCACCTGATCGCACAGGTCGTCTTTTCGCTCACGATTGCGATAACTGTGGGTCTGTTTGCCAATGATCTGATTCGTGGCGTGCGTATGCCGGACTGGCTGGGTACTTTCATCGGGCTTGCCCTGTTCGTGAGCATCGGTTCGGGATTGGTCGGCGGAATCGGACCAATCACCGAAGCGATGGACAAGGTAGGTTTCAGCCTTGGTACGAGAAGAATCTCGCTGCTCTGGATTGTTACCCTGGCGATGACAGCGGTTATGATGCTCGCGGTTGCCCGCGTGCTCATGAAGCTGGTCACCTATATTATCGGAAACAGCGAGCTGGACGGCGCGCAGAAACTGCTCGGCCAGAAGCTCGCCACCGTCGCCATTCTTGCCGGCGCCTTTGTCCTTGGCCTTGATGTTGTCGGTATCGACCTGACCGCACTGGCGGTCTTCTCGGGTGCCTTTGGCCTGGCCATCGGTTTCGGCATGCAGAAAACAATCGGTAACCTGATTGCCGGAATCATTTTGCTAATGGACCGTTCGATCAAGCCGGGTGACGTGATCGCGGTCGGTGATACTTACGGCTGGGTCAACAAGATCGGCGTGCGCGCGGTCTCGGTCCTCACCCGCGAAGGCAAGGAACATCTGATCCCGAACGAGGATCTGATGACCCGCGAAGTCGAAAACTGGTCCTATTCCAGCCCCAATGTCCGAATCAGCATACCGGTCGGGGTTTCGTACAATACCGACATGGATCAGGCGATTGACCTGATGAAACAGGCCTGCGTCGATGTGCCGCGTGTGCTCAACCATCCCAAGCCGGTTGTCTGGATGCTGGAATTCGGCGACAATAGTGTCAATTTCGAAATCCGCTGCTGGATCAAGGATCCGCAATCAGGCGTCGGTAATTTCAAGGCCGCGATCCTGAAGCGGGTCTGGGACTTGTTCAAGGAACATGGGATAGAGATCCCCTTCCCGCAGCGCGACGTTCATATCAGATCCTTGCCGAAAGGCGGAACCATCACGCTCGAAGCCAGTTCGGAATCGACGACAAGCGGATCGCATTCGACCAAAACCGGGTAAGACGATGTCGAGGCTTCGAACACCGGCTCCGACAGTGCCGGGCATGGGGTGACGCTTTATTGGTCACTTGAAATCATATCCGCCTAAATTTTAGGCGACTAAAAATCGGTTTGTTGCGCAAGCGCAACATTTGCTAGTTATGTCACATTTTCTGTCGTTTTATTCCTTGTGCAGCGCAACGATTTAGACCAGCTTTCCCTTACATGTTTAGAGACTGTTCGCGTTCGGGGTATCTAGCGCCATAAAAAGACAGCCAAAACAACTGCAGGAGGGGCGATTCGCATCAATGAGAAAGGGATTTCCATGCGCACGTCCAATTTGAATAATCTTGGCAAGAAAGCCAAATCACAACTCGTCGGCCTCTCGGCCATATTGCTGGCCACCACGGCGGCACCAGCTTTCGCTCAGGACGCCGAAGCTCCGAGCAGCATCACGGTTTCCGGTAACGCTGCGATCACATCCGACTATCGTTTTCGCGGTGTTTCGTTCTCCGACGGCGATATTGCCGTACAAGGGGGCATCGATGTCGCCCATGAAAGCGGCTTCTATGTCGGAACCTGGGCATCATCGATCGAAGACTCGGCAACATTCGGACATACCGAACTGGACATTTATGGCGGTTGGTCCGGTGAAGTATCATCGGGTGTCACAGTAGATGTTGGCCTGCTTTATTATATCTATCCCAATGGCGAAGGCGGACTGGCCGGCCCGAGCGACTATTTCGAACCATATGCATCGATCTCCGGCACTTTGGGCCCGGTTGAAGCGACGCTTGGCGCTGCTTACGCGTTCGACCAGGCAGCGATCGGCAATGACGATAATATCTATGTCTATACGGATTTCTCGACCGGCATTCCGAGTACGCCAATTTCATTAAACGCCCATCTCGGCTATACAGATGGTACTTTGTCGACCGCAGTTGATGGCGACAATTTCGACTGGTCGGTTGGCGCTGACTGGGCCGTCACCGGAAATCTGACTGCCGGCCTCAAATATGTAGGCGTCGGCGGGGTCAAAGTGGATGATTTTACCGATGACACGGTCGTATTCACCCTCGGCGTAGCCTTCTAAATTCACAAAAAATACGCTGGAGAAGGGGCTGTTCGGAGAACCGGACGGCCCCCTTTTTTTTTAACTGGCGGCAACCAGCCTTTGCGTCGCCGGATGCCGGGGATCGTCAATGACCGCCTGCATGTCACCGGATTCGACGATCCGCCCATCGTCCATCACCGCAATCCTGTGGCACAGGCGGCGGGCAGCGGCAATGTCGTGGGTGATGAACAGC
Source organism: Parasphingorhabdus sp. (assembly GCF_049667325.1). GTDB lineage: Bacteria > Pseudomonadota > Alphaproteobacteria > Sphingomonadales > Sphingomonadaceae > Parasphingorhabdus. Next base: position 19,439 of record NZ_JBATHY010000201.1, on the reverse strand, counting down.
AGGCTCAATCCGTTATCCGCCTGCAGCCGGGCAAGAAGTTTCAGTATTTCCGCACCGACCAACGGATCGAGCGCGGATGTCGCCTCATCCAGCACCAGCAATTGTGGCGCGGCAATGATCGCACGCGCAATCGCAACTCTCTGCGCCTGACCACCCGACAAGCTGGCCGGCGCACGGTTCAGAAACTCATCAGACAGATCAACGTCGGACAATGCCTGCCGCGCCATATCATTGCGCTCGGCCTTGGTCATTTCGGGTTGCAGATTGCGCAGCGGTTCGGCGACGATGTCGATGACCTGCCATTGCGGATCGAGACTGGCGACCGGATCCTGAAAAACCGGCTGGATCAATCGGCGCATTTCCAGACTGCGTTTACGGCGCTCGGGAAGCACGGTCCCCTGCCAAAAGGTTTCACCTCTGGTCACCGGACCGATACCGGCAATAGCACGCCCGAGCGTCGACTTGCCCGAACCGGAGCCACCGACCAGTGCAAGAGATTCGCCCTGCCGAACCATGATGCTGGCATCGACCACGGCAGAGATTTTACCGCGCCGCCAGCCAGGCCGTTGAAATTCGACCGCGACGTCGTTGGTCTCAAGCAGAATATCGCCGGGTTGGGTTAGTTTCGGCGCTGGCTCGTCAAGACGGGGAGTGGCAGCGATCAGGCGCCTCGTATAATCTTCTGCGGGATTCGCGATCAGATCGCCCACCCGGCCAGTTTCCACAACCCGGCCTTTCTCCATCACCACCAGTTGATCGGCATGGCCTTGGACCGTAGCAAGATCGTGGCTCACCAGCAGCATCCCCAATCCCTGCTCGCCGCGCAATTGGTCGAGCAAGTCCATGATCTCGGCCCGCAAGGAAGCATCAAGAGCGCTGGTCGGTTCGTCGGCAATCAGCAATTTGGGACCATGGGCAATGGCGGCGGCGATCATCACCCGCTGACGCTCCCCGCCGGATAAGCGGTGCGGGAACTGATCGAGCCGCTCGTCGGGCCGGGAAAGACCAACCCGTTCGAGCTGTCGGACCAGCTCAGACCGCGATGGCCGCGCTGACCCCGCCTGCATCGTTGCTTCCTGCAATTGCGCGCCGACAGTCAGATGCGGGGTCAGCGCCGTCAGTGGTTGCTGGAACACAAAACCGGCGAGCCTGCGACGCGCATCTCTCAAGTCACCGGCATCGGCGCTGGAGAGATCAATATCACCCAACCGAATCGACCCGCTGGCCACGCCCGGCGTAAGTCCGAAGGGCGTCAGGCAGGTCAGGCTTTTTCCGGAACCGGACGCACCGATGATCGCCGTGCATTGCCCCGCCTCGACGATCAGGCTGACGTCTTCGACCAGCCGATTGCCCTCGATACGCACAGCCAGATTGCGGATTTCATAAAGGCTCATGAGAAGCGATCCCGCAATCGTTCGCCTTCGATCGTGAGGCAGACCAATATTACGACCAGCACCCCGCCCGGCAGTAGCAGCCCGAGCGGCGTCATATCCATGTCATCGGCCCCCTCTTTCACCAATATGCCGAGCGAGGTCAGCGGCTCCTGCACACCCAGACCGAGAAAGGAGAGAAAGCTCTCGACCATCACCACCTGCGGCACCGTCAGCATCAGATAGGCAAGCGCGACACCTGCGATATTGGGTAAGATGTGGCGCAATATGATTGCAATCGAAGGCGTTCCGGCGGCTTCGGCGGCCAATATGAAGGGTCGCTGTTTCAGCGCCATCACCTGCCCCCGGACGACACGCGCCATAGTCAGCCATTCGACCAGCCCGATACCGACGAAAACTAGCAGGATCGACCGCCCGAACACCACCATCAGCAGGATGACGATGAACATGAACGGCAGCGCATACAGACCATCGACGATCCGCATCATCGCTTCGTCGACCCGTCCGCCGATCCAGCCGGCGGTCGCGCCCCAGGCAATGCCGACAAACAGCGAAACCAGCGCCGCAGCGATCGCGACCATCAACGTGATCCGGGTTCCGGCGGCCAGCCGCGCCAGGCGGTCCCGGCCAATTTCATCGGTGCCGAATATATGCGATCCGCTGAACACGGGAGCGCGCACTGCATCCCAGTCGATCTGGTCATAGGTCCACGGCAGAACCAACGGCAGCGACAGTGCAAGCACTACCAACACCAATAGGATCAAAAGTGGGAAATGGCGTTTCAACACCGCGTCACCCGTCCCGCATTCTGGGATCGAGCCAGCCATAGATCAGGTCGGCGAACAGGTTGAACAATATGATCAGCGCCGCGTAGAGGGTGACCACGCCGAGCACGAGTGGATAGTCGCGATTGAGCGCACCCTGAACGAAATAGCGTCCGAGGCCCGGCAATCCGAATACCGTCTCGACAACCACAGCCCCGGTCAAAAGACCCGCCGCTGCAGGACCCAGATAGCTGGCCACTGGTACCAGCGCGGGCCGCAGGCCATGTTTGAACAAGATCCTGGTTTCCGACAGGCCCCGCGCCCGAGCGGTCCGGATATGATCCTGCTTGAGCACGCTCGCCAGTCCGGCGCGGGTCAGTTTGGCGATGGCTCCGGACACCGGTAGCGCCAGCGCCAGCACCGGCATGATCAACCAGGCACCACCATCACCGGTTCCCGATACCGGTAGCAGACCGAGCCACAATCCGAATAATAGCGCCAGCGCGGGTCCGGTGACAAAGGTCGGCAGCGCGGTGGCGACGGTCGCCAGCATCATGATCGTCTTGTCAGTTGCCCTTCCGGCTTGCACAGCGGCAAACAGGCCCGCCGTCACACCGATGGCCAAGGCCAGCAATATCGCCAGCCCCCCGAGCATCAGGGAAATCGGCAGCCCCTGCGCAATCAGTTCCGATACGGTGAAATCGCGATAGACCAGAGACGGTCCGAAATCGCCCTGGATCAACCGCGAAACATAAAGCCACGCCTGCTCCCACAGTGGCTTGTCCAGTCCGTAAGCCTGTTGCAGTGCGGCCTGTGTTTCCGGATCCAGCGGACGCTCACCATCAAAAGGCCCGCCCGGTGCCAGCCGCATCAGGAAAAAGGAAGCCAATATGATCACCAGCAGCGTCGGGATGGCTGTCATCAGCCGCCGGGTGATCAGGGCAAGCACGCGCCGCTAGAGCTCCATAGCAGCGAAACAGGTGCGCACTTCTTGTACGAACAATTCAGGCACTTCCATTGCTGCAAAATGACCACCGCGTTCCGGTTCAGCCCAGTGGCGCAAATCCTTGAACCTTTGTTCTGCCCAGCGTCGCGAGGGGGTGACGATTTCGTTGGGGAAAATGCTGCATCCTGAAGGGATGTTAACGGGGTCGATGTTGATTGCGCCAAAGCTTTCACGGTACAGTCGCGCCGAGGATGCTCCGGCATTGTTGAGCCAGTAAATCATCACATTGTCGAGCAACCGGTCACAGTCGAAATTGTCATCCGGGGCTTTGGCGCCGTCTGCCCAGCCCTGGAATTTCTCCATGATCCATGCCATCTGGCCGACAGGGGAGTCGGCGAGACCATAGCCGAGTGTTTGTGGCCGGGTTCGCTGGATTTCGGCATAGCCCGAGCCTTGCGACTGGTAGTCCAAATAATGAGCCAGCGACGCTTGCTCTTCCGGCGTCGGATTGATCATAATCTCTTCGGATGGCGGCCCAACCACCACGAAATTGACATGCACGCCTCCACAACGGCCAAGATTTTGCGAGCCGATAACGGATGTCACCATCCCTCCCCAGTCACCGCCCTGAGCAAAATATCGGTCATAGCCGAGCCGCGTCATCAACGTGTCCCAAGCCTTTGCGATTTTTTCCATTCCCCAACCGGTCGTGGTCGGCTTTCCGGAAAAGCCAAATCCCGGCAAGGACGGGACCACCAGATGATAGGCATCCTTCGCCTCGCCGCCATAAGCCACCGGATCGGTCAGCGGGCCGATTACATCCAGAAATTCGACAATCGAACCGGGCCAGCCATGGGTCATGATCAGTGGCCTTGCGTTCGCTTCCGTCGAGCGGATATGCATGAAGTGGATATCGACACCGTCAATCTCGGTCAGATGATGATCATATCGGTTGAGTTCATCCTGACAACGCCGCCAGTCGTAGGTGGTCCGCCAATGATCGACGACGGTTTTAACATATTCGAGCGTGATGCCCTGAGACCAGTCATCAACCGGCTCCGGATCAGGCCAGCGCACATGCCGCAACCGGATATCCAGATCGTCCAGCGCGGTCTTCGGGATATCGATAGTAAAGTCTCTGATTTCGTCGCTCACAACATGTCATCCTATATCCGTTCGCCCTCTGCCGGTGGCAGGACGATTGATTCATTCGCGTCTTCGTCGCCCTGAATATTCAGGATGATCGAGTTGGTGCCTACATTGTGGGAACCGGCACTTCCCCCGAATAATCGTAAAATCCCTTACCCGTCTTGCGGCCGAGCCAGCCGGCCTCAACATATTTCATCAAGAGCGGAGCAGGGCGATATTTCGGGTCGCCGAAATCATTTTGCAGTACGCGCAGAATTTCCAGCAATGTGTCGAGACCGATCAGATCGGCCAATGTAATCGGACCCATCGGATGACCGAGACCCAGTTGAATACCCCGGTCGATATCCTCCATCGACGCCGTGCCTTCGCCGAGCGCGAAAAAGGCCTCGTTGAGCATCGGCAGCAGGATGCGATTGACGACAAAACAGGGAGAGTCTTTTGCCATCACCGGCGACTTGCCGACTGCCTTGGCAAAATCGCTCGCGATCACTGCGGTCTGATCGCTGGTTGCGAGACCGCGAATAACCTCGACCAGGCCCATCAGCGGCACAGGGTTGAAAAAATGTACGCCGACAAAACGTGAGGGATCCTTCACCGACTGCGCAAGTCTGGTGATCGAAATCGAGGAGGTATTGCTCGCGAGAATCGCCTGATGTCCCAGAATTTCCGAAGCAGCCGCAAAAATCTGGCGTTTGATTTCTTCGCGCTCGGTGGCGGCCTCGATGATGAGATCGGCATCGGCCATCGGATCAAGCTGAACGATAGGTTCGATGCGCCCCAAGGCGGTTTCGGCTTCCTGCTGTGCGATTTTTTCCTTTTCCACCAGTCGCGCCAGTTGCTTGGCGATTCCGGCCTTGCCGCGTTCGGCCATCTCGAGGCTGACATCCGACAGATAGACATGATAGCCCGCCTGAGCCGAAACCTGTGCAATACCGGCGCCCATTTGCCCCGATCCGATAATACCGATTGCTTTCATTCCATGCCTTTCGCGCTGTTCGTCCTGTTATGACAAGCCACTAGCGATTGTCTGTCAAACTGGCTAGATTGCAATTATGCCCCCAATCATATTCATCGCTGGCCTATTTGCCACAATCGCCACCACCGCCGCCATGCCGGTTCCACAGCCGGGAGAAATCCCGACGTTCAGGGATTGGGCCGCTGGCTGCGACAATATTGGCAATTGCGAGGCGGTATCGCTTATACCGGATGAAAACGGAGCCCGCTTTGATGACTGGGGCGGCCCGATTTCGATCATCCGCACCGCCGGCAGTGATGATATATTCAAGATTCGCGTCCTGTTCGACGGCAAGGGATATGACCGCTACCAGATGATCGTCGATGGCCAGCTGGTCGATACCGGTCCGATCGTGGATGGCGACTATCCGATCGAAATCGTTGGCGAGGATGCCAAAAAAGTTGCAGCCGCTGTCATCAAGGGGAAACGGCTGGTCGTACAGGGGCCCGGAGATGAGATTATCACCCGGATTTCTCTGGCGGGCTCGTCTGCGGCATTGCGTTACATAGACCAGAAGCAGAACCGTTCCGGTACCGAAACCGCTTTGGTCGCCCGGGGCAAGCAAGCATTTCAGCCCCACAAAACCGAGGTGCCAACGATCATCGTCGACCAGTGGGAAGCTGCAAAGCTGGTTCCCGAAGCAGGTGCCCTGGTCGCGCTAGCCGAGGATTCGAAATGCAAGGAAGACCGCTATGGGGTAGTCGAGGATCAGGCCTATCCAATCGGCAAGCGCGCCGACATATATCGCGCGCTTGTACTGATATCCTGTGGCTCCGGCGCGTATAATTTTTCAAGCGCGCCTTATATCGGTGAATATCGCAAAGACAGCCCCGCGGGCTGGACGTTCACACCCGCCAAATTTGACCGTCAACCGTCATGGGGTGGAGAGGGCAGCCAGCCGCTGCTGGTCAACGCCAGCTGGGATGAACAGGAGCAAACCCTCAGCAGTTACGGCAAGGGACGCGGGCTTGGCGATTGTGGCAGCGCAGAAAATTACGTCTGGGATGGTGAGGCATTTCGCCTGATCGATGCCAGCGCGATGCATGAATGCCGCGGTGCCCATGAATGGATTACCATCTGGCGTGCAATATATCGCAAGCTGGATAAGGCCGCAGCAGCAACCAAATAAGCTTCAGGGCGCGTGCTTGTAAGGGTGCGCCTCTACCAGCATAAGCGTGAAATAGTCCCGTTCGTCGCTCCATTCGTGCAACGGTGTCCAGCCGCCGGCCCGCAACATCAGGCGGGCATCGCGCAAGCCGTATTTATGGCTGTTCTCTATATGGAGCCTCTGGCCCTTGACCAATATATGGGCCGTCCCGTCGATCGAAAATTCCAAATCAGCCTGCGCTTCGAGATAGATTTCAATCCGGGCATAAAGATCGTTCCAGACAGCGATATGGCGGAATTTTTCAACTGGCATGTCGCCGTCCAGTTCGCGATTGATCCGGTGGAGCAGGTTTAACGAGAATTCCGCCGTCACGCCGGCGCTATCGTCATAGGCATCGACCAGAATCTGCTCATCCTTGATCCGGTCAAAGCCGATCAGAAGCTGCGCGCCTTCGCCCAGAGTTTCCCGCATGAAGCGGAGCAGATCAACCGAGGTCCGAGCGATCATATTGCCAATTGTCGAGCCAGGGAAAAAGCCCAGTTTCGGCATATCCGCAACCGCTTTCGGCAATTCCACCCGCTTCATGAAGTCGGCCTCCACGGGATGGATCGGCAGGTCCGGAAATTCCTCCTGCAGCAACGATGCGCTATGTTCCAGAAACTCGCCGCTGATATCAATCGGCACATAGGTGGCGGGATCGATTGCCTTGAGCAAATGGGGAGTCTTGGCCGAACTGCCCGAACCAAATTCGATCACTGCGCGTTTGGGGCCGGTAAACGAGGCAAACGCGGGTCCGTTCTCCCGAAGCAGTTTTGTCTCGGTGCGGGTCGGATAATATTCGGGGAGCTCGGTAATATCCTCGAACAGCTCGGACCCGCGCCGATCATAGAGCCAGCGAGCCGGAATCGCATAGGTCTGTTTGTCAAAACAGCGCCTCACGTCCTTGCGAAAGGTATGATCAACAAGCGAAGTGGTCATGTCCATGGGGGTGGTCCTTTACGTCAAAGGTCTTTTGCAAGCCGCAGTCCGCAGAACTGCCAGCGCTGGTGAGGGTAAAAGAAATTCCGGTAACTGGGCCGGATATGACCTGTCGGCGTGGCCATGCTGCCGCCCTTGAGCACCGACTGCCCCGACATGAACTTGCCATTATATTCACCGACTGCGCCACCGGCGGGCTTGAAACCGGGATAGGGTAGATAGGCACTGCTGGTCCATTCCCACACCGTGCCGGTGTCAGGAAGACCATCATTGGCGGCGACTTCCCATTCCGCTTCGGTCGGCAATCGCGCGCCGGCCCATGTGGCATAGGCGTCTGCTTCATAGTGACTGACATGTTTGACCGGTGCCGACGCATCAAGCGCCTGACTGCCGGCGAGGCCAAACTCGGCCCATTCTCGATCAGTTGCGCTCCAGTATAAGGGCGTTTCAATGGCTTCTGACTGTACCCAGGCCCAGCCATCGGACAGCCAGTGGCGGGCGTCGCGGTAGCCACCGTCTTCGATGAAGGCCAGCCATTCGCCATTGGTCACCGGACGATTGGCGATTGCATGCGGGTGCAGCAAAACGTCATGACAAGGGCCTTCGCAATCGAAGGCAAAATCGGGACCATCGTGCCCGATCTGATATATGCCGGTCTTGCCCTCGACCCATCGCACTGGCCCGGGTTCCGGAGCGCGATCGGGTGCGTTGCTGGAATAAGCCGGCTTCAGCGGATTGCGGGAGAAGAGGTGCAATATGTCGGTGAGCAGCAATTCCTGATGCTGCTGTTCGTGATGGAGGCCAAGTTCGACCAGACCGCGCATTTCTGGTGAAAAACCGCCCATTGCATCCGCCATCGCCTCGTCAACATGGCAGCGATAGGCTATCATGTCCGCTAGCGACGGACGGGTCAGCAGACCTCGCTCCGGTCGGGCGTGCCTTGCTCCTTCGGCCTCATAATAGCTGTTGAACAAATAGGGATAGGCCTCATCGAAGAGGCGATAGCCGGCGACATGATCGCGCAGCAGGAAGGTTTCAAAAAACCAGGAGGTGTGGGCGAGATGCCATTTCGTCGGCGAAGCATCGTCCATCGATTGCGCGGTTGCATCGGCGTCGCTCAGGCCCTCGGCGAGACTAAGCGAATGACATCTCACATGATTGTAACGATCCAGCAGGTCGCTCGGGCGCGAAGGATTTTCTGCATCGGGCGAAGGGGGATAGGGGCATTGCGGTTGACTGGCGATCGGTCCTACTCCGGTGGATGCTCGGTCTCTCTTCAGAACATAGAGCGAACGATGATTAGGTCAACAACGCATATTTGCGCCAGATGGTTGCAAAAATTCCCGAAGCGTTGCGTGAATGCGGTCTAGCGCGATGCCCCGGGCACCCATAATATATCATCTTTCCCGCCATTGTTGAGCGCGCGTCCGAGCACGAATAAATAGTCTGACAGGCGATTGATATAGGCCAGTGCCTGCGGGTTGATGGCCATTTCCCGTCCTGCGGCAACACATGTCCGTTCCGCCCGCCGGGCAATAGCGCGCGCGCAATGGACGGCCGCGGCCGCTTTCGAGCCGCCGGGAAGAATGAAACTGGTCAGCGGATCCAGACCGGCGTTCACCGCATCGATTTCCGTTTCAAGCCGTTCCACTTGGGATGGAACGACGCGAAGCACCATTTGTGACGGGGCAAAATCCTCCCCATCCGCTGCCGGTGTCGCCAGATCTGCACCGAGATCGAACAGGTCATTCTGGACGATCCGCAAAGTCTGGACCAGCGCGCTATCGGTGATTTCGCAGATCGCCAATCCAAGGGCGCTGTTCAGTTCATCGACGTCGCCGATCGCGGCCATGCGCGGCTCGTTCTTGGCAAGACGGGACCCGTCAACAAGTCCGGTCGTGCCGTCATCGCCAGTCTTTGTGTAAATCTTGTTGAGTTTTACCATCGGGAGAGCGGACTAGCTCTGACCGCCTGCCACAGCCAGCAGGATAACCACCAGTACAATGGCAATCGCCTGATATTTGACGCGGGCAAACATCATTTCATTCTGTTTTTTATGCGACGCGGTGATGCCGTCTGCATCGACATCATCCGGTTTCATATTGGCGAAGGCGATCAGCCCGCGAACGAGTGCGTATACGACGGCCCCTGCCGCTGCGATGATCATCAATATCAATATATAGCTCATGTTTTCACCTTAAACCTAAGAAAGCGAAATTCCAACCGGGAAGATATCCCGGCGAAGTTGCTGCACCAGTTCATAGCCGCTGCGGCCCGCTGTCCGCAATACGGACAAAGAGGCAGAATCCCGACTTTTCGCCAGCTTCGCACCGCTTTCATCGCGCAACAGCGGGTGATGAAAGTAAACCGGCGTCGGCAAGTCCAGAAGCGCCTGTAGCAGGCGGTGAATATCGGTGGACGCGAACAGATCGTCGCCGCGCACCACGTGGGTGATCCCGTCGCGAGCATCGTCCAGCGTCACCGCCAGATGATAGGCGATCGGCGTGTCCTTCGGGACGATGACGACGTCGCCAAGCTTTTCCGGATGGATTACCTGCTCGCCATGCCGTTCGTCCAACCACTCGAGTGCCCCGGTCATGGAAATCGCCCTGGCGACATCGAGACGCCAGCTATACGGCTCTGTTTGCGCCCGTTCTGTGGCGAAAGCCGGATCGAGATGACGGCACGTGCCGGCATAGATCGGGCCATCCGGGCCTTCTGACTGCGTACCGGCCTCCTGCACCTGCCGCATGCTCGCCCGGGTACAAAAACAGCGGTACAGCAAATCCATCGCCTTCAGCCGGCCCACCGCATCGGCATAGCTGTCCCACCGGTCGGACTGGAAAATGACGTCCCCGTCCCATGTCAGTCCGAGCCAGTGCAGATCCGCCAGTATCGCCTCGACAAATTCGGGGCGGCTGCGCGCGCTGTCGATATCCTCGATTCGGAGCAGGAACCGGCCACCGCGCTCGCGGGCGAAGTCATGCGCGACCATCGCGGCATAGGCGTGGCCCAAATGCAACAATCCGTTGGGGCTAGGGGCGAAACGCACCACAATATCTCGATTCATTTGCACACTTGACGTCATGAGAAGGATATTGTTCTTTGTGCGATAGTCATGTCATGTTCTTAGGGATAAAGAGCGGACAGTAAAGGACAAGGGAGACCGTGCGTATGTATCACCCCGACCTGCAAAGGCATCCGGAAAGCTGCCCGTCGCTCGTCCTCAACGCAGACTATACGCCGCTTTCCTATTATCCGCTCAGCCTGTGGCCCTGGCAAACCGCGATCAAGGCGGTGTTTCTCGACCGCGTCAATATTGTCTCCAGCTATGAGCGCGAAGTGCACAGCCCCAATCTGGACATGAAAATCCCGTCGGTGATTGCGCTCAAGAAATATATCAAGCCGTCCGAATATCCGGCGTTCACCCGATTTAACCTGTTCCTGCGCGACAAGTTTGAATGCCAATATTGCGGATCACCCAACAACCTGACCTTCGACCATGTCATCCCGCGCCGCCAGAAAGGTCGGACGACCTGGGAAAATGTCGCCACGGCGTGCCTTCCGTGCAATCTCAAGAAAGGCGGCCGGACGCCGCAGCAGGCGCATATGCAACTCTCCAACCGGCCGATCAAACCGACCAGCTGGCATCTCCAGGAACACGGTCGGGCATTCCCACCCAATTTCCTCCACGATACGTGGCATGACTGGCTGTACTGGGATATCGAGCTGGAGAGTTGAGGCAAATGGCTGTCCGGTGTCGGCGATGCCGCGGACTCTCCTGATCGGTTCCGGCTTGTCGATACTGCCCTGCGCGTCCGATTCGATAAAATCGTAATTTTGCGCTATAATCCTCCAGGTAACGTTGCGTATCCCATGAGTCCGACAATTCAACTTACCGGAGGCGTATATGAGGAAGTCATATCTTACATTAGGTGCCGCACTTTTTGCATTGAGCGGTTATGGTAGCGCAGCTGCAGAGGTGCAGCCCAGTTCTGTCGTACCTGCAGGCATGGCGGATGCGGATCTGGTCAAATTGGCTGGCGCGCCGCTCTTCGAAGGCATGGGCGCCTATAATCGCAAAATTTCGACCAGCTCGGAAGGCGCCAATCGCTATTTTAACCAAGGGATGGTGCTGGCATTCGGCTTTAACCATGCCGAAAGTATCCGATCATTCAAAGCAGCGCAGCGGCTCGATCCAACCTGCGCGATGTGCTTTTGGGGAGAGGCTCTGGCAACCGGTCCCAACATCAATGTGACGAGCAAGGGCAAGGCGGTGATGAGCGAGCCCGATCGGCAGTCTGCGTTTGCTGCCATCAATCGTGCATTGGCGCTAAAAGAGGGCGCCACGCCTGTGGAACGGGCACTGATCGAAGCGCAGGCCAAGCGCTACAATGGCGATCCGGCGAGCGATCGCGCACCACTGGATCAGGCCTATGCCGAAGCGATGGGCAATGTCGTCGCCGCATATCCGGAGGATGATGATGCCGCGGCCATCTATTCCGAAGCGTGGATGAACACGATGCCTTGGGATTACTGGTCCGCTGACGGCACGCCCAAGCCGGAAACGGAGAAAGTTATTACCACATTGGAGAGGATCATTGCCCGCAGTCCGCAGCACCCGCTCGCGCTCCACCTGTATTTACACGCCGTCGAGGCATCCAAAAACCCAGGCAGGGCGGAAGATGAAGCGGACATGCTCGCCAATCTGGTGCCCGGATCTGGTCATCTTGTTCACATGCCTGCGCATATTTTCTGGCGGGTGGGGCGCTATGACGATGCCGCCAAGGCAAATGTCCGCGCCGCAGCGGTCGACGAAGAATATATCGCCGCCTGCAACGCGCAGGGATTTTATCCGGCGATGTATTATCCGCACAACATCCATTTCCTCTGGGCCGCAACCAGCATGGCGGGCCAAAGCCGGATGGCGATTGAATCGGCGCGCAAGGTCGCAGCCAATGTCAGGTTGGAGCAGATTGAACAGTTCCCGACAGTCGAGTTCTTCAAGACCATTCCGTTGCTGACGCTCACCCAGTTTGGCATGTGGGCGGACATTATGGCCGAGCCTGCTCCGCCCGAAAATCTCGATTACTCCAATGCGATCTGGCGCTATACCCGGGGAATCGCGATGGCAAATACCGGCGACATTGAAGGTGCGCAGGCCGAGCGAGCAAAACTCGCGGCGGTGAAAGACTCGGTGCAGATACGTTTTCTCGACAGCGCCGATTACCCCGCCAGCGTATTGCTCAATATTGCCGATGATCTGCTGCAGGGAGAATTGGCGCTCAAGTCCGGCGATCCCGATGCGGCAGCCAGCCATTTTGAACGAGCTGTCGCAAAGCAGGATACCCTTCCCTATATGGAACCGCCTTTTTGGTACTATCCGACGCGGCAGTCGCTGGGACAGGCGCTGCTGGAAGCGGGCCGGTTTGCAGAAGCGGAATCCGTGTACCGAAAAGATCTCGAAGACTATCCGCACAACGGCTGGTCCATGTCGGGGCTGGCCACCGCGCTTGAGCGGCAGGGAAAAATGGATGAGGCTGTAAATGCAAGAACCCACTTCGATATCATATGGTCCAAGGCTGATGTCAAAATTAACGGATCTCGCCTCTAGTTTGGCTTGACCCGTTCACTGTTGCAGTGCAGCATGACTGCATGACAAAATCCCTCACGGTTCGCCAAAATCCGGACATCAAATATCTCGGCAAATTGCTGGGCGATGTCATTCGTTCCTATGGCGGAGAGGAGCTGTACCGGCGCACCGAATATATCCGTTCGACCAGCGTCGATCGCCATCGCGGACTGGCGGATGCAGATGCGATAGACCCCGGTCTTGATGCTCTGTCGCTCGATGAGACGCTGGCTTTTGTACGCGGATTCATGCTGTTTTCCTTGCTCGCCAATCTTGCAGAAGACCGCCAGGGCGTCTCTGCAGAAAAAGGGGCGACCGTGGTAGAGGCGATCGAACTGCTCGCCAGTCAGGGCGTCGACAAACAGGCCGTGCTCAACTTGCTGGACGAAGCCCTGATTGCGCCGGTGCTGACCGCCCACCCGACCGAAGTGCGGCGCAAGAGCACCATCGATCACAAATCCCGGATCGCCGAACTTTTGCTGATGAAAGACGCGGGAGAAGCCGAAACTCCGCAAGGCGACATGCTCGACGACGCGATCTTGCGCCAGATTGCGTTGCTGTGGCAGACCCGTCCGCTGCGCCGCGAGCGGCTGTTCGTCACCGACGAGGTCCAGATTTCTCAAAGCTATATGAAGGACGTGTTTCTGCCCGTCCTGCCGAGACTTTACGCAAAATGGGAAGGGATATTGGGCACGCGCCTGCCCAGCTTCCTCAAGCTCAACAGCTGGATCGGCGGCGATCGTGACGGCAACCCCTTTGTCGACGCGGGAGCGATGGAAGAAGCCCTGTCGCGCGCAGCGGAAACCGTCATCGGCTATTATCTGATGTGCGTTCATACACTGGGTGCCGAGCTTTCCATTTCCACCGAGCTTGCCGAAGTGCCCGATGCCGTAATCGCGCTCGCCGAAGCCAGTGGGGACGATTCGCTGAGCCGCAAGGACGAACCCTATCGCCGCGCGCTGTCGGGCATTTACGCGCGGCTGTCGGCAACCCATCTCAAACTCTGCGGCCATGTCCCGGGACGCCCGTCCCCGATCCCGGCCGAAGCCTATGACAATCCGCAGCAATTGCGCGATGAACTTGTCATTCTTGCCCGCGGTCTCAAGTCGGCCGGCAAGGGTGTCTTCGCGACATCCGGGGCGCTGGGACGTCTGATTCGTACGGTCGAACTGTTTGGCTTTCATCTCGCGACCCTCGATATGCGCCAGAACAGCCGGGTGCACGAACGGGTGATCGCCGAACTGCTGAAACAGGCGGGGGTTGAGGAAGACTATCTGGGATTGGATGAACCGGCACGCGTGAAACGGCTGCGTGCGGAACTGGGCAACAATCGCCCTCTGATCAGCCCGTGGCTCGACTATTCGGAGGAAACTGCCAAAGAACTGTCGATCATCGGAGCCGCGGCAGAAGCGCATCGCAAATATGGCCCCGAAGTGATCACCAATTATAACATCAGCAACGGCGAGAGCATTTCCGACATATTGGAAGTCTATGTCCTGTTGATGGAGGCAGGCCTTTATCGCGCGCCGGCCGACGCTGGCAAAGCGCCGACCTGTCCCGTCATGGCGGTACCGCTGTTCGAGACGGTTGCCGATCTAGAAAATGCGCCTGACGTAATGACCGGTTTTTTCGCCATCCCGGAAATATATGCGCTGACCAAGGCGCGCGGTCACCAGGAAGTGATGATCGGCTATTCGGACAGCAACAAGGATGGCGGCTATCTGACCTCGACATGGAGCCTGTTCAAGGCAAGCGATGCACTGATCCCGATCTTCAAGGACGCCGGCATCAAAATGCAATTGTTCCACGGACGCGGCGGCGCCGTTGGCCGTGGCGGTGGCTCTGCATTCGGGGCAATCAAGGCCCAGCCAAAGGGAACCGTTGCCGGTCGCATCCGGATCACCGAGCAAGGCGAAGTCATCGCTGCCAAATATGGCACCGAAGCGGGCGCCGAATCCAATCTCGAAGCCATGACATCGGCGGTGCTGATCAATTCGCTGGAGCCTGACCAGACGGACGCCAATATACAAGCCGATTTTGCCATAGCGATGGACAAGATTTCGCAAGTCGCATTCACCGAATATCGCGATCTCGTCTATGGCGACGATGCGTTCCGGACCTTTTTCCGGCAGATGACGCCGCTGACCGAAATCGCCAAACTGAAAATCGGTTCGCGCCCGGCCAGCCGCACGAAAAGCGACAAGATTGAAGATTTGCGTGCCATTCCCTGGGTATTCAGCTGGGCCCAGGCCCGGGTGATGCTGCCCGGCTGGTACGGCGTCGGTCAGGCACTCGCCGCTTTTGACGACAAGGCCAAGCTGAAGGATATGGCGCAGAGCTGGCCTTTTTTTCAGGCTTCACTCTCCAATATGGAAATGGTCCTTGCCAAATCCGACATGGGCATCGCCGCCCGCTATGCCGGCCTGGTCGAGGATCAGGACATGGGACAGGCCTTTTTCGGTCGAATCCGTTCCGGCTGGTACCAGACGCGCGACATATTGCTGGAGATCACCGACCAGCCCCATCTGCTCGCGAAAAATCCGTCGCTGTTCAACAGCATCGAATTGCGGCTGCCCTATATCGAACCCCTCAACCATCTCCAGATCGAGCTGATGAAACGCCTCCGCGCGGGGGAAGACGACCCGCGCATCGGTGAAGGCATCCAGTTGTCACTCAACGCCATCGCCACCGCTTTGCGCAACAGTGGCTGATTTTAGATAGGTTCAGGGCTCGCCAAAGCAAATCTTCACGGCGGTCATCAGCATCGAAAAATCAGTTTTCCCGGCGTTTCATCGCTTCGCCTATTTCAGGGCGGTCCTCGGCGGATTTTAGAAATTGTGGCTCGACGCGATGCTGCGTGAGCTGTTCATATGCATAACCAAATGACAGAACTTTTGTATCCTCATCCATCGCTGCCATGAACGACAACCCGACCGGCAGCCCGTGAACATCGCCCATCGGCACGGTGATGTGGGGATAGCCTGCAATCGCGGCCAGCCATCCGCCGCTTCCCCGACGCGGCCAAACATCGCCGTGCACCGGATCGATCCGCGAAGCTGCTATTCCGGAGTGGGTTAAAAGAACATCGACATCATAAGTTTTGAGCAATGCATCGATCCCGTCTTCACGCACCGCTTTGTTGACGTCCCGGCGTGCGGCTACATAGACCTCATCGGTTAACTCGCCGGTTGAAGCGGATGCTTCAAAAATACTTTGGTCAAACAAGCTCAATTCAATATCGGCATGCTCCAGATTGAAAGCGATCAACTCATCAAGATCGCGAACCTGTACCGACTTTGCAGCGTTCTTCAGATAGTCATTCAATCCGGCTTTGAATTCATAGCGTAACGCCATTCGGTTTTTGTCTCTGAAATCAGATATGCTGGGTTCGAATTCCTTGATATCTATCAATGTCGCACCGGCGGCTTCCAAATCCTTCAACGCACTATCGAATAGCATTTTGGTATCCGCGCTGGATGCTTCCGTAAAACGCATAACGCCGATACGAGCATT
Source organism: Parasphingorhabdus sp. (assembly GCF_049667325.1). GTDB lineage: Bacteria > Pseudomonadota > Alphaproteobacteria > Sphingomonadales > Sphingomonadaceae > Parasphingorhabdus. Next base: position 2,943 of record NZ_JBATHY010000201.1, on the reverse strand, counting down.
TTTCAGTGAATCACGGTTCAATCCGGTGACATAGTCGGTCTTTGCAGCACCTGTTGCCATTGCATTGAGCATCATCGCAGCGCCGGTCACCGTCTTTGTCATCGGCCCGGCGGTATCCTGAGCCGCAGAAATCGGGATGATATATCGTTGGGAGACAAGGCCGATGCTCGGTTTGAACCCGACAACGCCATTGACGCTCGAAGGACAAATTATCGAACCATTGGTTTCCGTGCCGACTGCGCCTGCAGCCAGAGACGCGGCGGCGGCGGACCCCGAGCCCGAACTGGAGCCGCAGGGGTTTCGGTCAAGCATGTGCGGATTGCTGACCTGCCCGCCCAGCGCCGACCAGCCGCTCATTGAATCGCTGGATCGAAAATTCGCCCATTGGCTCAGATTGGTCTTGCCAAGAATGATTGCTCCACTGGCCCGCAGTCCCGCGGCCAGCGGTGAATCACGTCCCGTAACATTGTCCTTGAGTGCCAATGCTCCTGCCGTTGTCGGCATTGCGTCTTTCGTTTCAATATTATCCTTCAGCAAAACCGGGACACCGTGCAAAGGCCCCAATATCTTGCCACTTTTCCGGCTCTTATCAGCGGCACGGGCCTGTGCAAGGGCATCAGGATTGACGGTGAGAATAGCTTGCAACGTCGGTCCAGACCGATCGATCCGGGCAATTCGCTCCAAATAAAGGGAAGTGATTTCTTCAGAAGTAAGTTCACCGCTTTGCAACGCAGCTGCAATTTCAGGGAGAGTTTTTGCAACCCAACCAGTAGCCGCTAGGCTGGTGTTGGCCTGTTTGGTCTCGACTTCATCAGCCGCCCCCGCGACCCCGTGTGAAGCCAAAGCAGAAGCCAATATTGTCAGGTAAAAAGCGATCGCAGGGCGTTGCATCAATAACCTCCAATTCATTGAATTTCACTGTACAATCTCAAGAAAGCGAACAATTCGCAACCGATTTCCAATGCCGGCTTTTCGACGACCCTATCGGCGGATTGGTGGAATGGGCAAACTGTCGCCTGGGCATCCATTCGTCCGATCAAACAACCGAAAACGGTAATCTCGTTATATTGCAGCTAAGCCTAGCCTTTCCCGCACCTAATCCCTAAATGCACAACCATGCATTTCTTGGATCAAGCGAAAATATATGTCAGCTCGGGTCAGGGCGGCCCTGGTGCTGTCGGATTCCGGCGCGAGAAATATATCCAATATGGCGGCCCCGATGGCGGCAATGGCGGCAAAGGCGGCGATATTGTCTTTCTTGCGGTTGAAGGCCTCAACACGCTGATCGACTTTCGCTATGCCCAGCATTTCAAAGCCCCGCGCGGCAAAGGTGGCGCAGGCCGCAACAAAACCGGTGCAGGCGGCGAGGATCTGGTCATCAAAGTACCGGTTGGCACACAGATATTGTCGGAAGACAAGGAGCATGTGCTGATCGATTTCACCCACGAGGGTCAGCGCGCGACTTTCCTTGAAGGTGGAATTGGCGGCCGCGGCAATGCTAGCTACAAAAGCTCGACCAATCGCGCACCGCGCCAGCACCAGCCCGGCGAAATGGGCGAGGAAGCGGCCTTGTGGTTGCGACTCAAGCTGATCGCGGACGCCGGTCTCGTCGGCCTGCCCAATGCAGGCAAATCGACGCTGATCAATAAAGTGACCAACGCTGGCGCCAAAGTTGGCGCCTATCCTTTCACCACCATCCACCCGCAGCTCGGAGTAGTCCGGCACAAATCCCGTGAATTCGTGCTCGCCGACATTCCCGGACTGATCGAGGGCGCAGCAGACGGAGCCGGCATTGGTGACCGCTTTCTGGGTCATATCGAGCGGTGCAGAATATTGCTCCATCTCGTCGACGCAACCGGTGACGATCCGGTCAATGCCTGGAAAACGGTCAGCAAAGAGCTCGAGAAATATGGCGGCGGACTTGCCGAAAAACCCCAGATACTGGCGCTCAACAAGGCCGACCTGCTGGACGATGAGTTGATGGCCGACATCGCCAATCAACTGCGGGCTGCGGGGGCAGAACATGTTCTGCCGGTCTCCGGCGCAACCGGCGAAGGCCTCGATGTCGCGCTCGACAAAATACTCGAGGCCGTTGGCGAAAATAGTTCGATCGAGCGCAAAGGCCAGCCAAAGCTTGGTTCAGATGAAGAGGATATAGCCAAGGACTGGTCGCCGTTGTGAGCGCCGCAATCGCGGAGACGATTGTCGTCAAGGTTGGTTCTTCCCTGCTCATAGGCGAAGACGGACAACCGCGAAGGGACTGGTTGAAAACGCTGGTGTCGGACATCGCCAAACGCCATCAGGCGGGCGACAATGTGATCATCGTTTCCTCGGGATCCATTGCTCTGGGCGCACGAAAACTTGGTCTTGAAAAAGGCGGCCGGGCCAGCCTGGCCGACGCGCAAGCCGCAGCATCGGTCGGCCAGATCGCGCTAAGCAGCCTGTGGTCGGAACTGCTCGGAGACCATCAGATCGCCGCCGCCCAGATGCTGCTCACGCTTGACGATATGGAAGATCGCAAGCGCTATCTCAACGCCACCGCCACGCTGGAAAAACTGCTCGAGCATCGCGCCATCGCGGTGATCAACGAAAATGACAGCGTTGCCACCGACGAGATCCGCTTTGGCGACAATGACAGGCTGGCGGCGCGGGTTGGCCAGGCGGCATCAGCAGACCGGGTGTTGTTACTCTCCGACATTGATGGCCTCTACGACCGCAGACCGGACAGCGAAACCAACGGACAGTTCATCGGGGTGGTCGAAATCGTCGACGACAGTATCATGGCGATGGCCGATGGCAGCTCGTCCTCAGGGCTCGGGTCCGGCGGGATGATTTCCAAGCTGGAAGCCGCAAAAATTGCCAATCTCGCCGGGATCGAACTGTCAATCATCTCGGGCCGCGAAGACCATCCACTGGAGCGCTATGCGCTGACCAGTGTCGGCA
>NZ_JBATHY010000200.1:0-4359 GCF_049667325.1 Parasphingorhabdus sp. | reverse complement strand
GGACGGATATTGTTGACCGGACCGCTTGGCGACGGACAGATCACCGGCCTGCAAGTGCCGATCACCGGGAATGTCGGACGAAATGGTAATTTCGCTCTGTTCCGCCAATGCGTCAATCTGCAATTTGCGAGCCTGCGCACAGCATCCTTGCGTGCCGGGCCGACCAGCGCGCGGTTCTGCCCTCAGGGCAATGCAATCGTAAGCGGCAGCCGATCCGGAGTGAATGTCGCGGCCAATGCGCCTTCGCTCAACCTTGACGGCTTCTTGGGGAGAACGCCGCTTTCCATTTCGAGCGGCGCGCTTGGATTTTCAATGGCGAACGGTCTGAAGGCGCAAAATGTCGGGATCCGCTTGGGAACGCCGGGCAGCATGACCAAACTGGACATGACCTTGTTCAGCGCCGCTTTCGGACGCACACTGAACGGCAGAATGGAAGGCGCTTCCGGGCAGGTCGCCAATGTTCCGCTGTTGATGGAAAATATCGAAGGTGACTGGCGCTATGAAAAGGGTGAATTTCTGGTTGATGCGAGCCTGCTCGTCCGCGACGAACAACAGGTGGAACGATTCCGGCCACTGATCAGCAACGACGTCAAGCTGGGTTTTGACGGCAATGACATCACAGCGACGGGATGGCTGCGCGAGCCGCAGACCCTGACCGCCGTTGCGGCGATCGATATTTTCCACGCTCTGGACAAGAGTGAAGGTAGGGCGCTGATCGACGTCCAGTCGCTGACCTTCAACGACCGGCTCCAGCCGGAACAGCTGACTCCGCTGACCCTGGGTGTGATTGCCAATGTAAAAGGGGAGATATCGGGCACCGGCCGGATTGACTGGGATGATTCCGAAGATGGCATCCAGAGCACTGGAACTTTTCTTACCAACGGTATGAACCTGGCGGCGGCGTTCGGTCCGGTGACCGGCCTGTCCGGAGAAATCACATTTTCCGATCTCCTCGCGCTGGAAACCGGTCCGGGCCAGACCGTGCAACTGTCCGAGGTCAACCCCGGGGTGGCTGTCTTCAACGGCCAGATCCGTTATCAGCTGTTGCCGGACTATAAAGTGCAGGTTGAAGGCGGAGAATGGCCGTTTGCGGGCGGCAAACTTTTTCTCGAGCCGACCATTCTCGATCTGAGTGAGGAAGCCGAACGGCGGTTGCAATTTACCGTTGAAGGCATTGATGCCGCCCAGTTCCTGACCCAGTTTGATTTCGAGAATATGACCGCGACCGGGATTTTTGACGGCAAATTGCCGATGGTGTTCAATCAGGATGGCGGCCGGATAGTCGGCGGCTATCTGGTGGCGCGCGAGGGCGGCGGCACGCTCGCCTATGTCGGAGAGCTAACCTATGAAGATATGGGAACGATGGCCAACTTCGCTTTCAATGCGCTAAAATCGATCAAATATCGCAATCTTACCATCGGAATGGATGGTGATATCGCCGGTGAAATCATCACCGAGGTAAAATTTGACGGGTTGCAGCAGGGCGATGACGCGAGCAAGAATTTTATCACCAAGCAGCTCGCCCGCATCCCGATCCAGTTCAACGTCCGGATCCAGGCGCCGTTCATGCAAATGATGAGCAGCGTTAAATCCTATTACGAACCGGAATTACTGGTCGGCCAGAATCTGCCCGCTCTGCTGCGGGCGCAGGAGGCTCGCGCGAAGCAAGCGGTAAAGGCTCTGGAAAAAGATGAATAGTCCATTCAGCGAGGGGAAAGCGATGATGCTTTATCAGACAAGTCAATTGACGGATCGTTCATATGGTGCGATTCGCCGCAATATGAGGAGTTTAACCACCACCAGCTTGTTTTGGGCAGCAATGATCGGGCTTTCCGGCTGCGTGCAGGTCACAGCACCGGACAAGCCGATAGTGATCAACCTGAATATCAACATCAAGCAGGAAGTGGTGTATCGCCTTGACGGCGATGCAAAGGACTTGATCAACGAGGAAGCGGATATTTTCTAATGTTTGAATATGTAAAGAAAAACAAAGCCTTGGCTGTAATCGGCGGACTGGTTTTGACAGCAGTCGTCGCCGTGCCGGTGATGGCGCAGCGCGACCCCGCCTATGAAGCGGCGCGCTCGTCGGGAGCCATTGGCGAAAAGCCGGATGGCTATCTTGGTTACGTGTCATCGCCTTCACCCGGTATCAAGGCGCTGGTCGAGGATATCAATATCAAGCGCAAGGCGGCCTATACCCGCAAGGCTCAGGAAACCAATTCGACGGTGGAGCAATTTGCCTTTACCTCGGGCTGCAACCTGATCATGCGGACAGTCAGCGGCGAAAAATATCAGACGCCGAGCGGCACCTGGAATACGCGGGACAGTTCCGAACCGGTGCGGGATTCGCGTTGCCCTTGAGTTAGGCTTCCACGAAAAATTACGGGAAGGCGCGTCGGCTAAGCTGGCGCGCCTTCTGCTTTTTCCAATGATCCGCTGACCAGATGAAGATCGCGTTGTGGGAAAGGGATGGTGATGCCGTATTTGGCCAGCGCCGTTTCGATTTCCCAGCAATAGGTTGCATGAACCTTCCCCGGTTTTTTGGTTGCCTCGTCGGTCAACCAGACGATCAGTTCGAAATCCAGACTGCTGTCGCCAAATCCGACCAGCCAGACGTCGGGTTTCCGGTTCTTGACGCCTTTCAGGGTAAATTCCACATTATCCGCCGCTTCCAGTATCGCCTTTTTGACCAGATCCTTGTCGGTACCGTAAGCGACGCCAACCGGCACGTGCATGCGGCGTTTGGCTTCCCGCAAGGTCCAGTTGATCACCCGTTTGTTGATGAATTCGGAATTGGGGATCAGCATGTCGATATTGTCATTGGTGGTGATCAACGTGCTGCGGACATTGATTTCCCGCACTTCCCCGGTGATGCCGCTTTCTAGATCGACGAAATCCCCGACTTTGAGGGTTTTTTCGAGAATGATGATGATCCCGGCGACGAAATTGGAGAAAATCGACTGCAGGCCAAAGCCGATGCCGACACCCAGCGCGCCGGTAAACACGGCAAATGCGGTGAGGTCGATACCTATCATATTGAGCGCGATGAAAATGGCGATGCCGATCATCAGGATACGGATCAACTGACCGAACAGCCCGCGCACCGAGGGAGTCATGCGCTCGGACTTGCTGAGCCGCGTTTCGATCAGCCGGGAGAAGAACGACGCACCCCAAACCAGAGCGACGGCGATCACCAGGACCTTGAATATATCGAGCAGGGAAAGATCCTCGCCGAGCGGCAGCGAAAGACTGTCGATAAATGCAATCAGCGGCGCAAACAGGCGTACAATCACGAGTAGCGCCCCAATGACCGTCAATATGATTGTCGTCCAGCGCCAGAGCGGATCGCTACTGGTCAGAGCAAAGGTGCGGATGATTAGCGTAGCGACCAGAATCGCACCGACGATCCGCATATAGTCGACCGGAATGCCGCGGCCGGTGAAACCCGAGATTATCATCCAGATAATGACCGAGGAAATTAGCGGGAAGACAAGCGTGGCCGATACGGCTTCATATTTTCCGCCGCGGAAGGTTTCTGCAAGATCCGCAAAAAAACTGCCGGTTGCCGCCTTCAGGATGCGTGTAAAAACAAAACCCAGCACCAGAGCGACAACGATCCCGCCCAGTTGCAACCAGATCGTTCCCGACAGCAGCTCGGCCTGCATTCGCAGAAAGAAGGTCGAGAAAAATGTTTCAACGTCGCGAAACCCTGCACCGATGTCCTGGATCGAAGGGACGTTCGCCATGTCAGGGATGGTGTTGGTTGCGGTCAGTAATTGCGTGATCATATCTTTATATCCATTTCAGGCGCTTGAGCACGTAAATTTCGGCCACCATCAGGATCGTCATGATGGCGCATGTAATCCAGAAGGCCAGACCACTATCCACCCCGGGCATGCCGCCGACGTTGATGCCAAGCAAGCCGGTCAGAAAACTGAGCGGCAGGAAAATGGCCGCGACAATCGACAATGCGTACATCGTCCGGTTCATCGATTCCGCCATTTTGTTGGCCAGTTCATCGAGCACCACAATCGCCCGGTCGCGCGCGGCATCAAGGTCTTCGAGATAGCGTAAAGTCCGGTCCGCGGTTTCCCGCAAACTCATGCGCTGGCTCGGGTCGAGCCAGTCCGGTGCATCATATTGCAAATTGGCCAGCGCTTCTCTTTGCGGGGACAGATAGCGGCGCAGAGCGACCGTGTCCTGCCGGGATCTAGCGATTTGGGAGCGCAACTTGGTCGGCTGTTCGGTATCAACCTGGGCCTCCAAAGCATCGAGCCGGTCTTCCAGTCCAATGATGACATCGTTGATTTTGAGCGACAGTCGTTCCGACAACGCAACGAATAGATCGGGTATCGTCGG
>NZ_JBATHY010000199.1:0-6954 GCF_049667325.1 Parasphingorhabdus sp. | reverse complement strand
GACCATTTTCGCGTCAACAGCCTGGTTCCGGTCCTTCTGACAACCGCCCTCCACGACCGGCGTGCCGACGGCCGCGACCGGGCTTGTATCATCCATATTCTCGACCAGCGGGTCCGCAATCCCAACCGCGATCAGCTTAGCTACACGCTTTCCAAACAGGCTCTGGCTGCGTCGGTGCGATCGCTGGCGGTTGCCTGTGCGGACAAGCTGCGGGTTAACGGTATCGCCCCGGGCCTGACCCTGACGGCGGGGGAATATGGTGAAGACCAGCTGGCCGCTATCACCGCGATGATGCCGCTTGACCGGCTGCCCGATCCCGATGATATCGCCGATGCGATAGTCTATCTGGCCGGTGCCAAAGCGGTCACCGGACAGACGATATTTGTCGACGGCGGTGCCAACCTCCTGAGCTTTGACCGGGACTTTGTTCACCTGGGCAAGGACTGATCCACCCGATACGCCCCAAAGGACAGGTTTGATCCGGTCCCGATTTAGCTCATAAATGACATATTCGAAGTTCGGTCGTAACCGCGATCGGAAGAGATGCATTTGCAATTTTGAAAGGCTTATCATGCGTATTTCCCCCAAAATGTTACTGACGACCACCGTTGCTCTGACCCTAGCGGCTTGTTCAACCGAAGCTCCTCAGGCTGCTGTAGATGAAGGCGCTGTCGAAGCGATGGCTGAAACCGAAACCGAAACCGGCACGATTGTCGATGTTGCTGTTGGCAATGCAGATTTCTCAACCCTCGTTGCGGCGGTGACCGCTGCTGATCTCGGTGCGACCCTGAGCGGCGACGGTCCATTCACCGTTTTCGCACCGACCAACGATGCCTTCGCGAAAGTAGATTCAGATACGTTGACCGCGCTTTTGACGCCTGCCAAAAAGGCTGATCTGACTGCGTTGCTGACCTATCACGTGGTCGCCGGCGAACTGAAAGCGGCAGATGTCGTCAAGGCGATCACCGATGGCGGCGGCACGGCCACCCTGACCACCGTGCAGGGTGCACCGCTCAAAGCTACACTAGATGGTGATTCCGTCATTCTCGAAGATGCCGCTGGTGGCAAATCGACCGTGATCTTGACCGATGTCGATGCATCCAACGGCGTGATCCACGCTATCGATACCGTTGTCATGCCGGGATAATTTTCATCCCCCCGAACTAGGATGGATAAGAAAAGGCCTCGCCCTGCGGCGGGGCCTTTTTTTGTTGCTGGCGGTCCAAAGCGGAAGGACCTTGAATCGAACCGGGCTACTTCGGTAAATGCGTCTGCCGGCTGGCTTCGCCGTTTTTGGGTTGAATTGAACTGGCCATTCGCTGTAAAATGCCTGCGTCCCCCCATGAAAGGAATATCATGAACATCGTATCGAAAATTTTGTTAGCAACCACCGCATTGGCCGCAATCTCGGCATGTTCGTCCGAAATGAGCGAAGAAGAGCAAGCAATTTACGATGAGCGGAAAGCGAAAGAGGCCGCAGCACCCAAGAATATGATGGCCGTTATCCAGCACAATCCCGATCTTTCGACCGCAGGCATGGCGGTCGGGCTGTCCGGCGTTGCCGAAGATCTGGGACAGGAAGGACCGTTTACGGCCTTCGTCGGCACCAATGAAGCGTTCAACAAGCTGGGCGTAGATGAACTGAACGCTTTGCTCCAGCCGGAAAAAAAGGAAGAACTGGCCAATATCCTGAAGTATAATGTCATGATCGCGAATATGGACTCGGCCGCCATTACCAAGGCGATCGGGGAAGGCGGCGGGACAGCGTCTCTGAAAACTGCGCAGGGCGGCAGCTTGAAAGCGATGATGAATGGCGGCAAAATCGTTCTGGAAGATGCCAAGGGTAACAGATCGACCATCACTCAGGCCGATGTGAAAGCGGACAATGGAATTGTCCATATCGTCGATACCGTTCTGATACCGTAAACAACCTGTGGACCACGCCTGAAACGGATTGAGCAAAATTTTGTTTTCCCGGCAATAACAATTCGGGACAATTTTTCCGATTGCTTCTTGATTCCAAAAGGCAGACTGTTAGTTTTCCCTATCTGCGAAACTCCAATGTTTGGAATATCCCGGGCGACAGCGCCCTTGAAAGGAATATCATGCTTACCCCATCCAGAATAATTCTTGCGGCAATGGCATTGGCAACCATTTCAGCCTGTTCATCTGAAATGAGCGAGGAAGAGCAGGCTATTTATGATGCCCGCCAGGCCGAGGAAGCCGAGCCAACCAACTTGACCGCCGTCGTTCAGCACCAGCCGGAACTGACGACCGCGACCACAATGGTGGGACTTTCCGGTATTGCCGAGGAGCTTAAGGACGATGGCCCTTTCACCGCCTTCACCGCGAACAATGATGCGTTCAACAAAATGGATGCGGACAAGCTCAAGGCACTGATGAGCCCCGACAACAAGGCCGAACTCGTCAAAATTGCGAGATTTGGACTGGCGAATGGCACCATGACCTCTGCCGATATTGCAAAAGCGATTGCTGACGGTGGTGGCACGGCCAATATTACCACTTTGGAGGGCGGCGCAATCAAAGCCTCCATGAACGGCGACAAAATCGTTCTTGAAGACGGTGCTGGCAACAAGGCGACGGTCATCAAAGCCGATATTCCTTCCAGCAACGGTACGCTTCACATTGTGGATACGGTCTTGATGCCGGGGTAATTCCGGGTCTGGTCAAATGAACAATGGGCCTCGCCAACTGGCGGGGCCTTTTTTGTCGGCGCCGGGTAGGTTATCGGGAACCGAAAAAAGGGAAAGTGCGATGCCGCAATATTGGTTGATGAAATCGGAGCCGGATGAATATGGCTGGGACGACCTGATTGCAGAGGGCGAAGGCACCTGGGACGGCGTGAAAAATGCGCAGGCATCGAACAATATGAAAGCCATGAACAAGGGTGATCAGGTTTTTTTCTACCACTCCCGACAGGGACTGGAAGTGGTTGGCATCATGGAGGTTTCCGAAGAGCATAGCCCGGATGTCACCACCGATCCCGAACGCTGGGTCGTGGTCAAGGTGAAGCCGGTCCGTAAGCTGGACAAGCCGGTGCCGCTCAAGGAAATGAAGCAAAACCCCGAGCTCAAGGACCTGGCGATCCTCCGCCAGACGCGGCTGTCAGTGGCGCCGGTGACGGCAAGCGAGTGGGCTGCGATTTTGTCTATGGCAGGGGAATGACCAGCACGGATCAAACGCTGGACTGGCAAAAAGCGCTGAAAGCCATTCAAGCCACGGTCACCCCTCGCATCGGATCGGGCATAGTCGCCGACTATATTCCGGCGCTCGCCAGTGTGGACCCCAAAAAATTTGGTCTCGCGGTGGCGCTGAATGGCGGTGAGATGCACTGTCTGGGTGATGCAGATGAAAGCTTTTCTATACAAAGCATATCCAAGGTCTTCACTCTGGCTCTGACACTCAGGCAGATAGGTGATGCGCTGTGGAAGCACGTGGGCAGGGAACCCTCCGGCTCCCCGTTTAACTCGATCGTGCAGTTGGAGGTGGAATTGGGTATCCCGCGCAATCCGTTGATCAATGCCGGGGCGATTGTGACAACCGATCAACTGATCTCGGCATATGGCGGCGGCGAAGCGGGAGCGGATCAGGCGATTGCGGACTTGCTGCGACTGTTCCGTCGGTTGTCCCAGGATGACAGCATCTTCATCGATCAAAACGTCGCCCGGTCGGAATCCGATACCGGTTCCCGCAATCGCGCGCTCGGGCATTTCATGGCCAGCTTCGGAAACATGACCAACCCGGTCGAAGCAGCCCTATCGGCTTATTTTCGGCATTGCTCGCTGGCCATCTCCTGCCGGCAACTGGCCCGAGCTGCGCTTTTTCTGGCCTTTGACGGAACCGATCCGGTAACGGGCGAGCAGATCATCAACCAGAGGCGCTGCCGCCGGATTTTGGCGGTAATGATGTCGAGCGGCCACTATGACAATAGTGGCGACTTTGCCTTTCGTATCGGCCTGCCGGGAAAAAGCGGCGTGGGCGGCGGTATATTGGTGGTCGCACCCGATCATGGGACAATAGCGGTCTGGTCACCTGGCCTCAATCGGGCGGGAACATCCATGGTCGGCAGCATCGCGCTCGAAGAACTGGTGCGGCAGACGGGGTGGTCGGTGTTCGGCTAAATGCCGGCTAATCACCTATCACACAGATACGGCTATTCGACCGATCTAGCCTGCCAGAATAGTGGCCGCTGTCTCTTCAATGGTCCCAGCCACCAGCAGCGGCGATCCGCCGACCATGCCAACTTTGGTCTGACCGTCGGCGTCGGTGCGCAGCCACGCAATATTCTCGACAACTACCATGTAATTGCCACCGTGCGACTCGAGTAAAACAAATTTCATGTGGGTGTCTCCAGACAGCAATCGCTATGCGCCGCAAACCTCTCTTTTGGATTAACGACGGTCGCGGAATCCAACCGTCGCTGCACCCATCTCCGTTATTGGCCGGGTCGATGGTTAATAAATCACCGTGGCAACCGTATAGTTACATAACCGGTCAAGCAATTTGCTTGGCGAGAGGAAATAATAGTCATGCTAGGAGCAATCAGAACGCTCATCGTCGATGATTCCTCGACATTGCGAGCAATGCTCGATGTGGTAATCAGCAATCACCGGGACTTTCGTCCACCTGTACATGCGGCCGACGCCGTTCAGGCTATCGAGATTCTGGATAATCGATTGTTTGATCTGGTATTGCTCGACATAAATATGCCCGGAATGGACGGGCTGCAACTACTCGATCATATTGTAGCAAAGTCCCTTTCGAAGGTATTGATCGTTTCCTCGTGCTCGGTGCGGGGCTCCGAGATCAGGAGCGATGCCCTCAAACGTGGCGCGATCGCATGTTTCGACAAGGCCAATTGCATCAAGGAAGCCGATAGGTTTGTCGAGCTTATCCGCCATATTGTGGCCCAAAAATGTCAACCCGCATTGTGGCCGGACAGCATGAATCTGGCCATTGACCGGCTCGCAGGGGATGCAACACCGGTTCCGGTGCTGGACAGGCCAGTATCACCGGATGCGGACATGCAGGGCCCGAAAGTCGATAAATCAGCCGAGAATCCATCAGATGCGGTTGATAGTGGCGGAAAATGAAATGCCCGTTTTTAACGCTTCCTGAGTCCACTGACGGTTGCGCCAGCAGCGGTCAAAAATTCGACATCGGTCTTAAGGTGTAACAAACGCAGCCCCTTTCGCTTGATCGCCTTCGCTAGCGCCGGTGCGAATGCATCGGTGCTCTCCACCGTCGCGCTCCAACCGCCATATGCCTCGGCCAATGCAGCGAAATCTGGGTTTTTGAGTGATGTCGCCGATAGCCGCGCCGGATATTCGCGCTCCTGATGGAGGCGGATGGTGCCGAAACTGCCATTGTCGATCACCAGCACCAGCAGGTTCGCCTCATATTGGACCGCGGTGGCAAGTTCCTGGCCGTTCATCATGAAATCGCCGTCCCCGGCCAGCGCGACGACTGTGCGGTCCGGAAAGCGCAGCGCTGCCGCAACCGAGGCCGGGACGCCGTAACCCATCGCGCCGGATGTTGGCGCCAGCTGGCTCGGGAAGGCACCATATTTCCAGTATCGGTGCCACCATCCCGAAAAATTGCCCGCGCCGTTGCAGATGATCGCATCGGCGGGAATTTGTTCCTGCATCGCCGCGACACACTGGCCGAGATCGAGCTTTGCAGCGGTCGGCTGCGGAGTGGACCAGGAGAGATAATCCTGATGTGCTGCCTTGCCTGAATCAAAGCTCAGCAGATCATCTTCCCACAGCGCGACCTGTTCGGCAAATTCGTCCATCTCTGCGCAAATCGGCAGGTCGGTGCGATAGACATGGTTGAGCTCGTCGGGATCAGGATGGACATGGACCAATATCTGGTCGGGATGGTCGGGGGTGATCAGAGTATAGCCATCGGTAGTGGCCTCGCCGAGCCGCGCGCCGACCGCCAGCACCAGATCAGCGTCCTTGATCCGCCGGGTCAGCTTGGGGTTGGGGCCATAGCCGAGATTGCCGGCATAGACCGGGCTCTCGTTGGGGAAATTATCCTGCCGCCGGAAGGCGACCGCGACCGGCAGGCCGATCCGCTCGGCATATTGGGAGAAATAATGTTTGGCCTTTTCGCTCCAGCCCGCGCCGCCGATAATCGCGATTGGATCGGTGGCATCGCGCAGCATATCGGTGAGGGTGGTCATCGCGTCGGGGCAGAGCGGCTGAGCCGGGGCGATCACCTTGGGCCGGTCGAGCGCTTCAACCTCGTCGCGCAACATGTCCTCGGGCAGCGCGAGCACGACGGGTCCGGGGCGTCCCGAACTGGCGGTATCAAACGCGCGGGCGATATATTCGGGAATCCGTGCAGCATTGTCGATGCGTGCCGCCCATTTGGCGAGCGGGGTGAACATGGCGGTGAAATCGACTTCCTGAAAGCCTTCCCGGTCGCGATCATCGCGGGCGACATCGCCGATAAACAATATCATCGGGGTGCTGTCCTGCATCGCGGTGTGGACGCCGATGCTGGCATTGGTCGCGCCGGGCCCGCGGGTGACAAAGGCAATGCCGGGCTGTCCGGTCATCTTGCCATCGGCTTCGGCCATGAACGCCGCGCTGCCATCCTGCCGCGTCGCGACGGTCTGGATCGAACCGCAATCGTGGAGCGCGTCGAGGACCGAAAGAAAGCTCTCGCCGGGGACGGTGAATATCCGCTCGGTGCCCTGAATGACCAGCTGATCGACCAAAATCTGCGCGCCGGTGCGTTTTGTCATCATTCTCTCTCTTCATTCACCCGCAGCTTTAGCTGCATTGTTGATTTTATTGTTTCGCACAAAGACACGAAGGCACGAAGGAAATTTAATCATCCAATCTTCTTTGTGCCTTTATGTCTTCGTGCGACAAAATTGAAAAGGCTGTCGCGTTCTGCTGCCTTCAAGTTTCTCTCAAAAAA
>NZ_JBATHY010000198.1:0-3279 GCF_049667325.1 Parasphingorhabdus sp. | reverse complement strand
GAAATCCGGGAGGAATTCTGGGAATCGATCGCGGACAGCCCGTTTGTGATGCTCTCGCTCGATAGCGGCCGCGACCACGCCATCCCGATGCGCGCGCAGCTTGACGAGGATGCCAACAGCTCGATCTGGTTCTACACTTCACGCGACAACCGGCTGGCCCAGGGCGGCCCGGCGATGATGCAATTTATATCCAAGGGCCATGATCTGTTTGCCTGTGTCTCCGGCAACCTGAGCGAAGAAACCAGCGAAGCGATAATCGACAAGCACTGGAGCAACCCCGTCGAAGCGTGGTACAGTCAGGGCCGACAGGATCCCAGCCTGCTGATGCTGCGCCTTGACCTCGGCGACGCCGAAATCTGGGAAGCCGATCCCGGCGTTGTCGGCATGTTCAAGATGATGACCGGCATGACGATGAGCGGCGACGAAATGGGCGATCATGCGAAGGTTGCTTTGTAGCGGGTGATTGGTCGCGTTGGTGTTGGGGTGATGGACAGCAGCTTTGCTGCACCGTCATCATAGACCAAAGTGCCGGCCTGATTCCGCTAATTTCTCCGCCTTTAAATCAGTTTCCGGGATCAGTTTCGGGCAAGCCAATTATATCCGACGGAGGGAGATCAACTTCCAATATCGATTCGGTCGGCAATATCGGCAGCGTCATGGGCGGCTCTTGCAACTCTGTTATCTCCGGTTCGATCGCGACCGTACGTAAACCCAGCCTGATTTCGGCTGCCTCGATCGCGAGCTCTTCGGATGTTTTACACTGTTGGGCCGCGGCATAGCCCTTGAGAAATCCCCTCCGGGCGACTCCGGCATAGACCGCGCTTTCCATTCTGCGGCGGGCGGCGTTAGCGCCGGACAATTCCCGTACCGCGCCGCGGAACGGAATAAAGCCGCCAAGAAAACTCCCTCCGCTTTTCAGGGCCTTGCTGACCAATCCCGACTGTTTCTGCGGGGCATCAACGTCCGGTCCCAGCACATCTTCCAATTTTGTTATCTCGCGCCGTAGCGCCGAACAATCCTGCAGACGATCCAGAGAATATGGCTCGTCCTGAATCGCCAACAGTTCGACGGGGATGTCATCCGACCGCAAATTGAGATCGTTGAGCGGCTGGGTCACGGCATCGCCGGCATTTCCGATGACACCTTTTTTACGCTGACCTTGCGCGGCAAACGCCGGGGTTGAAAGCATCGCGATCATCAGGACGGTCAGAACGGGAAAAGCACGGGAAAACGGGGCCGGACTTGTCCGACCCCGCCCCTCTGTTTTCCGCTCGGGCGCGTGCGACCCTGAACCTGTCGCGCCCGGGTTGCTCACAGAATTTCGAAAGCTGGTTTGTTCACTCGCCAATAGTCGTTCCCTCGTTCGGAGCTGTTTGATCGTTGTTGATCGGCGCAGACTGCGCTCGAATATAGCGAAATTCCCGTTTCGCCTGCACCCTGTCGGCCATGCGCATCATACTGCTACTGGCGGTGGCCAGAATGGCGATGATGATCTGCATCCCGATGGACAGGGCACCCGCCTCCACGAGAAACAGTATCACGATTGCACAGCTGCTGCTGAGCAATAGAAACTCGGCGGCATAGGTCGCCAGCGGACGAATGGTGAATGCTCCCCCCGTCATCAGGAGAAAACCGAATACCGCCCATTGGGCGGCCACGATATACGCGCCGACTTCTGATCCCATGCCAATCAGCAGGCGGAGAGGTCCTGGTCCGACAAGTTGCAAAATACCGAGGAACATGATCAAGCCGCCCGAGCCGGTTGCGATTCTGTCGATAACACCGCGCGGCGCCCGGTGCGGCGCGTTGCCGTCGGATCGCCCGTCGCTGACGATATGAGCCGTTGTCATAAACTGTCGCTCCGTGCCTGCCGGTCTAGCTGCTCGTCGCCATGCTGCGCTGCTGCGCTTCTGCTTTCATGGCGCGGGCCTTGTCGATATCGGACTGCGCTTTTACAATGGCTTCCTGTGCTTTGGATTGCTGTTTCATCGCCTTGGTCAGGTTACCCTGCCCATCTGCATGGCGATTGTCATTTTTCGCCCAGCTCTTGGCGGCATCACTCAGTTTATCAGCCCATTTTGCAGCATCTTTCGAGCTTGCAAAAGTCGGGACATTCGCGGTCATCTGACGAAATTCGTCAGACGCGTTGCCAATTTTTGATTGCGCATTGTCCCGCTTTGATTTTGCATCCAGAACATTCTTGCTGGCATCGTTCATATCGCGCTCGGCATTGATCAGATTTTCCAGAGCCTGGCTTTCGAGCTTGACGCCCTTGTCCCACAGCTTCTGATATTTGCCGGTCACGACAATCTCGCTTTGGACGCCGGGCGACTGCGCATGGGCGATGGTTGGCAGCGCAGCGCTCACCATCATGGCCGCGGCAACGGCGCAGGAAATCACATGTTTCATTTCAATCACTCCATCAAATAGATAACGGGTCTCTAGAGGGGGCTTTAATTTCAATCAAACGGGATTGTCAGAAGGTTATATTTGGTTTATCTAAATTGAATGGACATCGTTGCCTTCAGGACTTTTCTCGCAGCAGCGGCCACCGGCAGCTTTGCCGGAGCAGCCCAGCGGGTCAATGCCAGCCCCTCCAGCGTCACCGAAAGAATCAAGCAACTGGAACATCTCCTCGGGGCGCGTCTGTTTGACCGGGACAAGCGGGGATGCCGACTGACCGCCGCAGGTCACAAATTTATGGACCCTGCCCGGCAATCGATACGCGCGTGGGAAATCGCCCAGCATGTCGTGTCGCTGCCCGAACAATATACTCAAAGCATAGCGATTGGCGGACAATATGCGTTATGGGGTGCCATGCTGACCGACTGGCTAGCCAGCGTCCGCGAAAATTTGCCCGATGTCGCCTTCCGGGTGACGACCGGCGCTTCGACAAGGCTCAATCGCGATATCCAGGACGGTTTTCTCGATATGGTGATTCTCTACGATCCTGTGTTCGGACGCGGCATCCAGTCGGAAAAATTATATGATGACCGGTTGATTCTGGTTTCGGGGAATGATGACGACAATTGGCGCGACCATTATGTCCGCGTCGAATGGGGACAGACACTGGGCGCCGAGATCACCTCGCAGCTCAACATCAAACCCGCGGCCGGACTGGTACTCGATCTCGGCAATCAGTCGGCACGCTGGCTGATCGAGCAGAGGATGTGCGGGTTCATGCCCCAGCGGCTGGTCCAGACCCATCTGGACGAGGGTCGGTTGAGGCGCGTCGGCGGCGTTCCCGATTTTGATTATCCGGCCTATGTTTGCTGGCGC
>NZ_JBATHY010000197.1:0-8880 GCF_049667325.1 Parasphingorhabdus sp. | reverse complement strand
GGCCGGACCCGCTGCCATCGCGCCGTCAAACGCAAAGCGGGCATCGCAAGCCAGACACCAGGCGCTGTTCAGCTCGCCGTGCATATGGAGCAAATGTTTCGACCCGGCACGGTCGTGGAGATCGTCGACATTCTGCGTCACCAGCAATAACTCGCCTGGCCATGCTGCATCCAGCCGCGCCAGGGCCTGATGCGCGGCATTGGGTTGGACGGACTTGAGCCTCGCGCGGCGCTCGTCATAGAAATTCTGTACCAGATCGGGGTCGCGGGCAAAGGCCTCCGGTGTCGCGACATCCTCGACCCGCTGCCCTTCCCACAGGCCATCCGGCCCGCGAAACGTGGCAACGCCGCTTTCCGCGCTTACGCCAGCGCCGGTCAGGATGACGATGTTGTTGATGTTGCGTTGCATCGGTCCTCCATATCCGTTCACTTCGGGCGAAGTCGAGAAGCTTTGCACCATTTTCAAAAACCGTTAGTGGTGAGCCTGTCAAACCATGCCTCTCGACGATAGGCAGCCTTGGACAAGCTCAGGACTAACGGGATTATACAGAATGACAGCCATCGGGATTATCGGCAGCAAGGGCCGCATGGGACAGGCGCTGGTCGCGGCGATTGAGGAAGCGGGCCATGCCCACGCCGGCGGCGCGGATCAGGGCGATGATATCGCGGCGCTGGTCGGCGCGAGCGATGTGCTGGTCGATTTCTCATCGCCGTCGGCGCTGCAGGCAACACTCGATGCCTGTGTCGCAGCGGGCAAGCCGATCGTGATCGGCACCACCGGACTGGAGGCCGCGCATCACGCGGCGATCGACCGGGCGGCGACCAAGATCCCAGTGCTGCAGACCGGCAACACCTCGCTCGGCGTCAATATGCTGGCGGCGCTGGTCGAGCAGGCGGCGGGCAAGCTTGGCGATGACTGGGATATCGAGATTGTCGAAATGCACCACCGGCACAAGGTCGACGCCCCCAGTGGCACCGCGAAATTGCTAGGCGAAGTGGCAGCGCGGGGACGCGGCATCGATCTGGCCGCGCATAGCGAAAGCGGGCGCGACGGGATTACCGGGGCGCGGGCCAAGGGGGCGATCGGCTTCGCCGCCCTGCGCGGCGGATCGGTGGCAGGCGATCATATGGTCATATTGGCCAGCGACGAGGAGCGGATCGAACTGACCCATCGGGCGGAGAACCGGATGATCTTTGCGCGCGGTGCGGTGAAAGCGGCTGGCTGGCTGGTCGGGCAAAAGGCCGGACGCTACGGGATGGACGGGGTTTTGGGGTTCTAGACGAAAGCCGCTGGCAAACTGTCACTATATTGTGACAGTGCTTGGCTATCGTAGCCACTTTCATAGTTTTCGTTGACTTTTTCGTTGAACATTGGTTTCTGCAACACTAGAAGCACGAGACGATATTTGAATGCAAAGATTTGGAGAATACAAAAATGAAATTTGGTAAACTCGCAGCCAGCATTGCTGCGACCTCTTTGATGGCTGCGCCAGCCTTGGCTCAATCCCAGCAAGGCGTCGCAAAACCGGCTGTATCGAAAGTCGAACGGGTATCGGCTAAAAGCGAACGCGCTTCGAAGCTTGAAGGCGGAAACGGCGCCCTTATCGGTATCCTGGCGGCCGCAGCTGTAATCGGCGGCTTTTTTCTGATCGCTGAATCGACAGACCCCGACAATTCAGTAAGCCCTTGAGCTTTTGAAAATCGAGATTTGAGAGCGGGGCTATATGCCCCGCTTTTTTTTGCCTGAACAAGATAGCGCGACGGGAAATTTTTCCGCTCGCGGAATTATCAACCGCGGTGACAGTGGTTTGAGATATCGAAGTTGCCCAATCATCCGCCTCGCAGAAAACTCATGCGCGGACATAGAACCGGCTGACCGTCCGGGATGGACGTGGCCCTGGGGATAGCTGCCTATTTGGACGGCACCGGCATTTCCCCCATCCATCCAATCCAATCCAGCCGGTTATCCCGGCGCAGGCGCTATGACGAATCGACGGTGCTTTGCCGTTCCGATTCGATCTGCTCGCCCACTTTTACGAGATAGTCCCGGAATAATTTGGCCGACGGCGAGAGTTTTCTGCCCTTGGCCGTGACCAGTCCGAATGTCCGGGTAAATTGGCAATCGGCAATTTCGGTGATCCCGAGGATGCTCATGAAGGATGGCGGAATCAGCGTGCTGGTCAGAATCGCAACGCCTTGGCCGGAAGCCGCCATCGCCAGCAGGGAAAAATAGCTGGTGACGCCAGAGGCTTCCGGAGCGAGGGAAACTTTGATACCCCGTTGCTCCGCCTCTGCCTGGATTTCCCGCCGCAAATCCATGTGGATATCCGGGCTCAATACCGGATATTTCAGGATTTCGGCAAAACTGGCTGCCTTGTTCTTCGCCAACGGGTGGTCATGGGACGTAATGGCGTAGCAGTTGCGCGATGCGACCGCCTTGTAATCTACGTTTTCCGGTATTGCGCTGCTCGAAATAAACGCGAGATGGGATTTTCCATCGATGACATGCTGAACGCAATTTTCCCGCGTATCGTCCTCAAGTATTATCTTGATATTGGGGTGCTGTTGGTGGAACTGTTCGATAACCGATCCGATCATTGCCGTACCGATCATCATCGGCAGACTCAGTCTGACGGTGGATTGCCGCTGTTTGCTTTTGGCATGGAATTCATCATGGAGAACCGCCATCTCTGTGATCAGCTTCGATGCATATTCCTGGAACCGGCGCCCCTCGTCGGTAAGACTGACGGATTTATTATCGCGCAGGATCAATTGTCGCTGCAGTTTTTCCTCGAGCAATTTAATCCGGTTGCTGACCGACGGCTGGGTCTTGCCCAATGACTTGGCGGCCTCGCTGAAACTCTCGCACTCGGCAACAGCGGCAAATGTCTGCAAATCCTGGATATTTATTTCAAACTGACGATACGCCATGGATGTCTTCCTGATCAGGC
The DNA here is from genome assembly GCF_049667325.1 of Parasphingorhabdus sp. Lineage (GTDB taxonomy): Bacteria > Pseudomonadota > Alphaproteobacteria > Sphingomonadales > Sphingomonadaceae > Parasphingorhabdus. The sequence continues at coordinate 5,930 of NZ_JBATHY010000197.1, read as the reverse complement.
CCAATTTCTTCGCTCAAACATGGACTGAAGCAAGTAAAATCGTGTTTCTTGCCAAGATTTCCATGCCGGGCACTCATGAAACATCGATAATTTCCAGATAGTTGGCGTTGCCATACAGTGGCTGAATGGCACCATAGTAAAATACAATTCTACAAAAGTTGAAGACCGTTTCACTATCCTGAGACCGTGCTTTTCCGTTGATATCCGCTGAATTTCGAATTTCTATCACAAATAGGTTGAGAGTTAATGTCCATAAAAACCACCAAAAATATCGGGATTCCAGCGCGTGCAGGCGGCGACGCCAAGGACCGGCTGACACAGGACAATATCCGGGATCTCGAGGAATATATCACGAGCCTCGACCGGAACACAAAATCGTTCATCGAATATGAGGCTCCGAACAAGTCCGATCTGGAATTGCTGGCGCTGGCGCAGATAATCGAACGCTTTCATGACATCAAAAGGAGAAGTCTGGGGGAAGAATTGTCGGCACTGGGTGACCCGGTGTGGAAAATCCTGATCCGGCTGGTCATCGCTGGTGAGGAAAAGCAGACTATCTCCCTCGCTGAAATGGCCCAACTGATATCGCTCCCGGAAACATCGGTCGTTCGCTACATCAACATATTGGAAAGCAAGGGGTACATCATACAATCACCGCATCCGGCCGGTCAGATGGCCAGCCAGTTGCATCTGACCAAACTCGCCCGGGCGATTATGCGAGACACGCTGCTCGCACTCAGCGCTACCTGAGCTTGCCCGGCCGGATTAAAATGCCGTGCTTGCGGACCGCGCAGCGTTACGGACGGATCGCGATTTTCATCACCCCGTCACGCTGGTTGGCGAACAGGTCATAGGCGGTTTCAATATCATCGAGCGCAAAATGATGGGTCACCAGCTTGCTGGTGTCGACCCGTCCCGATCCGACCACGTCCATCAGCCGGCGCATGCGTTCCTTGCCACCGGGGCAGAGCGTCGAAACGATCATATTGTCGCCCAGCCCGGCTGAATAAGCACCAACCGGCAAGGTCAGGTCTTCTGAATACACGCCGAGCGAGGACAGGGTTCCGCCGGGGCGCAAGACCCGCAAGGCCCAGTCGAAGGTCCGGGATTTGCCCAAAGCTTCGATCGAGACATCGACGCCGCGCCCGTCTGTAATCCGCATGATCTCGTCGATCGGATCGACCTTGTTATAATCGATGACATGATCTGCACCCATGCTGCGCGACATTTCCATGCGTTCGGGTACGGTTTCCACGGTGATGATGTTGGTCGCGCCCATCAACTTGGCACCGGCAGTGGCGCACAGACCGATCGGCCCCTGGGCAAAGATGGCGACGCTGTCGCCGATCCTGATCTTGCCGGACTCCGCGCCGCTGAAACCGGTCGAGAGAATGTCCGGGCACATCAATACCTGTTCGTCGGTCAGCCCGTCTGGCACGGGAGCGAGATTGGCCATTGCATCCGGCACGCGCAGATATTCGGCCTGGGCGCCGTCTATCGTATTGCCAAATCGCCAGCCGCCGATTGCTTTCCATCCATGGCCGTGCTGACCGCCGCATTGCGAATGGAAACCGCACAGCGAAGCATGCGATGTCCCGGTCGGCGTGATCGCGCCCGCGATAACCCGCTGGCCTTCGGAAAAGCCCTCGACCGCAGAGCCGAGCTTTTCAATGATCCCGACCGGTTCGTGCCCGATCGTCAGACCGCTTGCCACCGGATATTCGCCCTTGAGAATATGAACATCGGTGCCGCAGATGGTGGTTGTTGTAATCCGGATCAGCGCGTCGAGCGGGCCAATGTCGGGAATCGGCTTCTCGCCAAGAATGATCTTGCCGGGCTCGATGAATATGGCGGCTTTCATGTGGTTTTCCATTGGGGGACTCCATAACAATCATGAATTTCCGGTCGATGTTAAGACTGGCCGTCAAAATCGTCTCTACGCAATTGCGCGTAGTGTAATTCTCACGACCGGCTTGCCAACATCCACCCGAACCAATAGATCGGCCAGATGGATTTTGATGACCAGTTGCGGCGCTATTTCGGCACCGCCGACCTTTCCGCGATCCAGCCGGAGGCGATGGACTCCGGCATCGAGCATATGCGGGTGGACTTTGGACTGGAAAAGGATCGCGGGCGGCGCTTCGCGTTGTGGGCGGTCCTGTACATGCTCGGCAATCCGCTGGATCTGGATAGTGCATTCGAGGACGAGGCCGACCGAAATTCGGCGCGCGACTTCATGGGTCTGATGGACCGGGCTCAAGGCAAATAATCCGGCTATCGGTCAGTACCGCATCACTGCTGTGATCGTCAGGATCTCAATCGGGCGAGCTATAGTGACAGACCAGCTGATACCCGATTTTCTCGCCTGATTGCTGCACTGTCCCTGCAACCCCGGCTCTCGGGCCAAAGCATTCAGCCCATAAAACCCTTTGAACATAGTTGGTTATCTGAAAACCCGATATCGTGATGAATATATCCATTTTGGTTGCAATATTCGTCGCCCTCTCTGGAATCTTGGAATACACTATATGTTGTAGCTTAGTAATGATTTTGGGGGCAGATATGGAAGATGCTAATACCAAACAGATCGTGAAATATAGTGCAATAAGTCCCGCGGTGCTGTTTCATCGCATGCGGACGGATCTCAACGGACGATGGGATCAAAGCAAAATGGTTGATGCGGTGCGCCGGTGGCTTCGCCCGCCGGCGAAGAAAAGGGTCGCGGACAATCGCACCGAACAGCACCGATCCTCTCCCCATATCATAATACCGGACGCCCAAGACCCGTTCATGCTGATGGCAAAGAGCGACCCGATGAGTCATCTGCTCGCCGAAAACCATCGGCTGCGCAACCTGATCAACGAGATATTGCACGAAGACCGCCGCAGCCGTGTTCCGGAGTTTCGTAACTGAGACAGGCCACAGCCATCCGGGTTACGGAGAATCCCCGGTAACAGGGCACTGGACACGCCTTTTTCCCCGTATCGTCCGCTTCGTACCGGCGATTGTATTTTCATCGCCTACCGGCCATGACGGCGGGCATGAAAAAAGCCGATATCTTCGAATTCTACTCTCGCCTCGCTGCCGACAATCCCGCGCCCGAGACCGAGCTGAACTATGGCAACAACTATCAGTTGGTGGTCGCGGTGGCGCTGTCGGCGCAGTCGACCGATATTGGTGTCAACAAGGCCACCCGCCTGCTGTTTGCCGAGGTTACGGCGCCGCAGCAGATGGTCGATCTCGGACTCGATGGGCTGAAAGAGCATATCAAGACCATCGGACTTTATAACACCAAGGCGAAGAACGTGATCGCTTTGTCGGAAATGCTGATCGCCGATTTCGGCGGCGAGGTTCCGGCGGATCGCGACGCGCTGGTCAGGCTGCCCGGCGTCGGACGCAAGACCGCCAATGTGGTAATGAACTGTGCCTTTGGTGCCGAGACTTTCGCGGTCGACACCCATATATTCCGGGTCGGCAACCGCACCGGTCTGGCACCGGGCAAAACCGTGCTGGCGGTGGAGAAGAAGCTCGAGAAACAAACCCCGGCCCCGTTCCGCGTCCACGCCCACCACTGGCTGATCCTGCACGGCCGCTATATCTGCAAGGCGCGGAGGCCCGAATGCTGGCGCTGTCCGGTCGCCGATCTGTGCCGCTTCAAGAAGAAAACGCCTGCTCCTGACTAGACGAGCAATGATTGCCGGAAGCGCGAATATCATTCAGCTTTCCTAAATATGGCAAAGCGTAGCCTGGCGGATAAGATGGAGGATATCGACAGGAGAAGAACATGCGCCTGCAAACCACAATCATCATCGCGTCCGCCCTAGCTGCCGGAAGCGTCGCCTTTGCCGCCGAACAAGCGTCCGGGGATGACAGATATGAAATCAGGACCATCGGCGAGCCGAAAAGCTGTGTGATGCGCTCGAATATCCGTTCTACCGACGTGATCGACAGCCAGACAATCGATTTCAGAATGAACAATGGCGATATCTACCGCAACACCCTGCCCAGCAAGTGCAGCGGTCTCGCTTTCGAGGAAGCTTTTTCCTATCGCACGTCGACCAACCGGCTGTGCAATGTCGATATCATCCGCGTGCTCGACACGACCGCCGGCCGGTTGAACACCCGCGGCGCCTGCGGTCTCGGCAAATTCCAGCAAATCGAGAAAATTCCGAGGGAAGAAGCCCCGGACTAGGCGGCGCTCCGTTGCCCGCGGAAATTTGACTGGCCCGAATAATTGATTGGCAATGCAGCAATGTCGCTGCTAAACGCCCATCCGGCGACACACGCCCTGGCACCCGTAGCTCAGCTGGATAGAGCGCTGCCCTCCGAAGGCAGAGGTCACAGATTCGAATTCTGTCGGGTGCACCATTTTCTTGTATTCTATATTTCGAAGCGCAGGGGCGTTCGCATCAGCACGACCACGCGGATCGCCAGAGCCAGGCGCTAGAGCAAGCGGAACCGCCCACAAATCAGGACGGCTTCTTGTCCGCCGCGATTCCTTTCGCCAATATGCCATTCGCGATCCCGGCAATATGGACGGCCGATTTCTCCTCCGTCCAGATACCATAGCGCAGCCCGAGAAAAACGTTCATGCCGATGATCGCCCAGGCATGGGCTTCTTCGAGTTCCCCGCGAAAATCACCGGCGGCGCTGCCTTCCTGCAACCGTTCATATATCCGTTTGGCGGTCTCTTCATAATGCGAGCGATAGCTTTCGGGATCGACAAATTCGGCTTCGTCGATGATCCGGTAGATTTCCTTGTGCTCGCGGGCAAAGTTCATGAACGCCTCGAGCGCCAGCTTTTCCCGTTCCAGCGCGTCCTGCCACTCGGTCATCGCGCTCGCCGCATGGCTCTTCACGCGGGCGCTCATGTCCTTGACGAGTGCGCTGAACAGCTCGTCTTTTGAATCGAAATAGGTGTAGAAACTGCCCAGTGCAGTCCCTGCCCGCCGGGTGATCCCGGTGATCGATGCTTCGTGAAAGCCCTTCTCGCCAAACTCCAGCGCCGCCGCATCGAGCAGCTTGCGCTTGGTCTGCATTCCGCGCGCGGTGCGCGGTTGTTTGTCTTTGGACTCAATATGTTCCGAATAATCAGTGGCCATAATGTCACGGCTAACCCTATTTCACTGGAGAAGCAAATTTTTAAGTTGAATGTTGGTTCATGTTTCAATATAGCGCCTCCCAAGACCTGGAAACGCCAGGCGTAAATTCAAGGAGGAGCCTTTCATGAAACTTCAGCAAACCGTTAGTTATGCGGCGATTATCACCAGCCTCGCAGGCGGTCTGATCGCTCCTGCCACCGTCAGCGCCCAGACGTCCGAGTCAGCAAGCGAAGGCTCCGATGACGGCATCATCATCGTCTCGGCCCGGCGCCGCGATGAACGTCTTGTCGATGTTCCTATCGCGATCACGGCATTTTCCGCAGAAAAACTCGAGCAACAGGGCGCGGTCGATATTACCGATATCGGCCTGACAACACCCAACACCACGCTGGAATCTTCGCGCGGAACCAACTCGACGCTTTCCGCCTTCATTCGCGGCATTGGCCAGCAGGACCCGGTTTCCGGTTTTGAACAGGGCGTCGGCATCTATCTTGACGATGTCTATCTCAACCGCCCACAGGCTGCCGTGCTCGACATTTATGATGTCGAACGGATTGAAGTGCTTCGCGGCCCGCAGGGCACGCTTTACGGGCGCAACACCATTGGCGGAGCGGTCAAATATGTGACCAAGCGGCTGCCGGACGAACCTTCGTTCAAGGCGCGGGCGACCTACGGCACTTATGATCAGGCCGAAGCGGTGATCACTGCCAGCATGCCGATTTCCGATCTAATCCGTGTCGGCGCATCGGGCGCACGCCTTTCACGCGGCGGTTTCGGAGACAATCTGACAAACGGTCTCGAAAATTACAACAAGGATATCTGGGCCGG
>NZ_JBATHY010000196.1:0-8708 GCF_049667325.1 Parasphingorhabdus sp. | reverse complement strand
AGATATTCGCCGCTTGTTGCCCTGGATCGAATGGGCATATGCACAGGTGAAAGCCGAACTTTCCTGATTTTTATCGCCCCGGCCAAGGCCGGGGATCAAATAATTTCCCGCGATACTGGGACTTTGTTTTGGATGCCAGCCAGCGCTGACATGACTATCCCAACAAGGAATACACACATGCCAAAAGTACTGATTTCCGACAAAATGGACCCGAAAGCCGCTGAAATTTTCCGTGAACGGGGATGCGAAGTAGACGAAATCACCGGACTGACACCGGAAGAATTGATCGCAATCATAGGCGAATATGATGGCTTGGCGATCCGCTCGTCAACCAACGTCACGGCCGAGATATTGGAAGCGGCAACCAATTTGAAAGTCGTCGGCCGCGCCGGTATCGGGGTCGACAATGTCGATATTCCAGCCGCCTCCGCCAAAGGCGTTGTGGTTATGAACACGCCCTTCGGCAACAGCATCACCACGGCGGAACACGCCATCGCGATGATGTTTGCCCTGGCCCGCGAGCTGCCTGCCGCCGATGCCTCGACCCAAGCGGGCAAATGGGAGAAATCGAAATTCATGGGCGTCGAGCTGACCAGCAAGACGCTCGGCCTGATTGGCGCAGGCAACATCGGCTCGATTGTTGCGGAACGCGCAATCGGCTTGCGGATGAAGGTCGTCGCATATGATCCGTTTCTTACCGAAGACCGCGCCGTCGAAATCGGCGTTGAGAAAGTGTCGCTGGACGAATTGCTAGCCCGCGCAGACTTTATCACCATGCACACGCCGCTAACCGACCAGACGCGCAACATCCTGTCTGCCGAAGCCCTTGCCAAGACCAAGGCCGGCGTCAGGATCATCAACTGCGCGCGCGGTGGCCTGATCGACGAGGCGGCATTGAAGGAAGCCCTGGAATCCGGCCATGTCGCCGGTGCTGCACTAGACGTATTTGCCCAGGAACCGGCCAAGGAAAACTCCCTGTTCGGAACACGTAACCTGATTTGCACGCCGCATCTTGGCGCATCCACCAGCGAGGCGCAGGTCAATGTCGCGATCCAGGTTGCCGAACAAATGGCCGATTATCTCGTCAATGGCGGCGTCGAAAATGCGCTTAACATGCCGAGCCTTTCGGCGGAGCAGGCGCCAAAGCTTAAACCCTATATGACGCTTGCCACCCAATTGGGTTCTCTCGTCGGCCAACTCGCAGCCGATCAGATCAAGGGCGTTGCTGTCGAAGTGGAAGGCGCGGCTGCCGAACTGGATCAGAGACCGATTACAGCAGCAGTGCTGGCCGGCCTGATGCGGGCCTATAGCGACACGGTCAATATGGTCAACGCGCCATATCTGGCGAAGGAACGCGGTCTCGATGTCCGCGAAATCCGCCACGAGCGCGAAGGGGACTATCACACGCTGGTACGGGTATCGGTGACCACCGACGAAGGCGAGAAATCGGTAGCCGGTACATTGTTCGGATCATCCGGGCCGCGACTGGTCGAGATGTTCGGAATCAAGGTCGAAGCGGATCTCGAAGGTGACATGCTCTATATAGTCAACCAGGATCAGCCCGGTTTTATCGGCAGCGTCGGTTCGACGCTCGGTGCAGCAGGAGTCAACATCGGTACCTTCCACCTCGGCCGTCGCAGTGACGCGCCAGGAGGAGAGGCCGTGTTGCTCCTCTCGATAGATTCGCCGGTGGAAGAGCCTGTATTGTGGTCCGTTTGCCAGCTGGAAGGCGTGAAGACGGTCAAGGCGCTGCGCTTCTAATTCGAAAGACCAAGACCCAAAAAAAAGATGGCCTGAGCCTTTGCTTGGGCTATGGAGCAGGGCCATGCGAACGCCATCCAACCTCTTGCCCGAAGGCTTTCACGACGCGCTGCCACCTTATGCCGAGGCGGCATCGCGACTGGAACGCGATGTGCTCGATACGCTGGCCAGCCACGGCTATGCCCGGGTGTCACCGCCGCTCGCGGAATATGAAGATGGTCTGACCGAACAAATGCGGGGCGCATCGAGAAATGACCTGATGCGCTTTGTCGATCCGATTTCCCAGCGCACATTGGCGCTGCGACCTGATATGACCATGCAGATCGGCCGTATTGCCAAGACAAGCCTGGCCGAGCGACCGCGTCCGCTCAGGCTCAGCTATTCGGGCCAGGTGTTGAAACTGCGCTCGGGACAATTGCATCCGGAACGCAGCCGGTTGCAAATAGGCGCCGAGCTGATCGGCAGTGACAGCGTCATCGCCGCCAGCGAGATCGTCTCCGTGGCGGTTGAAGCGCTGGAGAGGGCGGGTGTCACCGGCATCACGGTTGATTTCACCATGCCCGACCTAATCGACATGCTGGCGGCAGGACCATTGCCATTGAACGAAGCCCAGATCGGCGAAGTACGCGGCGAACTGGATATGAAGGATGCCGGTGGTCTGAGCGCAATGGGCGCAACCGGTTATCTGCCCCTGATCGAAGCCACCGGCCCGTTTGACGAAGCAATGGCAAGGTTGCGCAAATTTGATACCGGCGACTTGCTCGGTTCGCGACTGGACGGTGTGTCCCGCATTGCCGAAAGCATCAAAGGCAAGGCCAGTCTCACGCTGGATCCAACCGAACGGCACGGCTTTGAATATCAGAACTGGTTCGGTTTCACGCTTTATGCCGAGACTTTTGTCGGTGCGCTGGGACGCGGGGGCAGTTATGAAATTGTCCATCCCGATGGCCAGTCCGAAGCCGCGGTTGGCTTTTCGTTATACCCCAATCCGTTGATCTATGCCGGTTTTGGCACAAAGATCAGCGACCTGATATTCCTGCCCCTCGGGTATGACCGCGCTGCGGCCGCAGGACTGAGAGAAGCGGGCTGGCGCACGGTGGCAGCCCTGTCAGACAAAGACCAGGCCGAGGCGCTTGGATGTTCGCATATTTTGAACGGCGATCAGCCGGAACCATTATAGGAAAGTGACTCAATGGCCAATGTAACGGTAATCGGTGCGCAATGGGGTGATGAGGGCAAAGGCAAGATCGTCGACTGGCTGTCCGAACGCGCCGATGTCGTTGTCCGCTTTCAGGGCGGTCACAACGCCGGCCACACGCTGGTGGTCGACGGAGCGGTCTACAAGCTTTCCTTGCTGCCCTCAGGTATCGTACGGGGCGCATTGTCGATTATCGGCAATGGCGTGGTGCTTGATCCATGGCATTTGCGCGACGAGATCAAGAAGCTGGAAAGCCAGGGCGTAGCAATCAACAAAGACAATTTCGGTATTGCCGAAACCTGCCCGCTGATCCTGCCGATCCACCGCGATCTCGATGCGCTGCGCGAGGACGCCAGCGGCAAGGGCAAGATCGGTACGACCCGGCGGGGTATCGGACCGGCCTATGAAGACAAGGTCGGCCGCCGCGCAATCCGGGTCTGCGACCTGGCCCATCTCGACGATCTGGGGCCGCAACTCGACCGGCTTTGCGCCCATCATGACGCGCTTCGTGCAGGCTTTGGCGAACCGCCAGTGGACCGGGAACGACTGCTCGATGACTTGAAGGAAATCGCCGACAGCGTGCTGCAATATGCCCAGCCGGTGTGGAAACGCCTCAACGAGGCGCGACGCGACGGCAAGCGCATTTTGTTCGAAGGCGCGCAGGGCGTGCTGCTCGACGTCGATCACGGCACTTATCCGTTCGTCACCAGCTCGAACACGATTTCAGGAACCGCAGCTGGAGGATCGGGTATCGGTCCATCCGGCACCGGCTATGTGCTGGGAATAACCAAAGCCTATACAACCCGCGTCGGGTCCGGTCCGTTTCCGACCGAGCTTGACGACGCTGTCGGCCAACGGCTGGGTGAACGCGGCCATGAATTTGGTACCAATACCGGCCGTCAGCGCCGCTGCGGCTGGTTTGATGCCGTGCTGGTACGGCAAGCTCTGGCGGTGTCCGGCGTTGCCGGCATCGCGCTGACCAAGCTTGACGTGCTTGACGGTTTCGAGGAGCTGAAAATCTGCGTCGGCTATGACCTGGGTGGCATGACCTACGACTATCTGCCGCCACATCATCAGGATCAGGCTGCGGTCAAACCGATCTATGAGACAATGTCCGGCTGGAACGAAACCACCGCCGGTGCCCGCAGCTGGGCCGATCTACCGGCGCAGGCGATCAAATATATCAAGCGGGTCGAGGAGTTGATCCAGTGCCCTGTGGCTTTGGTATCAACGTCGCCCGAGCGGGAAGATACTATTCTGGTGACGGATCCGTTTGCGGATTAAAATGGCCGCTCGATCCCGGAACCGACCGTTGGGCAGACTTGGTCGGGGGCATAACGGGTGGTTAGACGTTCGAAGCGTTTCAGGATTCTCTTTACGGGTATTGCGATATTATCGCGAATTGGGGGATCGCTGGCACCGAACCGCTATACAGCGCAGGTTCATTGTCTGAATGTCACCCCGTTTGGGCCATCATGTTGAGGTGGCAATGTGACCGCTCTAATCAAAGAATCCCCAATTTTATGCAAAGTTTTTTCAAACTCCAGTCACACGACTTGGCGATCGATCTCGGTACGGCCAATACGCTCATTTATGTGCGGGATAGCGGGATCGTGCTCAACGAACCTTCCGTCGTCGCGCTGGAAACCAATGACGGTGTTACAAAGGTGCGCGCGGTTGGCAGCGATGCCAAGCTGATGATGGGTAAAACGCCGCGCAATATTTCGGTCAGTCGTCCACTCAAAGACGGGGTCATCGCTGATCTTGATGTCGCAGAACAGATGATCAAACATTTCATCCATAAAGTACACGGGAAAAAGCCCGGGATATTTCGGCGCTTCAATATTGTCGTTTGTATTCCTTCCGGCTCGACTAATGTACAGCTACGTGCCCTGCGCGATGCAGCTTCCAATGCAGGCGGATCAGGTGTATTTTTCATCGAGGAACCGATGGCCGCAGCCATTGGCGCGGGGATTCCGATCGCCGAGCCCATCGGTGCGATGGTGGTCGATATTGGCGGGGGTACGACCGAGGTAGCTGTGTTATCTTTGCAGGGGCTGGCTTACAGCACATCGGGACGCATGGGTGGCGACAAGATTGATGATGCTATCGCATATCATATACGCCGCAGGCATAATCTGGCCATCGGTGAAACCACCACGGAATTGGTCAAACATGAAATTGCCAGTGCGGTGAGCCCGGTCGGTGACGGACGGACAATGCATATCAAGGGACGCGATCTCGTGAGTGGCATGCCGAAAAAAATTGCTATCACCGAAGCCGAAATCGCTGATGCTATTGCCGAACCGGTAGGCCAGATAGTCGAATCGGTGCTCAATGCACTGGAGAATACCAAGCCGGAATTGGCGGCGGATATCATGGAACAGGGCATTGTAATGACCGGTGGTGGCGCATTACTGGGACGAATTGACGAATTTATTGCCGAAAAAACGGGACTGGCAGTCACTATTGCCGATGATCCACTAACCTGCGTCGCTAATGGCGCCGGCAGGGCAATGGAAGATCCACTTTTTCGCAATGTGTTGATCCCCGCCTAGAATCGACGGTGCGGGCCATCCGTCAGGCCAAAGCATTTTGGCTTGATAACAGAAAATCGAACATAGCAATTTCTCGATTCAGCGCAGCGAACATCTGACCGTGATCCCTCCCCTAGACATCATCCGCCGAGATCATTTCCTCGCGGTCAATCTCACCGGTCATCGCCGCCACCGTCACGGCGACCGCGGCATCGCCGGAGACATTGGTCGTGGTGCGCATCATGTCCATGATCCGGTCGACGCCAGCAACAAAGGCGATGGTTTCGAGCGGCACGCCGACGCTGCCGAAGACCAAAGCCATCATGATCAGACCGGCTCCCGGGATGCCCGCCGCTCCGATGGCGCCCAAAGTAGAGGTTATCGAGATCAGAAGATAATCGCCCCAGGTCAGATCAACGCCAAAAATCTGCGCGCCGAACAGCGTGGCAAGGCCGAGATACATCGCGGTGCCATTCATATTGATCGTCGCGCCGAGCGACACGACGAAGCTCGCAACCGAATTGCTGACACCAAGATTGCGTTCGACGCAGCGCAGGGTCACCGGCAGGGTCGCGTTGGAGGAGGCGGTGGAGTAACTGACCGCAATCGCGTCAACGATACCGCGGAAGAAATCGATCACCGGCAGCTTGGCGACAAATTTGATCATCGCCGAGTACATCACTCCAATGATCAGCAGGCAACCGAGATAGTTAAGGCCGACCAGCTGGGCGAGCGATATCAGGGCATCGATCCCCAATGTTCCTGCGACCCACGCCATCAGCGCGAAAACACCAAAGGGTGTCAGTTCCATGACGATCATCGTCACTTTCTGCATCACAATCGCGCCGCTATCGAAAATTTTCGCGAGCGGCTTGCCGTCTTCCTTGGCCATCAAAATGCCGATACCGATCAAGAGAGCGAAGACGATAAGCGGCAATACGCGCACATCGGCCATCACCTGAACCGGGCTGTCGGGGACGATCGACAGGATCATGTCGATAGCGCTTGTGTCGTTGGGCACCGGGGTTTCGCCCTTCTGGATCGCGCTGGTATCCACACCCTTGCCGGGCTGAAAAAATGTCCCGAGCGCAAGGCCCAGCCACGCGGCAATCTGTCCGGTGATCACGAATAATATCATTGCCCGTCCGCCGACGCTGCCCAGTTTTTTAAGATCGCCAAGCGCGGCCACGCCAGCAACGAGCGAAAAGAAGATCAACGGGACAACCAGCATCTTGATCGACTTGATGAAAAAATCACCGATCCATTTGATGGCTTCTGATTCCGGTCCCCAGACCAGGCCGGTGATAACACCGAGGATCAGCGCCGCGATCACCCGTTGCCAGAGCGGTATCTTGAACCAGAAAGCCAGCATGTTGTTTCCCCCGTTTATGTTATCATCCTCGCCTATCGCCAGTGGCGTGGCGCGGCAAGCTTTTCGCGCGGCGCTACATCCAGAAGCTAATCGCCAGACAGGTTGATAAGCCAACACCAAAGGTCAGCGGAATTCCGGCCTTGAAGAAATCGGTGAACCGGTAATTGCCTGCGGCATAGACCAGAGTATTGGTTTGATAGCCGATCGGCGTTGCAAAGCTTGCGGAGGCTGCGAACATGACCGCGATGACCAGCGGCCGGGGATCAACCCCCAGATCGGTACCCAGCGCAATCGCAATCGGTGTGATTATGATCGCCACCGCATTGTTGGTCACGATCTCGGTCATGATCACCGACAGGATGTAGATCGCAAATACCAGTCCCCAGGGCGGTATTTCCCGCAGAAAGGGAGTCAATTCGGTGACCAGCAAGTCTACGCTGCCGGCCTGCTCCAGACCAAGGCCCACCGCAAGCATGCCGAAAATCAGGACGAGGACATTGCCGTCGATCGAACCCCAGGCTTCTTCCGCATCGATACAGCGCGCGAGCAAGATCGCACCAACCGCTAGAATGGCGGCGACGGCCAGCGGGATGACATTGAGCGCGGCGAGAACCACCACCGCAACCAAAGCACCGATTGCAATCGGTGCGCGGTCCCGGCGAAAGGCGCGGATTTTGGTCTGGCCGACGCCGAACAGATTGGGGTTCTGATACATGCGGCGAATATCTTCGCTGGAGCCGGTCACTAATAACCGGTCGGCCGCGTGAATGCGCGCATTTGTCAGATCGGAACGCGGCAGGTTACGATAGCGGGTCATCCCTAGTATGCGAACATCGAGCTGCGACAGAAAGGGAATGTCAAATAGCCGGTTGCCGATGCTGGGATGGCTCGGTGCCACTGTCGCCTCAACCAGTTCTTCACCCAAGGGCCCGACATCGCCTTTTCGGACAATGCCGATCTTGAAATCTTCCGATTTTCGCATGGAAATCAGTTCGGCGAGATCCAGCTGAACGACAATCCGGTCGCCTGCCCGCAATATATGCGTATCAAGTTCATGTCGGATATAGCTGCTCAGCCGCTTGACCGCAGTAACCTCCAGGCCGGCCCGGCGCAATTCCGGGACGGCCGAGAGCTTCTTGTCGATCACCGATGCCTTGCGGCGGACCGTCAGTTCGGTGAGAAAAGCGCTTTCATCGCTGCTGTCAAACTGACCCTTGGCCTCGCCGCCGGGAAGCAGCCAGCTGCTGAACAAAACCATCATGACCGTGCCTGCAGTCGCAGCGATCAGCCCATATGGCGTGATCTCGAAAATCCCGAATCCGGCCAGACCTTGATCCCGGGCAACCGCATCGACGATGAGGTTGGTCGAGGTTCCGATCAGCGTGGTCGTACCGCCCAATATGCATATGAAGCTGAGCGGGATCAGCAATTTCTTGGAAGAGAAACCGGTCGCCCGCGACAGACGGATTATGATCGGAATCAAGACGATCACGACCGGCGTGTTGTTCATGAAGGCCGAGGCAACAAACGCGCCGAGAAACATCTCGGCGACGGCCAGTTTGGGGTGCCGCTTGGCACGCTTGATGATGAAACCGGCAATCGCGTCAATCGTCCCGGTTCGCAGCAAGGCTCCGGAAAGGATGAACATCGCGGCGATGGTGATCGGTGCGGTATTGGAGAAGACCGAGAACAGGCCATCGGAATCGATGATCCCGAGAAACAGGAACATGCAGGCCCCGAGCACCGCGACCACGGCGGCCGGAAAGCGCTCCATAATGAACCCGGCGAACAAGAGACCCAAAATGACCAAGCCAATAATCGCCTTGTGGGTCTGAATATA
>NZ_JBATHY010000195.1:0-5547 GCF_049667325.1 Parasphingorhabdus sp. | reverse complement strand
TCCGGAGGCGAAATATGTCGCCACCGCCGATGGGATCATCCTCGGTCTCGGCCAGTCGCTGGAAGAGTTGGAAGCATGGACCAAGGAACGCAAGGTCACCGTAGACCGGCAGTTTTCCAAGCAAATCCTGATGCCCGGCTTCGTCGAGCCGCATATCCATCCGATGCAGACAATCATGATGCTGCCGATCCCGTTCATCAGTCCCGAGGAATGGAAGCTTCCCGGCAAGACCTATCCCGCAGCCCGCAGCAAGGCGCAATATGAGCAGCTTCTGCGCGATGCAATGGCCAGGAGTGACGATCCGTTGTTCATCACCTGGGGCCATCACAAACTGTTCCACGGCGAGATGGACCGCGCCGAGCTCGACCGGATCGCGCCGGACCGGCCGGTGATTATCTGGCAGCGCAGCTTCCACGAGATCATTGCCAATAGCAAGGCGCTAGACCTGGTTGGCATCGGCACCCAAGATTCCTTTACCGCCCAATTTGCCAAGCCGGGCATCGATCCGGGCCATGCCGACTTTGCTAGCGGCATCATCCATGAAACCGCCTTGTTCAAAGGCATCGAGATTCTCCGTCCCTATCTCTTCTCACCCGCCAAGATGCAGCAGGGTCTGGTCGACATGCGCCAGATGATGCTCGAAAATGGTGTCACCACCAGCGCCGATCTTGCATTCGGCGGTTTTGGCGGACCGGTGATGGAATCGGCGCTGTTCAAGACCCTCTACGACCAGCCGACCACGCCATCGCGGATACTCGCGATTCCCATCGCGCCGCTGGTTACCGGTGATCCCAATGTCTGGCTCGCCGAGATGAAAGCCAAATATGAAAGCCCGAAATTCTTCTTCTCCAACCGAGTGAAACTGTTCGCCGACGGTGCTTTTTTCGCCCAATATATGCAGATGAACCCGCCCGGCTACAGCGATGGTCATGAAGGCAAATGGCTGACCGAACCGGAAGAATTGCTCAAGCAGACCGAGCGTTTCTGGGACGCGGGCTGGAATCTCCACACCCATGTCAATGGCGACAAGGGTCTCGATATCGTACTGGGCATTACTGAAAAGCTGGCTTCCAGAAATGGCCAGCAGATCGTCATGGAACATCTCGGCTATTCGACCGAAGCGCAGAATCGGCGGATAGGAGAAATGGGTCTCTATGTCTCCGCGCAGCCGAACTATATCCGCATCCTAGGCGATGTTTATGCCAAGACCGGCATGGGTCCCGACCGCGCCGCGCAGATGAGCCGCCTAGGTTCGCTGGAGCGCAAAAATGTCCCCCTCGGCCTGCACAGCGACTTCAACATGGCGCCGATCGATCCGCTCTACCTCGCCTGGGTGGCAAGCAACCGCATCACGCTCGACGGCAATGTTAAGGCACCCAAGGAGCGCCTCTCACTCGACAAGGCGCTGCGCGCGATCACCGTAGAAGCGGCGCAGGTAATCGGCATGGACGCGACGGTCGGCAGCATCGCGACCGGCAAGAAAGCCGACTTCACCGTGCTTGACCGCGACCCCTATGTCGGTGGCGCGGCAAAACTGCGAGATGTAAAGGTTCGGGGCGTGATATTCGAAGGCCGCTGGTTCCCTGCGGAATAGTGCCTTGCGAAACGCAGTTCGTCCGGAGCCTAACGACGAGCCCGCGTCGACGCGCGGTGCAGTTATTTACGCTCGCCGTAGCAAGCGCACAAAAACCTGACATCAAACAGCCGGTTTATTTTCTGTGACCTTTGCCCGAAAGACCCTGATTTCCGGTCTTTCTCCGCCACCACCATAGCGTCGAGTGTGACCTTCCGGCGGACCGCACAATACGATCCGGTTGATTCACGCAGGCGGGTAGAACCGCCGTCATCTTATCCAGTCTGTCAAAGATCCGGACAAAAGATAAGCGATTGAGGCAGATGTAGGAAAGCAGTTTCTCGGTTCGCTGCCAGCCTTTCGCGCTTGTGATGCGACCATTTTTCGACAAGATGTGAGTTGCCGTCTTTCCTCCGAATTCATCCCGAAAGCGGGCCTTGATCAATTATTCTGCTATGATCTTAGGTTTGCCATTTTTTGAAGCGGGCGTTTCGGCCGCCTTGATCTGCTCAGCGAGATGTTGCACCAGCAGTTCCGGCCGCATCGGCTTCCGGCAGATCGGACCAATTTCACCCAGGCCGATCTCGGATGCGCGATTGGCATCGCCGGTGTAAAACAGGCATGCAATTGAATGTTTTTGCAAATAGGCTGCAACGGGAGAGACATCGCCGCCGCCAACATTCAAATCGAGTATGGCACCGTCGATGTCGTGGAACTTTGCGATCTGACTTGCGCTGGAGCGATCAAGAATGGGGCCGAACACGATCGCACCGGAACGCTCCAAATTTTCTTTGATGTCCATCCCCAGAAAGAGCTCATCCTCGACGAGCAGGATGCGTTTTCCTTTCAGGTCTGCGGAAGTTTCCAACAATTTATCGTTCCCGAACTTTTGGTGTTTGAATCGCCATTGGTCCTAGAACTCGCCCGTCCTGATTTGGTTCCCGTCGCGCAAAACGGCCCGTGCAGTGCCCGCGGCGGGCCGGACCACCCGATGCCGGGTAGCGGAAGATTTTAGTCACCTGCCAGAACGGACTGCATGAGCAGCGCCTTGCCGGTCCACTGGTCGTCGTCGATGGCCGTGGCCAGCACAGCCGCGACATCTCCCCGCGCCGCTTTCCCTTGGGGATCGACATCGTCTCCAAACCGCATTTCGCGGGTGCCGTCGTCGTCGGTAAGGCTGACTGGCCGGACGATGGCATAGTCGAGACCCGAGGCCTTGAGATGCTCGTCTGCCTCGTGCTTCGCCTGGAGATAATGTCCCAGTTCACTTTCCGGGTCCGGGTCGTCGGCGCCTGCGCTGCTCAGCATCACAAAGCGAGAAACACCGGCCTCGGCGGCCAGATCAATCAGCCGTTTAGCACCGTCCCGGTCAACCTTGTCGGTCATTTCAGGGCCAGTCGAGCCACCGGATCCGGCCGCAAAAATCACCGCGTCACATCCTTCACAGACTCCGCTTTTAAGATCGGTCAAATCGCCACGGCGCAGCGTAACATCGTCCGCCAGTGATCCGGTGTCCGAGGATTCACGGACCAGTGCGATCGGTGCATGGCCGTTTGTTTTCAATTGTTCTACCAGGCGCAGCCCGGTCTTGCCGGTAGCCCCGGCGATCAGAATATCCATAATATGCTCCGTTTGTTCCGGTTTACAGCAGTTCAAGCAATTTGCGTGCTGCTTCTGCCGATGATGCGGGGTTCTGGCCGGTCACCAGCTTGCCATCGACAACCACGAAAGAGGCCCAGTCGTCGCCCTTGCGATACTCACCGCCATTTTCGATCAGCATATCCTCGACGAGAAACGGCACAACGTCGGTCAGGCCGACAGCTTCTTCTTCTGTATTGGTAAAGCCGGTAACCTTCTTGCCCGACACCAGCGGTGAGCCGTCCGCATTGCTGGGATCGCGGAACACCGCAGGGGCATGACAGACCGCACCGATCGGGCGATCACTCGCGGCAAAGCTCTCGATCAATGTCCTGCTGTCGCCATCTTCCGCAAGGTCCCATAGCGGGCCGTGACCACCGGGATAAAAGATTGCGTCGAAACCGTCGTCGGTAATGGTCGAGAGCTTGGCGGTATTGGCGAGTTGCTGTTGGGCTGCCTCATCAGACTTGAAACGCCTTGTGTCGTCGGTCTGGGCGTCTTCGGTATCGCTCGAGGGGTCGAGCGGCGGCTGGCCACCTTTGGGCGAAGCGAGTGTGATTTTCGCACCAGCATCCTTGAACACATAATATGGGGCCGCAAATTCCTCGAGCCAGAATCCGGTTTTCTTGCCAGTGTCGCCGAGTTGGTCGTGCGAGGTGAGAACCATTAGAATGTTCATTAAACTGCCCTTTTTTGGTGAATTGGTTGTTCTTCTCACAACCAACGCACTTCTGGCGCTTCGGTTGCGCGGTCCGCGGCGCAATCTTTCGGATCCGGGCTCAGAATCGCTGCAAATACCAGGACTATTTGCAATAGCATCTGCAGCTCTCCCTATTCGACCTGGTTTTCGTCGGCCGGATTTAGCTTGCCTTCAAATTTGGGTACCGGACGTGCTGCAGCGTCGGCTTCGGTGGTTGCCTTGCCGTTCTTGCGAATGTCCTCGATCAGCCATTCCATTTCCTTGATCTCGCGGCGCTGGGCCTTGATGATTTCGTCGGCCAGCTCGCGCACCCGCCTGTCCTCGATATTGGCGCGTTCGCTGGTCAGGATCGCGATCGAGTGATGGGGGATCATGGCTTTTTGCCACGCCTGGTCGGAAATTGTGTCTTGCGAGCGGACGAGGTAGACCGAGCCCGCGAACAAGAGGGACGCCCCGCCCAGGATCATCGCATTTTTCTTTTTGTCGTCGTACATGGCTAGCATGAACAGCAACATGATGATCGCCATCGCACCGCCCATGTATAACGCCATCCAGGTTCGGGTTTCACTGAAGAACACGTGATCAAGCCCGTAAGTGTTGAGATACATCAGGCCGAACATCACCAGCGTCGACGTCGCCATCATGACGATGAATCTTGTATATTTCGACATGGGAATCCCCCTTCCAATTGGTCTGTTTTCATACCCTTCCGGGGTATTCTACGTGCGACCGATTGAAAAGTTCCCGGCCGGATGAAGCGGCCGCGCCTTCAAAGCTGCTTCCGCCTGAGCCGCAGGGCATTGCCGATCACCGATACCGAAGAGAAGCTCATCGCCGCAGCAGCGATCATTGGGCTGAGCAGGATGCCGAACCACGGATATAATATGCCCGCCGCAACCGGCACGCCCAGCGCGTTGTAGAAAAAGGCGAAGAACAGGTTCTGCCGGATATTGCTCATTGTCAGCTGGCTGAGCCGCCGGGCCTTGGCTATACCGCCGAGATCGCCTTTGACCAGCGTGATCCCCGCGCTCTCCATCGCGACGTCGGTGCCGGTGCCCATCGCAATCCCGACATCGGCCTTGGCCAGCGCCGGCGCGTCATTGATGCCGTCGCCGGCCATCGCAACCCGTTTGCCGGCAGCCTGCAGTTCGCTGATCACCCGGTGCTTGTCTTCGGGCGAAACATTGGCGTGGATTTCGTCGATCCCGATCATCTGGCCCACCGCCTGCGCGGTCGCTTCGGCGTCGCCGGTCAGCATGACCACATGGAGACCGGCTTTGTGTAGCGCCTTGATCGCATCCACCGTTGTCGCCTTGATCGGGTCGGCGACGCCGATCAGACCCGCAGGTTTGCCATCGATCGCGACGAACATCACCGTCTGTCCCTGGGAGCGGCCTTCCTGCGCTTTCGCCACCAGATCGGCGCTTGCAGCGCCAAGCCGGTCCATCATCTTTTCATTGCCGATAGCTACCCGTTTACCCTGGGCAGTTGCTTCAACACCCTCGCCGGTGACCGATTGGAAATCGCTCGCTGCCTCGAACTGAAGCTCCCTGTCCTTGGCGCCTTCGACAATGGCAGCAGCCAGAGGATGCTCGCTGGCGACCTCGATAGCAGCGACGAGTGCCAGCAGTTCGTC
>NZ_JBATHY010000194.1:0-9025 GCF_049667325.1 Parasphingorhabdus sp. | reverse complement strand
TTGAATTCGTCGGCGAGGAAATGACGGAAACGGGCGCTGTCGAGAACGCCGGCCATGCCGACCACCATATTGTGCGGCAGTCCGGAAAATTCGCGCAGCGCCCAGACCATCGCGTCGAGCGGGTTGGTGATGCAGATGACAAATGCGTCGGGCGCGTTGTTCTTGATGCCTTCGCCAACCGCCTTCATGACCTTGAGGTTGATCGCGATCAGGTCATCGCGGCTCATGCCCGGCTTGCGTGCAATGCCTGCGGTGACGATGATGACGTCTGCGCCTGCGATATCGGCATAATCATTGGAGCCCTTGAGATTGGAGTCGAACCCATCAACCGGAGCCGCCTGCGACAGATCGAGCGCCTTGCCGGCCGGCATGCCCTCGGCAATATCAAACAGGACGACATCGCCCATTTCCTTGGAAGCTGCGAGGTGGGCGAGCGTGCCGCCGATCATGCCTGCGCCGATCAGCGCAATCTTGTTACGGGCCATCTGGGAAAGTCTCCTGAAAAATAGAGTCAAAAAAGGAACTTAAAGACCGGATTAGGCCCCTATTGTGACAATTTCAACAGCAGAAAGCATCATTTTACCCGCTATCTTTGCAACTTATTCGCAATAGCAATTGGCTTTTGTGATTTCGCCGAATAATTCCGTCACCCCTGCGAAGGCAGGGGCCTAATCCAATAGCGCGCGTCGCCCCATAGATCGGTTTGGTTATCAGCCTTCGCTGGTATGACGAAGAACGCCAATCATGCTTCCAAGTCTTCCAATTTTTGCGTTGCAAAGCAAAATTGAAACGCCATGATGCGGGCCTTGGGAGAGACCGATATGCTGACCAGAGGCGATGACTATCCGCTGCACCAGACCCCAGAACCGATGGCGGTTTCCGGCGGCAACCGCAATTTCTACGACCGTTATTTCTTCAACGGCTACAGCGCCGACGGCGGCATCTTCTTCGCCGCCGCGCTCGGCATCTACCCCCAGCTCGACATCATGGACGCCGCCTTTTGCGTGAGCATTGACGGCAAGCAGCATAATCTGCGCGCCTCCAAAAGGATGTCCAGCGAGCGGCTCGATCTCACGGTGGGTCCGATCACCGTCACGATTGTCGAACCGCTCCAGCAGCTCCACCTGACGGTCGCCGGGAACGACAGCCCGATCACCGCAGACATTCGTTTCACCGCCCGCCACCAGCCGATCGAGGAACCGCGCTTCATCCGCCGTGACGGTCCGCGCTTGCTGATGGACTATACCAGGATGACGCAAAACGGCCATTGGACCGGCGCGATCACCGTGGCTGGTCAGCAGATAGATGTCGGCAATTGCAGCGGCACCCGCGACCGCAGCTGGGGGATCAGGCAGGTCGGCGCACCGGAATCGCAGCCCCCGCCAGCCGGAGCCTTCCCGCAATTCTGGTGGCTGTGGACCCCGCTCAATTTCGCGGATCATTGCGGCTTTTTCCACAGCAATGATGATGGTCAAGGCGCGCCGTGGAACCGGCGCGGGGTGGTGGATATGCTGTCCGGCAAGGCAAGCGAGTTCGAGCCCGAAGCGATCGATCTGAGCTATCATTCCGGGTCCCGCCGGATCAAGCGGGTCCAGCTCGAAACCGGCACCGGATCGCTCTCCATCACCCCGAGAACCGGCGATGCCGCCCGAACATTCTATATGTCCGGGCTTGGTTATATGCATCCGGTCTGGGGCCATGGCATGGACCATGGCGATCTCGAGGTCGCGCATGATGTCATTGCCCTCGATCCCATGCCGGCGATCGACATGACGACCATCCATATTCAGGCGCTCGGCGATGCGGTGCTGACCATCGATGGACACGAGCATCACGGCATGGGCATAGTCGAGCAACTGTTTATCGGCCCTCATGCGACCAGCGGCCTGACCGGCCTGATGGACCCCTCAGCGTGAGCCGCCAATTTCCTGTGCGGCCCGAAGAATTCGAGGCCGCGTTTGTCGAGCAGGTTTTTGGCGCAGCCCCGGGATCGCTGAAATCGCTAACCCACGAACCAGTCGGGACAGGACAGGTCTGCGACAGCTACCGCTTTACATGCGACTGGTCGGAACAAGGCCACCCTACGAC
Source organism: Parasphingorhabdus sp. (assembly GCF_049667325.1). GTDB lineage: Bacteria > Pseudomonadota > Alphaproteobacteria > Sphingomonadales > Sphingomonadaceae > Parasphingorhabdus. The sequence goes on along the minus strand of NZ_JBATHY010000194.1, from coordinate 6,937 downwards.
CTTCATCGCCAAATGCCCCAGTGCCGACCCGGTCAGCCGGGGTGCAGCTGCCATCTTCCATCTCTATGATATGGAAGTCGGCTGGTACCGGGACAGTGCCGGCAACTGCACGGCGCTCTGCCCCGTTTCCTATCACGCCGATATTGCCGAAAATGAACAGGAATTCGTGCTGCTGCTCGAAGACATGGCGCCCGCGTCGCAGGGCGACCAGCTGGCCGGTGCGTCACTGGTTCAGGTGGAGACGACGCTAAACGAAGCAGCCGCCTTGCATGATTTTCAACCTGACGGCGGGTTTGATGCCTGTCGATGGCTGCATCACGGCGCGGGCAACAGCGATTTTTTGAAGAACACGCTCCCCAATGGCTATCCCGTTTTCCGCGAGCGATTTGCAACACTTCTGTCTTCAGACATTCTTGACCTCGGCCAGGAATTGATCGATCGGATCGACGCTTATGTTGCCCATGAACCACTCGAACTGGCGATCACCCATGGCGATATGCGGCTCGACAATATATTGTTTCACGCTGACGGCCGGATTGCAGCCCTGGTCGACTGGCAAACCTGCTCGCTTGGCAATCCGGCAAATGACGTTGCCTATCTGATCGGCACAAGTTTCGCCGATCCTGCCATCCGTCGCGAACATGAGGAAAGCCTGGTCCGGGCCTATTTGGCCCTCCGGGCCGGCGCACCCGATTTCAATCAATTCTGGACCGAATATCGCCGCCACGCCTTTTCCGGCTTCATCATGGCAATCAACGCCTCGCTCCATGTCGAACGGACAGATCGGGGAGACCGGATGTTCGCGGCGATGGCCGAACGGCCGGCCCAAATGGCGCTTGATCTGGACAGCCTGAGCCTGCTCTAGCCCGCCAGTTCGCGGACCATATCTTCCCAAACACCGATGTTCATGTGGAAGCTTTCGACAGGAATGCGCTCGTCCAGTCCATGCGCCCGCGCGTCCTCCGGGATCTTCAACCACAGGCCACTGACCCCATAGACCGGGATTCCGATGCTGCGGAAAAATACGCCGTCGGTCGCGCCGGTCGACATCGATGGCACAATCGGCATGCCGGGGAAGCGCTTGTGGATCGCTTTGGTATAGGCTCCCACAACATCCGCGCGGAGCGGGCTGGCAGGCGACGAAGCGCCAAAACTGTCCGACTGTTCGACTGTAACCCCCTTGCCTGCGAGTTCCTGCAGCTCCGCCATCACATCGGCTGGTTCAACACCGGGAAATATCCGGCAGTTGACCGTCGCCTGCGCCAGTTGCGGAAGCGCATTATCGGCATGACCTCCGTTCAATTTGGTCGCGACACATCGGGTGCGGGTGAGACCCACTTCCTTCGGATCCGCCTCGATAATATCCGCCGCCTCGCCATCATTTTCATCCATCAGCCAGCGCCGCATGGCATCCGCAACCGGTCCCGTTTCCTGTTTGGCCCGTGCGGCAAAATAACCGCGGGTTGTTTCATTCAGCATCGGCGTGAACCGGTGTTGCTCCAGCCGCGTCAGAGCACTCGCCAGTTCGTAAATCGCATTGTCGGGGCGGGGTCTGGAACTGTGGCCGCCCTTGTTGGTCACCGTAAAACTGTAGGTCCGGTAGGTCTTTTCGGCGGTTTGCAGTCCATAGCCCAGCGGCTTGCCAACATCCGTGAAACCGCCACCGCCGGCATCACTGTTTAGCGCATATTCGGCGCGCACCAGATCGATCCATTCTGTCGAAGCCAGCCGCGAACCGTCTCCTGCGGTCTCTTCATCACCGGTGAACAAGACAATGATATCGCGCTTCGGTTTGAAGCCAGCCCGCTTCAAGCGGATAAGACTCATCACGATCGCGGTCATACCCGCCTTATTGTCAACCGAACCACGGCCCCAGTAATAGCCGTCCTTTTCGCGGAAAATAAACGGATCATCGGCCCAGTCGCTGCGCTTGGCCTCGACCACATCCATATGCGCCATGAGCAGGACCGGTTCTGCCGTGGCTGCTCCATCTGCCGTCCAGCGCAAGATCATGCTTTCCGTCTCGCCATGCGGTTTGACGGTGATGTCGGAGAGACCCTCGGCACTGAATTTGGCGCAGAGCAGTTTGACCAGACGCGGTACTTCGCCGCGACCTTCGACGGTGGGGATTTCGACAACCTGCTTGAACAATTCCCGCGCTTCAGCCTCTGGCGCATCGGCCGGACTCGCGTGCGCTCCACTAGCCAGCAACGCCGCTGCCGCCATGGTCGAAATAATTCTTGTTCGCATGTTCGCTCTCCTAGATTTTGCTTTCAGAACCATGGCCCAAAGCCAGATAGTCATCCGATTGCATCTCGATCAATCGTGATGCCGTCCGTTCAAATTCAAAACTGCCGTCGCCCGCCGGGTATAGTGCATCGGGCTCCGCATCAGCACTGGCGAGCAGCTTCACCCGATATTCGTAGAGCCCATCGATAAGCGTCACAAAGCGCGCAGCCTCATTGCGATTCTCTTTGGAAAGCACCGGAATGCCGACAATGATAACGCTATGATAATGGCGCGCGATCGCGAGATAGTCCTGCGCGCCGCGAGCTTCCCCGCACAGCCGCTTGAACGAGAATACCCCGACGCCCTTGAGCGATTTCGGAACGGTCAGCATCCGGCCGCCTTGCACCGAGATTTCCGCAGACGGAACATGCTCGCGATCCTCGGGCGGATAGTCGGTCAGGCGGAAAAAGGCCTCGCTCAATGCCTTTGTTGCCGCTTCGCCGTTGGGTACATGCCAAAGGTCGACATCGCCCAGACGCTCGCGCCGATAATCCGTTGGTCCGTTGAGCGAAACGACGTCGAGCCGGGTCTTGAGCAGTTCGATAAACGGCAGAAAATGCTCGCGGTTGAGACCATCCTTGTACAGATCATCGGGAGGGCGATTTGAGGTGGTGACAATCGTCACCCCTGACTCGACCAGCCCGGTGAACAGCCGCGACATGATCATCGCATCGGCGCTGTTGTTGACCACCATTTCGTCGAAGGCAAGAAAGCGCGCCTCGCTCGCCAGAGCAGCGGCAACCGGCAGTATCGGATCGCCCAGTTCCTTCTTGCGCTCCTCCCGAATTCTGGCGTGTACATCGAGCATGAACTCATGGAAGTGGGCACGTTTCTTCCGGCGGATGTCGAGAACATTGTAGAACAGATCCATCAGCATCGATTTGCCGCGCCCGACTCCGCCCCACATGTAAATGCCCTGCGGCGGCGTCGGTTTTTTTCCGAATGTTCGCCACAAGAGACTACCCCGCGGCGGCATTGCTTCCAGCTCCTCCTGCAACCGGGCGAGACGTTTCGCGCATGCATCCTGATCGGGATCGTGCTTGAGCTCGCCTTGCGCAATCAGCGCCAGATAGCGCTGATAGAATTTGCTCATTGCAAATCGGTTTTCTGGTTGGGAGCCTTTTTGACGATGGCTGTGAACGAGGCCATATTGTCACGACCATTTTCGCCCTGCACGACCAGGCCGCGCATGAACAGAAAGCGGCCGGTTTCGCGGGTAATCTCCACTTGCGCTTCAAGCGGTTCGGTCATCCGTGCCGCGCCGATGAAATGGGTCTGCAATTCCAGCGTCACGGCAAAGCCGGATGGCCCGAGTTCGAGCACCCGCATCGCCGCAAATAGGGAACAATCGATAAAGCCCATCATCGTCCCGCCATGGACAACATCACCGAGATTGCGGTGCCGTCGTTCGGGAAACATGCGGATGCGCGCGATATCATCGCTCACGCCGTCGCCACCGCGCCGGACAATCATTTTGCCAAGAAAGCTATTGAAACAGTCCGTATCGTTGAGCACCCATGTGCTCCAGCCAGGATAGTTCGGATCAGGATCGCTGATGATGAAATTCCGCTGGACTTCGGTCATGAATAGCGCTCGTCAGCGATTCAGATTACGCGCGCGGCGGTCATCTTCTTGATCTCGGCAATCGCCTTGGCCGGGGACAGACCCTTGGGACAGGCATTGGCACAGTTCATGATCGTGTGGCAGCGATAGAGCCGGAACGGGTCTTCCAGTTCGTCGAGCCGCTCGCCGGTCAACTCATCGCGGCTGTCGGCAAGCCAGCGATAGGCTTGCAGCAGGATCGCGGGACCAAGGAACTTATCGCTGTTCCACCAATAGCTCGGGCAACTGGTCTGGCAGCAAGCACAGAGAATGCATTCGTAGAGGCCGTCCAGCTTGCCCCGATCTTCCGGCGATTGCAGTCGTTCCTTGCCCGATGGCGTCGGTGTGACGGTTTTCAGCCAAGGTTCGATCGAAGCATATTGTGCGTAGAAATGGGTAAAATCCGGAACCAGATCCTTGATGACTTCCATGTGCGGGAGCGGGGTGATGGTAACCTTGTTGCCGCAATCTTCAATCGCGGTCGTGCAGGCCAGACCGTTTTTGCCATTGATATTCATCGCGCAGGACCCGCAAATGCCTTCCCGGCAGGAGCGGCGGAAGGTCAGCGTGGCATCCTGCTCCGATTTCATCTTGATTAGCGCATCGAGCACCATCGGCCCGCATTCATCCGTATCGATTTCGAACGTATCATAGTGCGGATTCTCGCCCTTGTCGGGATCATAGCGATAGACTTTAAACGGCCGCTTTTTCCCGTTGGTCAAAGCCTGATGCAATTCGCCCGTCTTGCGGATCTTGCTATTCTTGGGGAGCGTGAAAGTGGCCATGTCTATCGGATTCCCTTGTTCTGCGGATCGGCATAACCAAAAAATGCCACTATCTCAACCATTTTGCACTGCAAAAACCACCGTCCGGCTTTCATTTCATGCAATCAGTTGTGACGTTCAAAAAAGGCAACCATATCATCCAGCACCGGAGCCTTGTGACGAAACGGCTTGGCCAGCGCCATGATGATCTCGAGATGGTCGACATCGGGATATTCTACATATTCGGCATCGCCGCCTGCTTCGAGGATTTTGTCACGCAGGATCTTGCTGTTGCGGGGCCTAACCTGAGTGTCATTGGTGCCACTCGATAGCCACAGCGGTGGTGCATCGGGCCGGACAAAATTAACAGGCTGGGTCATCTCGGGTGTGTGATAGTCACCAAAGCTCTGCTTTGAGGTTTCGGTATCAAACGGGTAGAAATCATAAGGGCCGGCCAGCGCCGCCACGCCCCGGATCAGGTCCGGTGACTTGCCTTCGCGCCCCAGCCATTGCCGGTCAAGCGCCAGCATCATCGCGTTATAGGCACCCGCCGATTGACCGGAGAGAAAAATCCGCCCTTTATCGCCGCCATGCTCGCCAATATGATCGTGAACCCAAGCGAGTGCTTTGGCGCTGTCTTCTAGAAAACCAGGAAAGCGGGTTTTCGGGAAAAGCCGATAGTCTGGCAGCACTACCACGTAGCCGCGATTGGCCAGCGCCCGGCCCGTGAAAGCATAATGGTCCTTGGCTCCGTCACGCCAGCCACCGCCATAGATGAAGACGATGACGGGAAGCGGTTCGGTCGCAGCGGTTTTCGGGGTCCAGATATTGAGCCCCAAGCCCCGTTCCTGATCGTAAATCTGGTCCTCCACCAACAGCCTGGCATCGCTGTCCCCAGGGATGATATTATTGGCCAGATCGAGTTGTTTCGGCCCCGGCTGCGAGAGAAACCACCAGGCAAGGCCACCGCAGGCCAAAAGCAACATACCGATTATGACAAGCCATTTCATGCGCTAAGCCTTAACCAGCCGATCAGGCGCTGGCAATGGCGCTCCAGTCGATCGGCTGATGGCGATCAAGCGCAGCATCTGCGGCGGGCATGGGATATTTGAGACCATTGCCGCAATTGAACAGCACCGCGCGGTCGGTCTTGCTGACCAGACCGTCCTCCAAGGCTTTTAGATAGGCCGCAGCGGTGGCCGCGCCTTCGGGACAGAGCAATAATCCGTCCTCCTGTCCGATTCTTTTTTGCGCGGCGACTATCGCCTCGTCCTCGACCGCAATCGCGAAGCCGCCGGAATCACGCACCGCACGCAATATCAGGAAATCTCCAATCGCTACCGGCACACGTATGCCAGCCGCAACAGTATGGGCATTTTCCCACAAAGGCGCATGATCGAGCCCCTTTTCCCATGCGTCGACAATCGGTGCACAGCCGGTCGCTTGCACCGCAACCATGCGTGGTCGCTTGGAGCCGATAAAGCCAATCGCCTCCAGTTCGTCAAATGCCTTCCACATGCCGATCAGACCGGTACCACCGCCGGTTGGATAGAAAATCACATCCGGCAATTCCCAACCCAGTTGCTCGACAAGCTCCAGTCCCATCGTCTTCTTGCCTTCGATCCGGTAAGGCTCTTTCAGCGTCGAGAGATTGAACCAGCCCATTTCCGCTTCGCCATCGGCAACAATCTTGCCGCAGTCGTTGATCAGGCCGTTTACCCGCCAGACCTTGCCGCCCTGGAGAGCGATCTCCCTTACATTCACCTCGGGTGTGTCATCCGGGCAAAAGACATAAGCCTCCATCCCCGCGCGCCGCGCATAGGCCGCCATGGCGGCTCCCGCGTTACCATTGGTTGGCATCGCGAGTCGTTTCAGTCCCAACTCCTTGGCCATCGATACCGCCATGACGAGTCCTCGCGCCTTGAACGAACCCGTCGGCAAACGACCCTCGTCCTTGACGATCACGTTGGATCCGAGCGAATTGTCAAGCGTGATCAGTGGTGTCATGTCTTCGCCTAGCGAGACAATATTGGCTGCACTGTTGACCGGCAACAGTTCGCGATAGCGCCAGAGATCCGCAGGCCTGCCCGCAAGTTTTTCCTTGGTCAGTTGCCCGGCAACCGCCTCCAGATCATAGCGCACCAAAATCGGCGCGCCGGCGGGCGACAGGTTATGCACGGTTCCGGCAGGCAGCGACTCTCCGGTTTTGGAGCATTCCAGATGGGTGACAAAATTGGCGATATCTGCTGTGCGGTTATCCTGGGTCATACAGACTTGCTAGC
>NZ_JBATHY010000193.1:0-4701 GCF_049667325.1 Parasphingorhabdus sp. | reverse complement strand
TGCCACAGCCGCTGCGTTTTGAACCAGATGAGATAACACGCGAGGTTCTGGCCCTCGTCGGTGACCGCTTCGCCGATAATTTCGGATCTCTTGATGACTATTGGTTTGGCGCAACGCGGGCTGATGCCGAACAGGCCTTCGATGCGTTCATCGAGCGCGCACTTCCTTGTTTTGGCGACTATCAGGACGCCATGCTGACGGATCAGAAATTTCTCTTTCACGCGTTGATCTCGCTCTACCTGAACGTCGGGCTACTTGACCCGCTTGCGATCTGCCGCCGTGTCGAGGATGAATATTGCAAAGGCCGTGCACCGCTCAATGCAGCAGAAGGTTTCATTCGCCAGATCATTGGCTGGCGAGAATATGTGCGCGGCATTTATTGGCGGGAGATGCCGGGATATGAAGAGGAAAACGCCCTAGGGGCCGACCGTGATCTGCCCGCCTTTTACTGGTCTGGCGAAACCGAGATGGCATGTATGAAAGCCTGCATTTCCCAGACCCGCGATGAAGCTTATGCCCATCATATCCAGCGGCTGATGGTCACGGGCAATTTTGCGTTGATTGCGGGCATCGACCCGAAGCAACTGCATATCTGGTATCTCTCCGTCTATGCCGATGCGTTCGAATGGGTCGAGCTGCCCAACACCCTGGGTATGAGCCAGTTTGGCGATGGCGGCCTGCTTGCCTCCAAACCCTATGCATCCAGCGGATCCTATATCAACAGGATGAGCGATTATTGCCAAAACTGCAGCTACTCCGTTAGCAAGAAAGAGGGCAAGGACGGCTGCCCGTTCAACTATCTCTACTGGGATTTTATCGGGCGACATGCAGAGCGTTTTCAAAACAATCCGCGCATGGCGATGATGGTCAGCAGCTATGGAAAGTTTAGCGACGACAAGAAGGCACAAATCGACGCGGATGCGCGGCGCTTTCTGGGCAATCTGGACTAACGTTTCCGCCGGCACTCATCCGAACAATAGCGAACATTTTCCCAGTCACGCGCCCATTTTTTCCGCCACGAAAACGGCCGCCGACAGGCTTCGCAAATTTTGGTTGGCATGTCGGATTTCCTCCGCATCTTTGGCACAGCTCAGCTTTCCGCAACCAATCCGTCGGCCACGTCGATGGCAAAATGTTCTGCGACCAGGCCGCGAATATCTATTCTGACTTTCAAACGCGCCGCGAGTAGCGCCATGCCGCTGATTTTGCGCTGAACAAAAAGCAGATCGGTGGGCGGGATATGCCATGCTGCACGGTCCGCCGCCACATCCATGCCCTGATCGCGCAAAATGTTGACGAACCCCCGGTCCCCAAAATCAAACATGCCGGGCCGATTTAATTCTCTGACGATGACATCGATCATCGCATCAATCCGGTCTCGGTGTCGGGTGACTGCTGCCTCGCCGACAAAGCCGGTTGCTACCGCTGCCTCACGCACCGTATCGCGATCACCATTGAGCGCGGCGGTTATCAGTCTGCGATATCCTTCGGCTATTTTCACATCGACCTGTCTGGTCGCGCCAAAGTCGAGCAACACCAGCCGGCGCGTTTCCGGCTGATACCGGTAATTGGCGAAATTGGGGTCCGACTGTACGATCCCGAATTCAAACAATTCCCGCATCACCAGCTTGAACAGCAAGCGCATGGCTGCGTCGCGGGTCTCCTGCGGTGCATCAACAAGCGTCTCGATCGCCTTGCCCTCGACAAAACTCATTGCCAGCACCTGATCCGTGGTGAATTCGGTGTCGAGAACGGGAATGACATAATCGGGTGAATCGAGCAGCAATTCTCCAAACAAACTCAGATAACGACCTTCCCGGACATAATCCGCTTCCTCGCGAAGCTGCTTCTTGGCCTCTGCCAATAGCGGTGCGATGTCCAATTCGCGCGGCAAGAGATTCGAAATCCGTAATAACGTCGCGACATTGTCGACGTCGGCATCAATGCTTTCCCTCACACCGGGATATTGAACCTTAATCGCAAGGTCCCGACCGTCCGGCGTCATTGCCCTGTGGACCTGGCCAATAGATGCGGCCGCAATGGGTGTTGCTCCAAATCGGGCAAAGCGCTTGCGCCAGTCCTGCCCCCATTGCTGAGCCAGAACCTGCTGCAATTGCCGTGGCGGCATCCGGTGGGCATTATCGCGCAGCCGCGCCATGATTTCGGCCAGTTCCGGGGGAAGCATATCTCCGGCATCCATCGAGATCATCTGGCCGAGTTTCATCGCAGCTCCGCGCAAATGCGACAGCCGGTCTGCGACTCTGGCCACATTGCCGGGCGTGAGCATCATATCGCGCATAGCGGGCCGTTCCCCGTCGGCCAATCTCCGGGCGCCTTCGGCAATCATGCCGCCCGCGACGCCGCTGGCCAAACGTCCGAATTGTCCCAGACGGGACAATCTGCCGTGCGGGACGGCCCGGTTCTTTTGGTTCCTGCTGTTGCCAGTCATGCTTTTACCACCCCCGGCTTCCCGGCACACCTTTGAACGGGCCGGCCAGTTTGCCGGTTATCCAGCCACCGTAGAAATCACCGGGTTGGGGGGTCACGATTTCACCGTCGACGCGACACCGGTCAAAGGGCCCGGCATAAAAGGCGATATGGTCGCGCAGGATCGAAAAATCCGCGCTGGGGCTAGGGTAGCTCCAGCCAATGCGCCGCAATATGGTTTCGCCGACAACCACATCCCAATAGACTGCGGTGCCTTTCCACTCGCAATAGGAACTTCCTTCTGCCCTTCGTAGCAGGCCGGAGCCAATGTCTGATGACGGAATATAATAGGTGGGCGGATGGCTGGTCTCGAGCGTGCGAACGCTAGCGCACGTGTCGGCCACAACCTGTCCTTGATGTTCGATCGTGATCCGCGCGGGACACGGCTCGGCGACCGCCGGGCGGGGGTAGTGCCAGACGCTTTCCTGTCCCGGTCTGATCGGATCTGGTCGAGGCCTCATGTTTTAAGCCGCCCGCCGGCATAGCGTTGCAGTCGCGGACGAATCCGCAAGAATAGCCGATAGGCAGATTCGAGCATCGGCAAAACCCCCGGGAACCGGGCCGCAATGCCCAGCGGGCGCAAAACCGGCACCGCTCGCCACATCGCCGCAAAAGCGGCCGCACCCGACAGAAGGACGTTATTTTCTCGAGCATGAAAGCGGTCGAGCATGAAATTGCGATCGAGAGGGCAGGATATACCGGGCGATGTCAGGTCGACAAACTTGATGGCACCCTTCTTGTCGAGCCGCCGGAACAATGCGATCTCCCGAAGACAAAGGGGGCATCCGCCGTCATACCAGACTGTAACCTTGTTCATATTTTCCTACTCGTCCATTGGGACATATTGCGAACGCCAGACCCGTTTGCGAGAGTTGGGGTACTGACAGCTTCGAGAACCGAAATCTTATGCTCTCTTATGCGGGCATATTTCACGCAAGGCCATACGGCTGAAAGACCTATGTTATGAAAATTGCTATTATTGGTTCAGGTCTTTCCGGGCTCGCCTGTGCGGATCATCTGGTCGCTGCCAGACATGAGGTTTGCCTGTTTGACAAGGCCCGGGGACCAGGAGGTCGCATGTCCACACGGCGGATGGACACCGCCGCCGGCCAGGTCAGCTTTGACCACGGGGCCCAATATTTTACCGCCCGTGATCCAGCCTTTCAGACCGTGGTAAAACAATGGCAGGAGTCCGGTGCAGCGGCGCTTTGGACCGCTGCAGGTCCGGAAGCTTGGGTTGGGATGCCCACCATGAACACGCCGATAAAGGCGCTCGCGGCGCGCCATGATGTCGCATGGTCCGTGCGCATAGATGGATTGGTGAAACAGGCAAATGGTTGGCAGTTGCAGAGTGAAGGTCATATTATCGAGGCGCTATTCGATACCGTCATTTTGGCGATACCGGCGGAGCAGGCGGCGTCTTTGCTGGAACCGTGGGAAAGCGAGTTTCAGGCACTGGCCGAAGATACAGTTTCTGCACCCTGCTGGACCTTGATGCTGGCCTTCGCCGATCCAATAAAAACGGGTAAGGCAACTTTTCGCGACGATCGCGTCATTGGTTGGGCCGCGCGCAATTCGGACAAGCCTGGCCGCACAGGACCAGATAGCTGGGTCATACAAGCGTCGCCGGATTGGTCGATCGAACATCTGGAAGATCGTCAGGAGCAGGTTGTGACGGCATTGTCCGGTGGCTTTGCCGACCTGCTGGGATTTTCTCTCCACGATCCGTTGGTCGCGTCCGCTCACCGATGGCGCTATGCCCGTTCAGGTAAAACCAGTCACAGCGCACTCTACAACAGCGATATGAAGATCGGCGTTTGCGGGGACTGGCTGATCGGACCGAGAGTTGAATGTGCGTGGCTGTCCGGAACGGCGCTCGCAAAAATGGTTCTGGCTTAAAGCGCTGCCAAGGCGAGCGTTGTCAATCCCAGTCCGGTCGACAATATAATCCGCAAGCGGAGCATCCAGTCTGGCATCATGCCGAGCCGATTGAGCCTAAAATCAACCGATAGAGCAACAATGATAGCGATGCCGAGAAACGCCAGCGACGGGCCGGGCCAAGTTGAACCGATCATCCAAGGAATGCCGCTGACGAGAGCCAGCAAGCTTGGCAATACTGCGACGCCATAGATCCATTGTGGTGCCTTGGAGGCGACGACGGCCAGGCCCCACCAAAAGCCGCCGAGAAAGCTGAAGATCAAAGCAGCATATAGA
>NZ_JBATHY010000192.1:0-6589 GCF_049667325.1 Parasphingorhabdus sp. | reverse complement strand
GAATCTCTCATCGTCCGCGCGGTTGGCGCTATCCGGAACCTCGGTGATCTGTCGGACATCATTGTCAAATCCGAAGGCGGAATGGTTGTCCGTGTCGGCGATGTAGCGCAGGTCCGAACAGGCAGCCTCACCCGCTACGGTGCCGTCACCAAAAATGGCGAGGGCGAAGCCGTGCAAGGGCTGGTGATTGGCCTGCGCGGAGCAGATGCCAGCAAAGTGGTCGATGGTGTCAAGGAGCGGCTCAAGGAAATCGAACCCAGCTTGCCATCTTCGTTGAAGATCGACCCGTTTTATGATCGATCAGACCTGATTGAACGCGCCGTCGGCACGGTCGAATCAGCTTTGCTCGAAGCAACTGTATTGGTTGTCATTTTGCTGCTCCTTTTTCTCGGCGATATAAGGGCGTCGGTAATCGTTGCGCTCGCGCTGCCGATGGCAGCATTGTTCACCTTCATCGCCATGCGTTTTCTTGGTTTGACAGCCAATCTTATGAGCCTTGGCGGGCTAGCCATCGCGGTTGGTATCCTTGTCGACGGGGCGGTGGTCGTGGTCGAGAATGTTGTCGAACGGTTATCCGACGAAAAACACCGCGCTGCTGGTAAACTCCACAATATCTTCATTGCCACAGCTGAAGTAGCAAAACCTGTTGCATCTGGCCTTGCCATTATCGCACTGGTCTTCCTGCCGCTGCTCACACTGGAAGGACTTGAAGGCAAATTATTCGCGCCCGTTGCATTGACGATTGTGCTCGCGCTGCTTGCGGCGTTAATCTTATCGCTGACACTGGTTCCGGTTCTGGCCTATTTTGTTTTGAAAATACCCGCTGGCCATCACGAGCCTTGGTTGATGCGCAAATTGTCACCCTTCTATGAGCGACTATTGGGCAGTGCTTTTGGCCGAAAACCCATTGTATATGCTGTTGCGGCCTTCTCTTTGCTGATCGCGGGACTTGCCTATAGTGTGACCGGAAAGACCTTTCTGCCGACCATGGATGAAGGGTCGATGATCGTTCAGCTGACCAAATTACCAAGCATCTCGATCGACCATAGCGTTGCTGGTGACATCAAGGTCCAGAAAGCCATTCTTGCTGAAGTTCCGGAAGTCACCGATGTGATCGCACGGGTTGGTAGCGACGAACTCGGACTCGATCCAATGAGTCCGAATGAAACCGACAGTTTTCTGAAAATCAAGCCGCGTAGTGAATGGCAAGTGGCTGACAAGGATGAACTGACCGAGAAAATTCGCGAGGTGTTTGATGATTTGCCGGGTATCGAACCCAGCTTCACCCAGCCCATTGAAATGCGCATTTCCGAAATGCTCACCGGTGCGCGCGGCGATCTGGTGATCAAATTGTTCGGCTCAGATCTGGATGAACTCTCCCGGATTGCTGGAGAAATTCAGGGCCGACTGGAAAAAATTGAGGGCACAACTGAGGCGATGACCGTTGCCAATGACACGGTTGACTATCTGCAGCTTGATATTGACCGGATGGCGGCGGGACGCAGCGGTATGCCAGTCGACATGATGCAGGACATGATGCGAGCTCAGATAGAAGGCGTGCACTCCGGCGTCGTTGCCGATGGCAACCGGCGCGTGCCCATCCTGATAAAGGGCGAAGGCAGTCGCGGCATGAGCCCGCAAAGCTTTGCCGATCAGCTATACCGCTCGCCCACCGGCCAATTGGTGCGCGCCAGCGATATTGCTACGGTGAATCAGATTGCCGGACCAGTCAAACTGGAGCATGAAAACGGCTCGCGCTTTGCCATGGTTCAGGCCTTTGTTTCCGGACGCGACCTAGTTGGATATGTTGAAGAAGCCAAGGCCGATATCGGCGCAAATGTGAAACTGCCTTCCGGCTACCGCATCGTCTGGGGCGGGCAGTTTGAAAACCAGCAGCGGGCGTCGACGCGGCTGATGATTGTGCTTCCGATATCTCTAATTCTTATTTTTATCGTTCTTTATGCGACCTTGAGTTCAGTGCGTGCATCCCTACTGATTTTGGTCAACATTCCCTTTGCGATGGTTGGCGGAATGGTGGCGCTGGCCGTGTCGGGAGAATATCTTTCCGTTCCCGCTTCCGTCGGCTTTATCGCGCTGCTCGGTATCGCAGTTCTCAATGGCTTGGTCATGGTCAGCTATTTTAGGCAGCTCCGCGAGCAAGGTCTGTCAATGGTAGATGCTGTTCGAGTCGGCGCCGCCCGCAGACTGCGCCCGGTCCTGATGACCGCTACCATTGCTGCCTTCGGACTGGTGCCATTATTATTTGCGACCGGTCCGGGATCGGAAATCCAGAAGCCGCTCGCGATCGTCGTAATCGGTGGTCTTGTCACCGCGACAATGCTGACGTTGATCCTGCTGCCAATATTATACGAGCGCTTCGGTGAGAATAAGGAAGAGCGGGAGGCCGGTGACCCGAACTTCGGCGAAGAGGTGCCATCATGAGGAATGCCCTATCCACCTTCTCGTTCTGGCTGGTGATTATGGTTCCCATCCCCGCCGCTGCGCAAGACAATGCCGGAATGCCTGATGAAGCGGCGGTCCAGACGGCATTAGATGAGCATCCAAGCGTCATGGCAGCGCGCGCGCGTGTCGAGGCGGCCAGAGCAGATGCCCGGGCCCTCAAAGCCGGTCCCCATGAGGTGACCTTATCGGGCTCCTATATTCGCCGCGACGTAGATAATGAGGGTCGGTTCAACGAATATGAAGCGACCGTCATGCGACCTTTTCGTCTTCCCGGCAAGAAACGCCTCGACAAGAAGGCGGGCGAATATGGCCTCATCGCTGCCGAGAATCGAGCCGAAGATGTAAAGCATCAAGCTGCGACCCTATTGGCGGAACTATGGTGGGGCTGGCTGGGTTCAGCCGAAGAGGCTCGCGTAGATGCACAAGCAGTCAAAAATTATGAAGCAATGCTCGCGTCGGTAACGCGACGAATGCAACTACGCGATGCTGCCCAGCTTGATGTTGATCAATCTGAAGCCGCTTTGGGAGCCGCAAGGCTGGCCGCAGAGCAATCAAGGGGGCGAACAGAGCTCGGCCACGCGCGTCTCGCCGCCCAATACCCGAGCTTACCACTACCCGTTGAAGCGCCGCAGCTTCCCCTCCCAACGGTTCCTGAAGGCGGGTTTGCAGCACTGCGCGATCTGGTTATCGCGCGCAGCCACGAAATTGCCGCGGCCGATGCAGAGGCTGCCCGGGTAAACACACTAGCGGAGCGGACCCGGCGTGACCGCATTGCCGATCCGTCATTGGGCTTTCGGGTATTCAGCGAGCGGGACGGTTTGGAAAAGGGCGTCGGACTTGTCGCTTCTATTCCTCTTGGTGGCAGCCATCGCAGCGCGCTGGCCGACCGCGCAGAGAGGGAAGCACAGGCCGTTAGTGCCGAAGCAGGCGCGGTGCGGTTCGACGTTCAGGAAATGGCTGACACGGGCTTGGCATCCGCCGACGCTGCCTGGCGTTCTTGGAAGCGGAGCCGGGAAGGCATGAAGGCACAGGTGGATGGAGTGACAAAAATGCGGCGTGGCCATGAGCTAGGCGCATTTGATCTGTCCGATCTGCTGCTGGTTGAACGCATGACCCACGATGCATTTCGTTCTGAAGTTCAAGCGAGAAAACACGCGTTGCTGGCCATCACCAATCTCCGGATTGACAGTCATACTCTTTGGATAGGTGATGATCATCGCGAGGCGGAGCAATGAGCCGCCATATTTTTGCAGAATATCTGCTGTCGAGGGCTCGCACTGAATCGGTAAGTGTCCAGAATTGGGGCGGCAGCCGAATGTCCGCTTTTCACCGCCCAGCATCCAATAGCGGACAGTCCGCAAACGGCCCAACTACAGTCGTTCCGAAATGCGCCCAGATGTTGTCATACCCGTAGGTCAAACCAGTTCCGAAAATCCGCCATTCAGCTTATGAAGTCTAATCGCCCTCGACTCAATTCTTGGCGATTGCGGCTGTCAATGCTCGTCCCAGTAAAGAGCCATTGGATTATCTACCAGTAGCCGGCGTTGCAGTTCGTTTGTCACTGCCAACTGCGGAATTATATCCACCAGCGCGCCGTCATCAGGACGCACGCTTTGCATATTGGGATGCGGCCAGTCCGTTCCCCAAAGGACTCGCTCGGGGTAGTCTTCCACCAGTGGTCTGACCGAAGCAACAAAATTCAAATATGGCGGGCCGGCGGCATCCAGCCGGTCGGGACAGGAAACTTTGGTCCAGATATCACTGCGGCTGTCGAGCAATTTTCGGAATGCCTTCATTTCCTTGCCACCCGGCCCCTGCGACACATCGGGCCGGCCCATATGGTCTATTACGATTGGCACGGGAATATTACCGATGAAGTCTTTCATCTCCTCCAAAATGTCCGCTTCAAAATAGATTACCACGTGCCACCCTCTTGGTAATCTCGATGCGACTTCCAGAAACTTGTCCTTGGGAGCATTGTCCACCAAGCGCTTCAGAAAATTGAACCGGATGCCACGGACGCCGCCCTCGTGAAGCTGTCTCAATTCGGAATCACTGATATCCGGATCAACAACCGCAACCCCGCGCGCCATTCCATCGGATTTGGCGATTGCATCAAGCATCGCCCTGTTGTCGGTCCCATGGCAGCTTGCCTGCACAATCACATTGCGCGAAAATCCCAGATGATCTCGCAGGGCGAATAGCTCGTCGGGGCCCGCATCTTCCGGGATATATTTTGCTGTTGGACTGAAGGGAAATTGCGCCATTGGACCAAAGACATGACAATGGGCATCGACCGCTCCCTCCGGCAATTGAAACTCTGGCTTTGACGGATTTGCGTGCCAACTGGTGATGCGATCAGCTTTCATTTCGACGCTCATATCAAAAAACCTTCCCGTCCATCAATTTTCGCGCCGTGCGCAACAGTGCCGAGGAGACCACGTTACCGTTTGCATCCGTTTCCAACACGCAGGTCAGTTCTCCGGTCGGATGTTCAACCGATAGGGTTTTGATCTGACCATCCGGTATATTTGCCACCATCGCAGCAGGAGAGCCCTCGATCAGGCAGGCGGTTGCGACACTGACCGCACCCAGAACACCGACCGATGCATGGGCGCGATGCGGAATGAAGCTTCGCACGGTCACGGCCCCTCCGTTTCTCGGCGGCGCAACCAACATCATCTTTGGCACTGTTTTTTCGCCGACATCACCCAAGTTCATCCGCTCTCCCGCCGCCAGCCGGATCGCCTCGATTCTCGCTTTCAAATCGCGGTTGCCGTCGAGACTCTCGCGATCTTCATAACCGATGATGCCAACATCGGCGGCCCTCATTACGACACAGGGCATGCCGTTATCGATCAACGTGCAAGCGATGCCTTCAATCTCGTCGACTGCATTTCCCGTCGGAAGCAGCGCTCCGCAACTGGATCCCGCAGTGTCGCGGAATTCGAGTTGAATCGGGGCATGGGTGCCGGGCACGCCATCAATGCTGGCGTTACCTGTATATTGCACCTGCCCGTGCGGAGTTTGGACCGTGGCCACAGCGGTTTGCCCGGTATTTTCCATATAGATGATTACGCGGGTTTCATCACCGGTTGGGGCCACCAACCCGCGCTCGATCGCAAAAGGACCGATACCCGCGAGGATATTGCCGCAATTTTGTTGGTCTGAAATGAGCGCCTGATCAACGGAGACCTGCAGGAACAGATAATCTACGTCGATGGCATCACGTCCTGATTTCCTGACCACCGCGACTTTACTGGTAAGCGGATCAGCACCGCCCATACCGTCGATCTGCCGTTCGTCGGGGGACCCCATGATATGAACCAGAAACGCGTCACGTTCTGCTTTGCCCGCAGGCAAGTCTTCCGCAAGAAAATAGCCGCCTTTGGACGTTCCGCCGCGCATCCACATGCACCGAACGCCAGAAGGCGCATCAAACATATTTGAGGCCTTCTTTTTCTAGCCGTTCGCGCATCTTGTACATGTCGAGGCCCAGTTCACCGCTGGCCAGCCGCTGCCGCTTCTCTTCCTCATTCGCTTCCCGTTGCTGCGCCTTTTCCAGCACGTCGGCATCATTTTGACGCGGTACAACGCAGACGCCATCGTCATCCGCGACGATGACATCGCCGGGGTTTACCACTGCTCCTGCGCAGACAATCGGGACATTCACCGAGCCAAGCGTGTTTTTCACCGTCCCCTGGGCAAACACCGCCTTTGACCAAACCGGGAAATTCATCTCGGTCAGGTCACGGACATCGCGTACGCCGGCATTGATGATCAAACCGCGGCACCCTCTTGCCTGCGCCGAGGTCGCCAACAGATCGCCAAAATAGCCGTCTTCGCAAGGGCTGGTTGGTTCCAGAACCAACATGTCGCCTTCCCGCAACTGTTCGATGGCGACATGTATCATCCAGTTGTCACCCGGTGCTGCGGATATGGTTACCGCTGTTCCGGCTATCCTCGCACCGGTATAAACCGGCCTCATATTGCTGGCCATCAAACCGGTCCGGCCTTGCGCTTCATGGACGGTCGCTACGCCACATTTGGCCAGACCATCGACCACCGAGAGGTCGGCGCGCTTTATATTCTGAACTACGATATTGGGCATGCCGGACTCCTTTTG
>NZ_JBATHY010000191.1:0-1838 GCF_049667325.1 Parasphingorhabdus sp. | reverse complement strand
ATCAGGCTCTAACCACCCGTGATGATTTTCGCATATAGTTGATTGTCGACATTCCCGCCGGACAGCGTGATTGCGGTGCGATCCGTTGCCTTCACCTTGCCAGCCAGTAATGCTGCAAGCGCGACTGCACCGCCTGGTTCGACAACCAGATGCAGTTTCTCGAACGCAACGCGCATGGCGTGATGCACTTCATCGGCGGAAACGGCCACGCCTGTGGCCCCACGATCCCGCAATATATCAAACGTAATAGACGAAACCCTGAGCGTTTGCAGCGCGTCACAGTCGGTTGCCGGTGGATCCTTTCCAACCGGCACGATAGTTCCAACTTCCAGCGACCGCGTCATATCGTCCCAGCCTTCCGGTTCGACCACCACGATTTTTGCCTCCGGATTTGCGAGAGCGGAACCGCTGGCGAGCCCGCCGCCACCGCAACAGGCGACAATCTGATCTGGTGCCGACCCGGTTCGGGCGAGCATCTGTTCTCGTATCTCCAGTCCGCAACTGCCCTGCCCTTCAACAATCCATGGATCATCAAAGCTGGGAACCACGACGGCTCCGGTTGCCCGCGATATATCGGCAGCCATCTGTTCACGAGAGCCATTCAGACGGTCGTAGGTGATGATTTCGGCGCCAAGCGCCCTGGTGTTGTCCAGCTTCGCCCTTGGAGCATCCTCGGGCATGATGATCGTCGCTGGCACACCAAGCCTGCGTGCGGCCCAGGCCACACCCTGCGCATGATTGCCGCTGGAAAATGCAACAACACCGTGTTTTTTCTGATTGTCGGTGAGGTCGGTCAAACGGTGCCATCCACCCCGAATCTTGAACGCGCCAATGGGTTGCAGGCATTCCGCTTTGCACCAGATGGTTTTACCGTCGATTTCCAGTGGCAACAGTGGCGTAGCGGGCAGGATCATTGCGATCTTCCCGGCTGCTCTTTCGACCCCTGCGAGGGTTGGTTTCCGTTCAGGGTCCATCAGGTATTGCTCTGTCATAGTCTCTTCCTATATGCGGGGCTTACATTTCTCCAGCATTTAGAGTGGAATTCATGGGCAAAATTTTGGTGATTGGCGCAGGCGGCGTCAGTTCGGTGGCGGTGCATAAAATGGCACAGCTGATAGCGACGGGCAGCGGACCTTTTACCGAGATATTATTGGCCAGTCGGACTTTGTCCAAATGTAAAGCCATCGCAGACTCGGTCAAACAGCGCACGGGAGTGAAAATCTCGACAAGGCAAATTGACGCCGATGACGTGCCGGCGCTTACCGTGCTGATCGAAAGGGAGATGCCCGTGTTGGTGGTCAACCTTGCCTTGCCCTACCAGGATCTTCCGATCATGGACGCCTGCCTCGCAACCGGAACCGATTATCTGGACACCGCCAATTACGAGCCACGCGACGAGGCTAAATTCGAGTATAAATGGCAGTGGGACTATCACGAGCGGTTCAGGGATGCGGGGATCATGGCGCTGCTCGGTTCCGGCTTTGACCCCGGCGTGACCAGCGTGTTCACCTGTTGGCTGAAGAAACATCATTTCGACACGATCGACACGCTCGATATTCTCGATTGCAACGGCGGCGATCACGGCCAGCATTTCGCCACCAATTTCAATCCCGAGATCAATATCAGGGAAGTCACCGCCAATTCGCGGCACTGGGAGAATGGCGCCTGGGTCGAGGGGCCGCCCTTGACCCACAAGCAGGAATTCGACTTTGAGGCGGTCGGCCCGAAGAATATGTACCAGATGTATCACGAGGAGATTGAATCGCTCAAAACCCATCTCCCCGAAATCCAGCGTATCCGATTCTGGATGACCTTCGGCGATGCCTATCTCACCCATC
>NZ_JBATHY010000190.1:0-18630 GCF_049667325.1 Parasphingorhabdus sp. | reverse complement strand
GATTGGTACCGCCCAGTGTCACACATTGATAGATTGTCACATTGTCGCCAATTTCGGCGGTTTCCCCGATGACGGTAAAACCGTGATCGATGAACAGGTGCCTACCGATTTTCGCGCCGGGATGAATATCGATCGCCGTGAAAAATCGCGCGGTATGGTTGACGAAACGGGCAAAAAAATAGAGCTCGCCTCTGAAGAGCCAATGCGCCAGACGATGCAGACCGATGGCCAACACTCCCGGATATAGCAGCACTTCCCAGCGCGATCGCGGTGCCGGATCGCGAGCCTTGATGGAATCCAGATAAGCGCCCAGTTCCCGAAACATAATATTTTCTCCGGATGTTGCGAAGATTTCCAAAATAGGCACGACAAGTCAGTATTTCCAGTCTTTTTTTGAAACCCAGTTTGGATGACGCTTTTCATATGATTTACAATCATTATATTAGATCAATAATTAAACACTGATCGAAAGCCTCGATAATGTCGACCTACCTCCCCACGCTCAAGCAACTGCAATATCTGGTTGCGCTGAAAGAACATGGTCATTTCGGCAAAGCGGCGAAATCCTGTTTTGTTACCCAGTCGACCTTGTCGGCGGGAATAAAGGAACTGGAAACGTTGCTCGACATTGTGCTGGTCGAGCGAACACGCCGGGTTGTCCGTTTTACCGAACTGGGCAACCAGATGGTGGAAAAGGCCTACCGGATACTGCGCGAGGCAGAAGAGCTTTCCGAAATGGCCCGTTCCGCGGGCAAACCGCTTGCCGGTAACATCCGCATGAGCGTCATCCCCACAATCGCACCGTTCCTGTTGCCCCGGCTACTGCCGCAACTCCGCAAGGAACGACCGGAACTCAAACTTTATCTGAAAGAGGAAGCCAGCCAGGCCGCGTGTGATTCTCTCCATCATGGCCATGCCGATTGCGTCTTGCTGGCGTTGCCGTTCCCGTGCGGCGATGTCGAAACCGCCGTCCTGTTCAGTGACGAGATTTTCGTGGCCTTCCCCAAAGACGATCCGCGTGATCCGCCATCACAGGTCGATCCCGCTACGATCGACGAAACCCGGCTGTTGCTGCTCGAGGACGGGCATTGTCTCAAGGATCATGCGCTGGCAGCGTGTAACCGGCCGGAACTCAGAGCTTCGGCCAGGATGATGGGAACCTCACTGCACACACTGGTCCAGATGGTAGACAATGGCCTGGGCCTGACACTGCTTCCCAAGATGGCAATCGAAAGCGGCATTTTGGATCACACGAACATCGTCGCCCGACCACTGAAATCGGACAACGCCACGCGGGACATTGCGTTGGTCTGGCGGACGAACAGTCCCCGGCGCGCAGAGTTTCAGCTGCTGGCGGAAATTATGAAGGGCGCCCAGAATTGGGTTTCCAAAGCCGGTTCATAGACTGCTCGCCTATTTTTCCCATTCTTTCGACGCCGTGGCATCAGAATCGCGCGCTTCGACCCAGTTCGCGGCCCCGTCGGTACGGGTTTCTTTTTTCCAGAACGGCGCGACCGTCTTCAACCTGTCCATGATGAAAGCACAGGCTTTCATCGCTGAATTGCGGTGATCGGAACCGGTCACAACAAGCACGATATTATCACCAACCGACAGCTTGCCAACCCGATGGATGATCGTGATCGCATGGAGTGTCCAACGGGATTGCGCCGTTTCCGCGATATCCTGAAGCGCCTTGCGGGTCATTGCCGGATAATATTCCAGTTCGAGTGTTTCCAGATTGCCGTCATCGCGGACCTGTCCAACAAAGCTGGCAATCGCACCGCCTCCCTGCCCTGCGACTTCAAGCGTCTCGGAGGCAATGTCAAAATCCGCAGGACGCACGTCGATCTTTATCATCCCCCGGTTACCGGCGGGAAAATCGCCAGTTCCTTCGCCGTCCCGACCAAAGATGCCGGTGTTCCGTAATCCTGATCGAGAGCGAAACGCAATTTCTCGACGTCGGAAAGCACTTCTGCATAGGCAGCGCCCCGATCGGCGAGCAAGGTCAAGACATCGCTGATTGTCCGGACTGTTTCCGGGAGGGAAACCTGCTCACCGTCAAGGCCGAGCCGTTCCCGCACCCATGCGAAATATATGATATTGATCGAACGGCTCATCAATCCATATGCTTCAAGCCGACGCGAAGATAATCCCATCCGGTTACCAGTGTCAGAATCGCTGCGGCCCAGAGCGTCCACAAGCCGACGGTTTGAACGATCGGAAATTGCGGCAATCCGCCGGCCATGATCAGGGCACCAAGAGAAATCATTTGAAATCCGGTTTTCCATTTGGCCAGTTGAGAGACGGGCACACTGACCTGCAATCCGGCAAGGAACTCCCGAAGGCCGGACACGGTGATTTCCCGCAACAATATGACAAGGGCTGCAATGGTGTGCCATCCGCTGATGTCCCTCGTGAACACCAGCATTAGCACCACTGCGGCAACCATGATTTTATCGGCGATTGGATCCAGAAAAATTCCGAGCTTGGAAACCGTGCCTTGCGACCTGGCGAGATAGCCGTCGAAATAATCTGTAATCGCCATCAGGCAATATAGCCCGAAGGCCAGCAAATAGTCGATCGGCAGCGGTTGCGATCTCGCTGCCGTAAAATTCGGCCAGAGCAGGAATACCAGAATCGGTACCGCAAAAATCCGCGAGAGTGTTAATATGTTTGGCAAATTCAGCATTGCGGCTTTCGCATAAACAGATTTTCGCAAAATGAAAATCGTTTCAATCAACCGGTGGGCGAATTCAACACCTTCGCACCCGTCAATCGGTTTGACGCCGGGGCTCAGTGGGCTAAGGATGTTGCAACTTTCAATATTTCGTTTGAAAAGAGATTTTTACTTGATGCAAAATACTGCGCATTTGCTGCGGACAAGAAGGTTTTTGCCGCTGTTCCTGACGCAGTTGCTTGGGGCCTTCAACGACAATCTCTTCAAATTCTCGATGGTCATCCTGGTGACCTATGGGATTTACGAGAGTGAATCAGAAGATTTTGCATTCAACGCCCTCGCCTCCGGTCTCTTCATCCTGCCCTTCTTTCTGTTTTCCGCGCTGGCAGGCCAGTTGGCAGACAATTACGACAAGGCAAGGATCACGCGATTCGTAAAAACGCTCGAGATATTCATCGCCGTTATTGGCGGTATCGGGCTTTGGCTCCAATCGATTCCCATTATGCTGACCGCCCTGTTCCTACTTGGTCTGCAATCCACCTTTTTTGGCCCCATAAAATATGCGGTGCTACCGCAGCATCTGGAAAAAGATGAAGTCCTTGGCGGCACAGGGCTGGTCGAGGCCGGAACCTATATTGCAATTCTTGCAGGCACGATCCTTGGTGGCATCATCATAGACCGAGACGGTAACGGCGTCGAAATTGCCATCATCATGGTTTTTCTGGTGGCGCTGATCGGTCGCGTTGCAGCCCAGTTCATGCCACCGGCACCAGCGCAAAAAGAAGTCGAGAAAATAGACTTCAACTTTGTCCGCTCTTCCATTCATCTTATCTCGGCGACCTTGCATGTACGCAAATTATTTCTTGCGATTATATCGATCAGCTTTTTCTGGACGATCGGATCGGTCCTGATCATTCAGTTCCCGCCGCTGGTAGAAAATGTGCTGACCGCTACCCCGCAGGTCGCCAGCCTCTTCTTGGGGGTGTTTTCGATCGGCATCGCCATTGGATCTGTTCTGGTCAACCGATTGTTGAAAAGCGAAGTTTCAGCCCGTTTTGCGCCGGTGAGTGTAATCCTAATGGGTGTATTTGTCGTAATACTCTACTTTATAGCGAGTAGCTGGGAGGGTTTGCCGAACGGTGATCTCTACACTTTGAAGACCTTCATCGTTCATGATGGCGCTTGGTCTCTGTTGGCGACACTCGGCGGTGTCTCCATATTTGGCGGTATGTTTGTTGTACCGCTCTACGCCTTTCTGACGACAACCGTTGACATCAGCCGAACCGCCCGCACGATCGCTGCCAATAATGTGGTCAACTCCGGGTGCATGGTTTTGGGTGCATTGACCGCAATCGGGCTCAGTATGCTGGGAGTTTCGACAACCGAACAACTTCTTCTGGTAGCGGCTATGTGCCTGATGGCCGCTTGGCTTGGCCAGCAGCTTCATCGGGCTTGCGACTGATCAGCCGTTTTAGCGCAATTCGAGAGGGTTGAGCTTGACGGCGTTAAATCAGGCGATGAATGTATAGAAAGCCGTAAAAAAAGTCAGAAAGCTCAACAAGAACAAGCTGGCATCCTCTCCTAGCCATTTTCCCTTGGAAGTCGCAACTGCCTCCGGGCCATGCTCTTCTCTCGCGATTTGCTCGATTTCAACCGGCAGACTTTGACGAAAAGGATGCCTTATGTTTTCGTTGCGCAACACCAGCGACGCTATTTTCTCTCTGTCCATGCCAAACAGTTAACAGTTTGTTATCCTTATTTTCCACCCCAAACTTTGGTCCTTTGGTTAACGTCTTGAATTGGAACAGCCCTGCACATCCGGAGAATTTCGGAAACGCGTCGAGACGAAATTCATCGACCATGATTCAGCCTGCACAAACCGATCATTCAACTGGCGCATGTCAATCTGTGTGATCTTTGCAACTGAATCCGGAAATTACCATTTTGAACAACAACATGGTTGATTTCAGTAGACTGTTATGCCAATGCCTAACGCGTATTGAGTGAAATGCGAAACCCTGAAGGAGCAAATTATGCGTTTCGGTAAAATTGGAATGGCTGCAGCAGCAGCCGCATCGCTTGTAAGCGCACCCGTTTTGGCACAGGCTGTACAGCCTGTTTCTTCCGTTGCACGTACCAGTGCAACCGTTGATAGCGAAAACAACCTCGAAGGCGGCTCGGGAATTATCCTTGCTATCCTCGCTGCAGCAGCAGTGATTGCCGGCATCATCATCGCAGCCGACGGCAGCGAAGATACGCCAACTTCCCCCTGAGCTAGTTCAGGCATAGAAATTCGAAAATGGCGGCCAGTTGGTCGCCATTTTTTTTGAGTGTTCAAGAAACCCGAAACCGAAGTTCCGGTGATCGATCGATATCAATTTGCCGGGCCACCAAGCCCCCGGTTGCACATTTGGGCCGGATTACCCATATCTCTTTTCATGACAGAAAATCAGCGACATGGCCTGCAGCAATGGCATGGCACGACAATATTATCGGTCCGAAAAAATGGTAAGGTTGTCGTCGTGGGCGACGGTCAGGTATCCATGGGTGATACGGTGATGAAGCCCAACGCCCGGAAAGTGCGGCAATTGCACGACGGATCGGTAATTGGCGGCTTTGCAGGCGCTACCGCCGATGCTTTCACCTTGTTTGAGCGGCTTGAGGCGAAATTGGAACGTCATAATGGACAGTTGATGCGCGCGGCAGTCGAACTGGCGAAGGATTGGCGCACCGACAAATATCTCCGCAACCTGGAAGCCCTGATGATCGTGGCAGACAAGGATATCACCCTGATTCTCACTGGCAATGGCGACGTGCTTGAACCTGTTGAGGGCATGGCCGCAATCGGTTCCGGGGGAAATTTCGCTCTCTCGGCTGCGCGTGCTTTGAAAGACTACGAAAAGAACGCCGAAAAATTGGCCCGAAAAGCGATGGAGATTGCGGCGGACCTCTGTGTCTATACCAACAATCAGGTCACGATTGAAACGCTCTCAAGCGACACCTAGTTCCTGTCGGAACCATCCTACTCAGCAATGAAGAGAAAATAAGCATGCAGGCGAACCTGACCCCCAAAGCCATCGTCAAAGCACTGGACGAACATATTATCGGACAGCAAGACGCAAAACGCGCCGTAGCCGTTGCTCTGCGTAACCGCTGGCGCAGGCAGAGGCTGCCCGCCGAACTCCGTGAAGAAGTGACTCCAAAGAACATCCTGATGATCGGGCCCACGGGTTGCGGCAAAACCGAAATTTCTCGCCGCCTTGCAAAGCTCGCAGATGCGCCCTTTATCAAGGTGGAAGCCACCAAGTTCACCGAAGTCGGCTATGTTGGCCGGGATGTCGAACAGATAGCCCGCGACCTTGCCGAAGAGGCGGTCCGGCTGGAACGCGAGCGCAGGCGGCTGGCTGTGCACGAAGCCGCCGCGGATGCCGCCATGAAGCGGCTCCTCGACGTCTTGTGCGGAGAAAGCGCCAGCGAAGCCACCCGGGAAAGTTTTCGTCAACGGGTTGTCGACGACCATATGAACGATACCGAGATCGAGATTGAAGTCGAAGACGCGCCCAATATGCCGATGGATATTCCAGGGATGGGTGGTCAGGTTGGCATGATCAACTTGTCCGATATGATGGGCAAGGCATTCAACCAAAGCCGCCTGAAACGCCGGAAAATGCGCGTCGCAGATGCCTGGGACAAGCTGGTCGAAGAAGAATCCGACAAGCGTCTCGATGATGATGATATTTCACGGTCGGCGATCACCGATGCAGAGTCCAACGGTATTGTTTTTCTAGATGAAATCGACAAGATCGCGGTGAGCGATGTGCGCGGCGGATCGGTCAGCCGGGAGGGTGTCCAGCGAGACCTTCTTCCGCTTATCGAAGGAACGACGGTTGCGACCAAATATGGTCCGATGAAAACCGATCATATCCTGTTCATCGCATCGGGCGCTTTTTCGATTTCCAAGCCGAGCGACATGCTTCCCGAATTGCAGGGACGTTTACCGATCCGGGTCGAGTTACGAGCACTGACCGAAGAGGATTTCGTAAGAATTCTCACGGAAACCAAAGCCAATTTGACCGAGCAATATATCGCTCTGCTCGGCACCGAGGATGTCACGATCGCTATCACAGAAGATGCGATCAAGAAGCTTGCGCAGATTGCGGCAAATGTGAACGAAACAGTTGAAAATATAGGCGCTCGCCGGCTCCAGACGGTCATGGAAAAGCTGCTCGAAGAAATCAGCTTTACCGCAGAAGACCGCGCCGGCGAAGAAATCACCATCGATGCAGCCTATGTCGACAAGCAGCTTTCCGATGTTGCCAAAGATACCGACCTGTCCAAATATATATTATGATGATATTGTCAAAAACGCAGTGAGCGCAATCTGATACCGTTGAAGCCGTTGGTTCTCGGATTTGCATTGGCCGCTGTATCCGAATTGTAGTGAATCGCGAAAGGTAGCAGGGATAAAGAGATGGAATATTTCATGAACAGCACCGCCTTGTTGTTGTCGTCCGTTGCTCTCGCTGGATTGTCGGCTTGCTCTGAACCATCTCCAGACGCGGCCTCCAAAGTCACCGGGCAGGCACAATCAAGGCCGGAGGTAGTCATCGCACCAATCACCGAAGCGGAGAGTATTGACGCCGGACTGGCGGTTGGAGACCAGGTTCCGCTGACCACCAGTCTGCTGACCGACGAGGGAGAGACATCTCTCGGGGCAATATTGGAAAACGGCCCTGCCCTCATTGTCTTTACGCGCTCGGTGGAATGGTGTCCTTATTGCCAGACGCAGTTAAAATCGATCAACGCGATCGTTGACGATCTGAAGGACCGCGGCTTTAACCTCTATGGACTCAGCTATGACAGCCCCGGCCATCAGGACCGGTTCTCGAAGAACCAGATGTTGCAATATGACATGTTGTCTGACCAGCCATCCGCTGCGATCGATGGCTTTGGATTAAGGGATCCGCAATATACCGAAGGGCGCGCCGTTGGCGTCCCTTATGCTTCGGTCTTCGTGATTGCCAAAAACGGCAGGATTATCGCGAAATCCGTATCAGGTGATTATAAAAAACGTCCTACCAACGAGCAGATTTTAGCGCTGGTTGACTCAATCTAGTTACTGATCGCGGCGTCTTTTGGTGATCCTACCGGTTCGTTGTCGTTGACAGCAATCTGGTTGGCTTCCGGCAGAACCACCAGCTTCCACTTCCTGCTATCATCGAGATATTTTACAGCCAGAGCCTGCACTTCCTCGGGTGTTATAACAGTATAGTCACTGAGCAGAGTTCGCAGGGCTACAAATTTCTGCGGATTAAAACTCGCTCCCTCCATCTGGCTCATCCAGAAGCTGTTGCCACTGCTGGCCCTGGCGATAAGCTGACGCAATGGTTCAACCACACGCTGAAGTTCGTCTGCACTAACCGGTTTTTCCCGCAAATCCTTGGCGATCAATTCGACGACATTGTAGAACCGGTCGATATTGTCCGGCGTCAACTGACTCTGCGCGCCGATATAGCCGCCCGTGTCGAACTCGACCGGCCAGCTATTGATCACCTGAGGACTGTAGCTTGCTCCCTGCTGAGAACGGAGAATTTCGAATAAACGATCGTTGAAAATGGACACCAGCACTTCCAGTTTTCGACTTTCACGGACATCTTCAAGTCCGCCACCGGTTGGCCAGGCAACCATCGCAGCGGCACGATCCATGTCCCCTTTGTGGACCAGAATTTCCGGCCCAGCCCGAGGTGCCGGAAAATGTGGAGAAGTTGCATCAGGAAGAACAGAACGCGGCTTGCGTTTTTTCAATGCGCCGAATGTCTTCAATATGGACTCTACTGCCAGATCCCTGTCAAAGTCCCCAAACAGCATGAGTTCGATTGGCCCGCTGGCGAGTATCGGCTTCCAGAATTCTCGGAAATTGGTGGTGGTCAACTGATCGAAATCCTCTTTATCCGGCGTCTTCCAGCGTGGATCCTTGCCCCGCACCAGCCATTCCAGATCCCGATCCAGAACCGCCTGGGGGGACGACGAGAAACTGTCGTAACTCATCAGTGACGCAGCTTTGCTGCGGATAACGGGAGCGGCGTCCCAACGCGGAAAGGCCAATTTTGCCGCGATCAGATGCAGCTGGTCTTCGAGATCGGAAGGCCTGGTATCGGCAGTGATTTCGAACGCATCATTGTCGATATCGAAACCCAGTCCAATACGGCGACCGGTGGTAATCTTGTCGAGGTCTTCCTGGCCCAAATCGTCCACGCCGCTGGCCATAAGTGCCATTGCGCCGGACCATGCAAGCGACTCCTGATGAGGCGATAACCCGCTATAACCTTTTCCGAAACGGGCATTCACCATGATCTTGTTGCGTTCTGCTTTGTTCGGGAACAACAGAACCCTGACGCCATTGGCCAGCTCCAGCTGTTCGATTTCAAACTGATCTATCTTTCGGGTCGATTTGACAGCACCCTTTTTCCCTATTTTTTTCAGCGATTCGAAACCGATGTCGGATTGAGCGACACGAACACCGCTCGCTGCATCAACGGTGCTTCGCAACGCTTCGGCGAGCTTTTCGTTGCCGGCTTCGATCGTATCGGGCGATGTCAGCAATGCCCGTGTAGTAACCCCCGTAAACAATTTCCGCGTTGCATCTAGTAGCCTTTGCGGCGTGTACAAATCGCGCATCGCCCGAAAAACATCGAGCGCTACCTGAGGGGTTGCGACGGTCTCGCGAATATCCACTGCATTGACGATATCGTCGGCCTGTTTTCGCGCCGCTTCGCTCGGGTAGCTTTCGACACCGATCGCAAGCGCGGCGTCGAATTCGGCAATTTCCCTGGCAATATCGGGTTCGGAAGGAGCGACCGTTGTGGCATCGGCGATAACCCCGCGGACGTCCGACAGCGCGGCTTCCCAATCGTCACCGAGTGGAATGATACTGATGAATGTTCCGTCGACAGAACGGCTGACATCATCCTGCCCCACACTGGCCTGCAGATAGCTGCCCCCGGCTCTCGCCCGTGCTTCCAGACGGCGATTGATCATCTGCAATGCCAAAAGATCGATCAGTATCTGCTGGTTATAGACGATCGTATCCTCGACCTGCTGCCACGGTCGGGCAATGATCATCGAAATGAAGCGCGGTACGGTTGGCTCGACAACAATCTGGCTTATATCTGCCGTATCCTGCGGTTGTCCAAAGTCGGGAATGCTGCCCGCCTTGCCCTTGCCGCGCCATCCCGAGAAGTGCTTCTTCAACAATTCCTCGAACAGTTCCGGTTCTCCGTCTCCGGCGATTACGATCACTCCATGCTCCGGACGATACCAGCGTTGATGGAATAGTTGCAGCATTTGCGGGGTTGCGGCGCTCAACGTCTCCGGCGTCCCGATCGGTGCCCGGCTGGCCAGTCGCTGCCCGGCAAAAAATAGCTCACGTGTCGCATTTTGTACCTTGGATTGAGGCCCGGCCCGTTCGCGCAACTCGGCCAGCACCACCGGGCGCTCTGCGTTAACCGCGGTTATGCTCAAGCCCGGCGAACTCGCCATCCCCGATAATATTTTCAGGCTTTCGTCGAGACTGGTCCGGCTGGCATTGGGCAGGTCGAGCTTGTAAACGGTTTGCGTCGGCGAAGTTTCGGCATTGCTGTCGCTTCCGAATGTCGCGCCCAATCGCTGCCACACGCGTTTGGCTTCGCCATCGGGGACATATGTCGAACCGCGAAAGGTGAGATGCTCGATAAAATGGGCAAAGCCCTGTTCCTTGTCGGTCTCCATCAGCGAACCGACATCCATCCGCAAGCGGATCGACACCTGTCCGGGTGGCACGCCATTGCGTTTGACCGCGTAGCGCAATCCATTGTCCAGTTCGCCAAAGATCCAGCTCTTGTCGACCGGAACATCACTGTTCTTGTAGAGCCATGGCAGAGAGTCGTCGTTTTCGGCTTGCTGCGCAGACGCCGGGCCGGGCATCGCCATTACGGAAAAGGCCAGCATGAAAAAGGACAAACATGGGATCAGACGGAAGGATTTCGAGTTCATGTAGCGGATATAAGCAGGCCCATTCTGACTGGCCAGTGAATATTCCCGACATTCTTGCCGATTGCCATGGCTGGAGAGTGTTTAGCCCTTGATAGCGCCCCCATAAATCGCCAGATAACAGATATGCTTATTGAAACAGAAAAAACACCGAACCCCTCAACCCTCAAATTTCTTGTCGGACAGACGGTCATGACTGATGGGACCCGCGACTTTGCATCACCGGAAGACGCAGAAACATCACCACTGGCGGAAGCCCTGTTCACGCTCGGCGACGTTACCGGGGTTTTCTTTGGCTCCGAATTCGTCTCGGTAACATGCGGTCCGGGCGCAAACTGGAGTGATCAAAAGCCCCAGATACTCAGCATTTTACTCGACCATTTTTCAGCCGGACTGCCGCTTTTCAAGCCGGGCAGTGCTGGCGAAATTGTTGTTCCACCCGAAGAAGAAGTGCACGATGATCCGGAAGATGCGGATATTGTGGCGCAAATCAAAGAACTGATCGAAACCCGTGTCCGTCCGGCGGTAGCCAATGACGGCGGCGATATCGTGTATCGCGGCTTTAACAAAGGCACGGTATTCCTGAAAATGCAGGGTGCCTGTGCAGGCTGCCCGTCGTCGTCGGCGACCCTGAAACAAGGGATCGAGTCTTTGTTGAAACATTATGTTCCCGAAGTCATCGAAGTCCAAGCCGCATAAGTTTCATTTTTTATTACAGAGGCAAATCAATGAACTCCCCACTGGATCAAGCGGCGCTGGATCAATTGTTTTTAAAAGCACGCACATTTAACGGATATCATGACAAGCCGGTATCCGTCGACCAACTGCACGCGATCTGGAATCTGATGAAGATGGGTCCGACCAGCGCGAACATGCTGCCGGCCCGTCTTGTATGGTGCCACAGCCAGCAGGCGAAAGACAGGCTGGCTGACCTGTCGTCGGAAGGCAATCAGGACAAGATCCGCAAAGCACCTGCGGCCGTCATTATCGGTATGGACGAGGATTTTCACGAGCATCTGCCGGAACTTTTCCCGCATGCCGATGCAAAAAGCTGGTTCGCAGGGGATGCAGAGGCACGCAAAGTGCATGCCATGCGCAACAGCTCGCTGCAGGGCGGTTATTTCATTCTCGCGGCCCGCGCGCTCGGTCTCGACACCGGTCCGATGTCCGGTTTCGACAATGATGCCGTCGACAAAGAGTTTTTTGCCGATCGGCCCAAGGTCAAATCCAATTTTATCTCGACACTGGGCTATGGCGACGCAGCGACAATTTTTGATCGCAGCCCGCGACCCGAATTCGACCAATTCAACAGCTTGATATGACGCGTTGATGGGCGAGAGGCTCCTCGCTATCGATACGGTCACGGTGGCATGTTCCGTCGCGCTGTTTGAAGAAGGTGCTTTGATCGCCTCGGACTATGCGGAAATCGGGCGAGGCCATGCGGAAAAACTTATTCCGGCGATCGCGCAGCTACCTGATCGGGGCAAAGCTGACCGAATATTGGTCAATTGCGGTCCGGGCAGCTTCACGGGCGTTCGCATCGGTATTTCCGCCGCAAAAGCCCTGGCATTGGCTTGGAACGCAGAAATCCAAGGCTATTCCTGCCTCGCTTTGGTCGAAGCTCAAGTCCGGAACCAGTTGAAAATACCCCGCCCGGTCTGCGTCGCGATGCTTGCCGGTCACGGCGAATATTTTCTACAAAATTTTTCTGTCGCCGGAAAACCGTTGGCACCGTTCGTGTCTGTCACACCGGATGAGGCGGCGACGCTGGTCAATGCGGACGTCATTGCCGGCTCAGCCGCTGCCGAACTTGCCGCGCTGGTCGGAGCAGAAGAACACTATACGATATTGCCAAATGCCTCCCACATCTCTTTAGTGGCGAGCGAGATGAAACAGATGCCACCCCAACCGGTCTATGGACGTAAGCCAGACGCCCAGCCAGCGAAAGTCGTCTAAGCGATGGCCAGTCGCCATGGGGCATGGAAAGGCCATGATCCAGCCCAGATCGATATCCAATCAGGTGATCTGGGAAATTTGAATGACATCATGCGAGTCATGGATCGCGCCTTTCCCAAGGCCTATGGCGAAGGATGGAACTATCATCAATGCCGCTCGATGATCTCCATGCCCAGTGCCAAGCTGTTGATTGCGCAAAGGGCGGACCTAGTTTGCGGTTTTGTGATCAGCCGTCAGGCGGCCGATGAAGAAGAGCTGCTCATGATTGCGGTTTCTCCCGACTATCAAAATCAGGGCGTCGGGCATCAGTTGCTCGAACATATGTTGCTTGCTGCCCGAGCGGATCATGTCTCCGCGGTTTTTTTGGAAATGAGGGCCGACAATCCTGCTGCAAAACTTTACGCCAAATTCGGATTCCACGAGATCGGCTTACGCAAATCCTATTATACTGGTCCGAACAAGGAAAAATTCGACGCCATTACTTACAAGGCCATATTTACCGACTAAGCAGGCGGCCCGGCTTTCATCAGGTAGACTATTGCGGAGAGCGTTCGATCGTGTAAATATCAGTGCGCAGTAAATGCAAAATAATAAAAATAATGGTCGCACAAAGGTATAATATTATGACAGAAGAAGAAATCGCGCTGAACGAGATGCTTATTACATTCACTTCAGACATCGTTGCCGCGCATGTGAGCAACAACAGCGTTGCGGTATCGGATTTGCCGCTTATCATTACTAGTGTTCACGGAGCCCTTGCAGGTCTTTCTGGTCAAGCCGCCGAACAGGCGCGTCCTGATCCTGCCGTTCCGATCAAGTCATCGATCAAGCCAGATTATGTTGTCTGCCTGGAAGATGGCAAGAAACTCAAGATGCTGAAACGTCACCTGATGACTCACTATGGCATGACACCCGAAGATTACCGTGCAAAATGGGGCCTGCCCAACGACTATCCGATGGTAGCTCCGAATTATGCGGAAAAGCGCCGCCAGCTTGCCAAGGCAATCGGCCTCGGCAAGAAAAAGGGACCAAAGAAATAAATCGCAACCCGATTGCATCGAATTTGGAAAATTGCGGCGGCGCCGCCGTAATTTTCCCTTTGCAATATGCTGCTCCCCGCATAGAGTCTTCCCGATAGTAACGGATAGGGCCCATGCCTCAAAAAATCGATCTTGAAGCATTATGTGCGGAAAAAGGACTGCGGATTACCGACCAGCGTCGAGTGATTGCGCGCGTCATATCCGATGCCGAGGATCATCCCGATGTGGAAACCCTGCATGAACGGGCTTCTGCCGTAGACTCTCGTATCTCGATCGCGACCGTCTACCGGACCGTTCGCCTTTTCGAAGAAGCCGGAATATTGGACCGTCATGATTTTGGCGATGGTCGCGCCCGCTATGAAGCCGTTCCCGAAGCACATCATGATCATCTGATTGACGTAGAAACCGGCAAAGTAATCGAATTTGTCGATCCGGAACTTGAAGCGCTGCAAAAGCAGATTGCCGAAAAGCTGGGCTACCGACTGGTTGATCATCGCATGGAGCTCTATGGCGTATCTCTCGCCAGAAAAAGCTGAAGTGCCTGACCCCAACCCTGAAGCGAGCGCGTTCGACACCCAACCGATGGCATATCACCTGTGGGATGGGGCTTCCCCACTGGGCTATTTGAGATTTGCGTTTCGCATAGCCCTATTGTTCACCGCATTGTTCATCTGCATCCCATTTTACTATATTTGGCGGTTTCTGGGCCTATCCAACCCCTGGCCACGGACATTTCTCAAGATCGCGGCTTTCGCGTGCGGTGCACGGGTCAATATCATCGGGACCCCGATCAGGCGGGACGTCTTTTTCATTTCCAACCATTTGTCATGGGTGGATATCGCAATCCTCGGCGGTCATAGCGGCACTGCATTTGTTTCAAAGGAGGAAATCGGGAACTGGCCGATTGTCGGCTGGCTTTGTCGGCTCAATGACACCGTCTTTGTTGCGCGATCAGACCGAATGGGAATTGCACAGCAAATCAACCAGTTGCGCGATGCATTGGCAGAAACCTGGGCAATAACGATTTTCCCCGAGGGTACGACCGGTGACGGTTCTACGCTCCTCCCGTTCAAAGCGCCTTTGCTAAAAGTGCTGGAAACACCGCCACCGGGCATATTGGTGCAGCCGATATTTCTGAACTATGGTGAGAATGCCTTCGAGATCGGCTGGACGGGCGATGAAAGCGCCCCGGCGAACGCCTGGAGGATGCTGACGCGGCGCAGCAGCTTTCTGGTTGAAGTTCATTTTCTGGAACCCTTCGATCCGGATCATTATTCGTGCCGGAAAGAAATTGCGGCGGAGGCCCGGCGCCGTATCGCCGAACCGCTTTCGGCTTCCCTGGGCGGGAAACCCATTGTATAGGCAGCCGCTATGACTCAAGCCGATCTCAAAAAATTCCACATCAAATCGTTTGGTTGCCAAATGAACGTCTACGACGGCGAGCGCATGTCTGAAATGCTCGTCGATCAGGGCATGAGCGCCGCGAAAAGTGGCGAAGAAGCCGACCTGGTGGTGCTGAACACCTGCCACATTAGGGAAAAGGCTGTCGACAAAGTCTATTCCGACATTGGTCGGCTGCGCAGGAAAGACGGGACCAGCCCGATGATTGCCGTTGCCGGTTGCGTTGCCCAGGCGGAGGGGAAAGAAATTTCCCGCCGCGCACCAAGCGTTGATATTGTTGTTGGACCGCAGGCCTATCACAGGCTGCCGGAACTCATGGAGACCGCAAAATCGGGAAAGAAGGCGCTCGATACCGATATGCCCGCCATATCAAAATTCGATGTTCTGCCATCTCGCGGGAAACAGGCGCGGCCGACCGCATTCCTGACGGTCCAGGAAGGTTGCGACAAATTTTGTACTTATTGTGTCGTCCCCTATACCCGCGGTGCCGAAATATCCCGGCCTTGGAGCGATCTTGTTGATGAAGCCAAAGCTCTCGTCGATGGAGGTGCGCGCGAAATCACCTTGCTCGGCCAGAATGTCAATGCATGGACCGGCGAGAATGAAAAGGGCCAAATGCAGGGCCTCGACGGTCTGATCCGGGCGCTGGACAAGATTTCCGGCCTGAAACGCATTCGCTATATGACTAGCCATCCCAACGACATGACCAAAGGGCTGATTGCTGCGCATGGCGATGTAGCCAAGCTCATGCCCTTTCTCCATTTGCCCGTCCAGTCGGGTAGCGACCGCATCCTCAAGGCGATGAACCGATCGCATAGTGTGCAAAGCTATCTCGAAATTCTCGAACGGATGCGCGCAGTACGACCCGATATCGCGCTTTCGGGCGACTTCATTGTCGGCTTCCCGGGTGAAACCGACCAGGATTTCGAAGAAACCCTTCAGATCGTCCGCGACGCCAATTATTCTCAAGCCTTCTCTTTCAAATACTCCCCCCGGCCGGGGACCCCCGCTGCCGGGATGGACGACCAGATCGCACCGGAAGTGATGGACGAACGGTTGCAGAGATTGCAGGCATTGCTGAACGAGCAGCAATATGCGTTTAATCAGCAAACCGTGGGCCGCAAGACCGACATTCTGCTCGAGCGGCAAGGCAAGCTGGACGGCCAGTTAATCGGCAAAACGCCTTGGCTGCAATCGCTGCATATTATTTCGCCCGATCTGAGAATTGGTGATTTGGTAGCGGTAGAGATTACCCGTGCAGGCCCCAACAGCCTCACTGGAGAAATCAGAGAAAGAATGGCCGCCTGATGGTTCAAAAAGCAAAGGCCGGAGCCGCCGCGAAGCTCACCAGCCTGGATCTGGAATTTGAAGATCCGCAAATTTTGGGCGATTTATTTGGTGAATATGATCGGAATATCGTGGCGATCGAAAACCGCCTTGGTGTCTATATCGCGGCGCGCGGAACAAAATTGAAAATCGAAGGCGAGGAAGAAGCCGTCTCCCAAGCGCGCACGGTCCTCACCGGAATCTACAACCGCCTGGAACAGGGACAGGAGATCGACGCCGGAGCGGTTGAAGCGATAATCGCCATGGCTGCCGATCCGCGCGTGGCGAAGGTTGCGAGACAATCTGGTGCTAGCGACAAGGCCCGAAAAGACGATATCGCCGAAGCGCCGAAGGTGATGATCCGAACACGCAAGAAGACCATTTTTCCGCGTTCCGTCCGGCAGGCTCATTATATGGAGGCCCTGGCTCGCGATGACATGATTTTTGCCCTCGGTCCTGCGGGGACGGGCAAAACCTATCTGGCGGTGGCACAGGCGGTCTCGCAGCTGGTCAGCGGCTCCGTTGATCGGCTCATTCTTTCACGCCCCGCCGTTGAGGCAGGCGAAAAAATCGGGTTTCTTCCGGGAGACCTGAAGGAAAAGGTCGATCCTTTTCTGCGTCCGCTTTATGATGCGCTATACGACACACTTCCCGCCGAGCAGGTCGAAAGGCGGATCGAGAGCGGCGAAATTGAAATCGCTCCGATCGCGTTCATGCGTGGTAGAACCCTTGCCGATGCGTTCGTCATTCTTGACGAAGCCCAGAACACCACCGCGGCACAGATGAAAATGTTTCTGACACGCTTTGGCATGAACAGCCGGATGGTAATTTGCGGCGACCCCAAGCAGGTGGATCTGCCCAAAGAGGCGGTGTCCGGTCTTGCCGATGCGGTATCCAAGTTAAAGGATATCGAAAGGGTCAGTGTGGTCGAATTTGGTGCCAGCGATGTTGTCCGCCACCCGCTGGTCGGGAAAATTGTCGAAGCCTATGAAGGCAAAGATGCTGCAGACTGAACTGACCGCGGCTCCCGAATGGGGAAATGAACTGGAGTGGACGGATTTGGCAGCACGGGCGACAAAGGCCGCTATTGCTGCATCTTCCCATGCCGATATTATGTCCCGGAGTTTCGCGATAGAGATCAGCGTGAAACTTTCCGATAATGCCGAAGTCCACTCGCTCAACAATTCCTATCGCGGCAAGGACAAGCCAACCAACGTCCTGTCCTTTCCCCAGATCCAGCCTGACCTCCTCGAAACGCTGGCCAATACGGACGACGGAGAGGCCTTGCTCGGGGATATCATCCTCGCATACGAGACGTGTCGCGATGAAGCGGCCGCAAAGAACATTTCCCTCTCCAACCATGTTTCACATTTGATTGTGCACGGGTCGTTGCATTTGCTA
This sequence comes from Parasphingorhabdus sp., assembly GCF_049667325.1. Classification (GTDB taxonomy): domain Bacteria; phylum Pseudomonadota; class Alphaproteobacteria; order Sphingomonadales; family Sphingomonadaceae; genus Parasphingorhabdus. Next base: position 801 of record NZ_JBATHY010000190.1, on the reverse strand, counting down.
GGATATGATCACGAGAACGAGACAGATGCCGGGCTGATGGAAAATTGTGAAATCAATGCATTGGCAACTCTGGCCATCGCCAATCCTTACGCAGAACAAGCAAAAAACAGGTAATCAAGAAATAATATGAATGACGTGGAAAAGGAAAGTGGCACCGGCGTGGCTCGCGGCAGCGGCCAAACCAAGGAAGATGACGAGCCCGGGCGAATATGGCGGAGCCTGAAGGCTCTGCTATTCGGCAACACCGACGACAACAGCCTGCGCGCGCAGATCGAAGAAGTTATCGATGACCATGAAAACGATGCCGAAGCCGATCCCAATGGACGTCAGGACGTATCATCGCTAGAACTTGAAATGTTGCGCAACATGTTGCATTTCAGCGATAATCGGGTCGACGATATCGCCGTACCGCGCGCCGATATGATCGCCATCGAGGAAAGCTCCCCGTTCAGCGACTTTGTCGATATTTTTTCCGAGCACGGACACAGCAGAATTCCGGTTTATCGCGAGAATCTCGATAATATTATCGGCATGATCCACATCAAGGATATTTTCGCGATTGTCGCCAAGGGCGGCAAGTATCCCGACGATATCACGCCATTTCTCCGGCAACCCCGCTTTGTTCCGGAATCCATGGGCGTGCTCGATTTACTGGCCGAAATGCGGGCAACTCGCACCCATCTCGCAATTATTTTCGATGAGTATAATGGCACCGAAGGTCTTGTCACGATTGAAGATATTGTCGAGGAAATTACCGGCGAGATTGAAGACGAGCATGACGACGAGCCGGTGCCTATGCTG
>NZ_JBATHY010000189.1:0-2119 GCF_049667325.1 Parasphingorhabdus sp. | reverse complement strand
TGGCAGTGGCGCAGGAACGGCTTGAGGGGCAGCGGCGATTGATGCCGGCGCTGACCGATCTGCTCCGCCCGCATCAACAGCGCGTAGATGAAATCTCCGAGCGGATGAAATACGGTATGAGCCAGAATATCGCCCATGCCCGCAGCCGCTTTTCATCCAGCGCAGGGGCCTTGCGGCCGTCTATATTGCAGCAACGACTGGCGCGTTCGCAGGAACGGTTCAAGCGGCTTGATTTGCCGGTAAGCCTTGTGCAACGTCCATTGGACAGTGCGCGGCAGCGGCTTGATGCGCTGTGGCGGTTAGCGGAACAGGTCTCGCCGGATGGCCCGCTGAAAAGAGGCTATGCACGGGTATCCGCTGCGGATGGAAGCTTGATTGCCAATCGCGCCGCCGCGCTGAAGGCAGGCAATCTGGACCTCCATTTCCAGGATGGAACCATCGGCGCCAGCGTGACCGAGGCGGGCGCGGCAAAGTCGAAACCCGCCCAGCCGTCGGTCAGCCGAGTCAAAAAAGCGCCGGATGACAGGCAGAAGGATTTATTTTAGGCGAGATTGCGATATGCTTGGTCAACCAGCGTCAATCATGATCGTAAATCGCAGGTAAAGGATAGAGGGAGTAAAAGCGTCCTATGTTAATGTCCAATCGCAACAAGGTGGCAAAGCTGCATTATATGCCCAACGGTTTCAGACCGCTGTCTGCAGGCGATCATGTCCTGTGCGCGGTTACCGGAGAAGCCATTCCTCTGGACGAGCTTCGTTACTGGAGCGTCGAGAGACAGGAGCCTTATGCCACGGCGCAGATTTCTGCGCGCGCCCATCTGCCCGAAAGCGAACAATGACTAGACGGTTTACAACAACCCTTGGCCTGCTGACGCTCGCGGCTGCCGCGGTTCCTGCGGCTATTGCTTATGCCGAAACCGAAGACACCGAACAGTCGGCGTTTCGCGAAGCGGTAAAATTCGGTTTTAGCGGCGAAGCGATCCAGGGCGGCGTGATGATCGGCGATGCACCCGCCGGAACCCGCAGCCTGTCGTTTGAAGGCGCACCTATTCCTATTGATGAGGACGGCAAGTTCATCATCGCGTTCAACCGCGATGCCGGACAGGCAGCGCAGCTGGTCGCGACACTGGATAATGGCCAGACGGTCCGGAAATTTATCAATATCGCGCCGCGAAAATGGCAGATCGAGCATGTCAGCCTCAATCGCAGCGGACGGACAGCCAGCGAAGCCTTCAAGCGGCGCCGCGCACCCGAACTCGCCCAGATCAACGCCGCGCGCAGTATCACGAGTGACAGCGCAGGCTGGCGCCAGACCTTCATCTGGCCGGTCAAGGGTCGAATATCGGGTATGTTCGGCAATCAGCGGGTCTATAATGGTACGCCCGGCAGCTATCACAGCGGGATCGATATCGCTGCGCCCAGTGGCACTTATTATGTTGCGCCCGCCGACGGGGTTGTAACGCTTGCGGCCTCTAGTCCGTTCACACTAGAGGGTAATTTGCTGATGATCGACCACGGGATGGGTCTCAACAGCGCTTTTCTGCACGGTTCGGAAATATTGGTAAAGCCCGGTCAAGTCGTGAAGCGCGGTGAACCGATTGGCCGCATTGGTTCAACCGGCAGCGCGACCGGCCCCCACCTGCATTGGTCAATGAAATGGCATCAGGCGCGAATCGATCCGATTTTGCTGACCGGGGCGATGGACTAGGTCCGGAGTCTCTGCGGATTCAGTCGACGACCCGTTTGACCTTGAAGCCCCGGCCGTCATTCACCTTGGCCAGGAAACTTCCCAGTGCCGCGCGTTCAATGGTGATCGTATCCCCTGCCTTGGGGCGCCGCATGGTGCTGCGGGGCGGTTCCGTCTGCTGCCAAACTCCGCCATCTTCCAGACCGATAAGCCACTTGCCGGTGCGAGTCGTACGGGCAGACTTGATGACGCCTTCGATCTGTTCGATCTGGTCACCTTCATCGCCATCACCGTCGAACAATTTGATTCTTGGCAGCGTCAGGCCGAACAAGCCGCGCCGGGCCTCGCGGACCTGCTCACGGTCGGCAATGACCACCTGATTGGTCGACTGGGCGGTTTGTAGCGCCGCTACTTTCTCGTCATAGCAAGCCAG
>NZ_JBATHY010000188.1:0-14835 GCF_049667325.1 Parasphingorhabdus sp. | reverse complement strand
GAACAGCATATTGCCGAAATTCTCGAACGGCTGGAAGGCGTGTCAAAAATGGGAGAAGCTAGCGATGGCGCATCGGTCCGTCGCGCGGTCCATAATCTAAAAAGCGCGATCCGCATCCGGCTGGCGGAAGAGGAAAAGGGATCGGACAAGATCCTCGACGTCACCGCGATCATCGACGAAGCGGCGAGCAAGATCGAACGGTTGAAATAAAACCTACCCGAAAACGCCGTTAGTGCTGAGCCTGTCGAAGCACGCCTTTCGAACCAGACGCGCCGTTTGACAAGCTCAGGGCTAACGGTGTTTTGGCCCGTTCTATAATTCCAGTATCATCTGGACATTGCACCGCGCATAGGGCGTCGGCCACAGTTCATCCGTACCCAGATGCCGAAAGCCGCTGCGCTCGTACAGCCGGATCGCGGCTCTCAGATCACCATTGGTCTCCAGCCAGATGGCATCGGCGTCCATCGCGCGGGCCTGTTCGACCAAGGCGTCCATCACCGCCCGGCCGATACCCTTTCCGCGCAGCTGCTTGCGTGCCGCCATCTTGACAATCTCCAGCCAGACGCGGCCGTCGCCCGGGTCATGATGTGGCGGCAGGATCGCTCCGGTGCCGACAACCGTTTCGTCGAGCGTGGCGACAACGATCCGTCCGCCCCTGCCGAGGATAGATGCTTCCAGTTCTTCCAACTGCTCGCGGTCGCTCTCCTCCATCACAAAATACTCCTCGATCCAGTCGCGGTTAAGATCGATGAATGCCCGGCGGTCGGCGGGCTGGTAGAGGCGGGTCTGAATGGTCATGTCAATTACCATCTAGCGCCGCAATCTCCGCCAGGTCAATTTGCAAAAATTTCGATATTGTGCCAGATATTTGTGATCGCTGGCACAGGCCTTGCCCGGCAATTGTCGTAATGCCGCCACGATCGCTTCAACTCGGGTCGCCAAATTCGAGGGGGTTCGAGATGAAAACATGGATGAAAGTGGTGCTCGGCATCATTGCGGCTTTGGTATTACTTGTTGGACTTGTGTTTTGGCTGACCGGGGACGCCGCCAAGGCGGGCGACGATTTCTTTGCGGCCGTTCAAAATGACGACATCGATGCGGCTTACGAGCTCTTGTCAGAAGATTTCCAGGCCGGAACGAGCAAGGAAGAACTGGTAAGCTATCTGGCCGCCAATGCTTTGGACAAGGTCGAGGACACTAGCTGGAGTTCCCGCTCTATTACCGGTGGCAGCGCGACGCTGGAAGGCACTGCTACCACAGCGAGCGGCGGCAAAATTCCTCTGAACTTGCGACTGGTGCAGACCGAAAACGGCTGGAAGATCAACGCGATTATCAAGGATCGTGCGGGGTTCCAAACCCGCAGCGAAGAAGAGAAGAGTCTGCCGGTGCCTTCTGACCCCGAGCTACTGGCGCTTGTTCGTTCGTCAATGGCCAATTTTGTAGACGGTATGAACGCCCCGACCATGACGGGTTTTCGCAAGAGTTTTTCACAAACCTTTCAGCGTCAATTCAGCCTTGCTGAACTGGAGACGGCTTTCAAGAAATTCAAAGCCAACGATGAGCTTGAGGTGTTCAAGACCCTCAAGCCGGTCGTGCAAAATGGCACGAAAATCACGGATGAAGGCGTATTACAGGTGAAAGGCTATTATAATACCCGGCCGACCCGTATGACTTTTGAGCAGGGATATATCTATGAAGGCACTGGCTGGAAGTTGCTGGAATTCAATGTCGAGGCGGTTGATGTGGGCGGCTGATACTAGAATATTCCGAATAATATCACCGCGATGATCGTCCCGATCACTGGTATTACGACTGTCAGCGCACCCACCGCACCATAGGCATCCCTGTGCGTCTCCCCGCAAACCGCGCGGATCGTGGTCACGACATAGCCGTTGTGCGGCAGGCTATCGAGCGCGCCGGAGGAAATGGCGACAACCCGGTGGAGTTCGTCGGGCTGGGCTCCGGCATCAAGATAATGGGGCGCTATCAGGGGCAGGGCGATGGATTGGCCGCCTGATGCTGAACCGGTTAGACCGGCGATGACGGTCACCGCAACCGCTGCGCCGATCAGCGGGCTGCCGGGGATATTCTGTACAATGACCAGAGCTTCCTGGAACGCCGGCGACAATTTGGCGACCGATCCAAATCCGACCACAGCGCAGGTGTTGGTGATCGCGACCACTGCGCTGGATGCACCGCGCGAAAAGGCTTCGGGCATGGATTTCAACTTCTGGTAACCGATCATCAGGGCCACCGCTGCACCAGAACCCAGCGCTGCGACCAGCGCCCATTGGTCGAGCGACTCCTGCGGCAGGATTGCGGACATTGGTCCCATATCCTGCGGATATTGAAAGATCAGGAAGATCGTCAGCACCGCGACCAGTGGCAGGATGCACAGGAGGGGCGCAGGCAAATTGCCATAATCGGTGTTGTGATCATCCGTCTCGCGGCCAACAAAATGCTCCCCCTTCGCCACCGCTCGCTGGACCATATGGTTGAGCCAGAAATGTCCGGTAACCGCCATAAACAGCGCTATGACCAGGCTGACCTGCCAGCCGGCATAAGCAGTGGTGCCGAGAAATTCCATCGGGATCAAATTCTGGATTTCCGGTGATCCGGCGCTGGTCATGGTGAAGGTCACCGAACCAAATGCCAGTGCCCCGGGGATGAACCGTCTCGGCAGATCTGCTTCGCGAAACAGATGCACGGCAAGCGAATAGACGCTGAACGAAACGATGAACACGCTGACTCCGCCATAGGTCAGCACAGCGCAAGCCGCCACCACGGCGAGCACCGCATGCTTGATCCCGATCTTCTCGATGATCCAGTGGGCCACGCTCGCGGCGGCCCCGCTGGCACCCATGATCTCGCCGAAAATCGCGCCGAGCAGAAACATGAAGAACCAGCTTTTGAAAAAGCCGACAAAGCCGTCCATATAGGCGGTGGCAAAATCCGGCGCACCTTCCACGGCCAGCGGTGGCAGCCAGGCAATCCCGCTGGTCAAGGCCACGACCGCCGCCGCAACCGGCCCGGCAATCAATATATTGACCCCGCGTACCGTCATCCAGATGAGCAGCCCGAGCCCGCCGATTAGTCCGATTGCCGAAAGCATGTCTCTACCCGTTCCCCGTTACGCCAAAGCCCGTCAAAGGACGTTTTTCGGAAAACGAGAAACGGGCTCTGACCAGTTCAGCCCTAACCGCGTGTTACAGCTTATTCAAATAGTCTGTGCCCGGTTTTCATCGCGGTGCTTTTTGAGATATTTCATAAACGGTGTACCGCCGGTACCGACCTCGGTATCATTGCCTTTGCCATTGGCAGCCTGCTTGTTGATATAACTTGCTGCATATTCAAGATGCCGCGTCCGGAATCGCGCGACTTGCTCGACACTGGCGTTGAAAGCTTTTTTCAGCGCCGCATCGCCACTGGCGATCGCAAACTCCCGCAATTTGCTCTGTTCACGCAAATCCTCGATGAAGCGGCGATGCCGGACTGGGCGATAGGCATGCAGCTCGTCAAGAAAGCTCCGCAGCGGGTCGTTACCGTGAATTACCTGAAACAGTGCATCCATGCTTGGCACGATCGAGCTTTGCGACCCGGTCTGGCCGCGGAACGCCTGTCCCTTGCCTTCATATTTTTCGACACTTTCGTAAACCAGGCCATCGGGGAGCGCCGGATTATTGGCCCAGCCGTGAATATAGGGCCGGACCCGCTGATAATAGATATAGGGATCGCAGCGGTCGGGCATCCGGTCGAATATCGCGTTTACTGTATCCCAGTGACCGTTCATTTCTTCGAGTAATGCCGTTGTTCTGCCGGTGTCTTCCGCGCGTGCTGACTCGACCAGCTGGCAGGCGATGTCGAGCAGCGGGCCTGCGGCTGCCTCGATCGCGACATGGATCAGGACAAACCAGTTTTCATCCGCTCCGCCATAGAAATTCTGGACCATATAGACATTGTCGAGAGCGATCGGGCTGGTCCGGTCCAGTCGCGCCCAATTGTCGAGCACATAGCCGCTATAGGGCAGCAAGGGCGCCTGATCGAGGCGCTCGGCCAGCGCAACCATCGGACGTGAAAGATTGGCGGGCAGGGCGGTCGGCGCTTCGCTTTCGCCCCAGACATAGGCCTGGACCAGAAAGGAATAGTGGACCATCGCCACGCGAACCTGTTCTTCCGGTGCATTGGCCGCCCATTCCTCGAGATCGAGCGCGGGCAGTTGTTCCAGCCAGTGCTGGACGCGGCCTGTGGTCATCAGCCCGGACAGATTTTCCGCAGCGGCCAGGACGGGGACAAAAATATCGGGAAGGTCAATATCGACAATTTCGAAATGCGAAAGAAATCCGCGCGAAGCGGACATATCATAATCTGACAATTTCATAGGGTCACCACTTGGGCAAGCGCGGGTTGGGCCGCTTGCTCAATATGGGGATGGTATCAAATGAAAGCAGATGGGGCAAATCGAATTTCACACTCGCTCGCCGGCCCTGTTGGTCGCGCTGATGACGCGCTTCGTCCCAGTACGACCATGCGTTCAGGAACCATCCGCAAGCTGACGTGTTTACTCCGCAGTGGCGTAAATTTTGAGGAGTAGGATGATGATCAAACATGTAAGTAAACTGGCGCTGGCTGGAACAGCCGCGATCAGCCTTTCGGCTTGTGCCGGAAATTACGCGGCCGAAGGCGCGGGTGCGGGCGCTGCGGCGGGCGCGGCCATTGGAGCCATTACCGGAGGCGATGTGTTGACGGGTGCCGCTATTGGTGCAGCAGCAGGCGCGGCTGGCGGCTATTTCATCGACAAAAACGACGGCTGCGACGGCTATGACCGTAACGGACGGCTGGACGATGATTGTTACGGAACGCGGGGCTATCCTCAAGACCCGAGATAAATTTTCGGATTTTTAGGATAAAGCGCGCTTTCACTGGCTTGGCGGCCCGCCTTGGGCTAACGCGCGCCGATGACCGGCGCATTCCCTAGCCTGCGACAGCAACACCCCTGGCGGCATGAACTGCGCGCCACGGTCTCGCTTGCCTGGCCGCTGATCCTGTCGAACCTCACGATGGCGCTGATCGGGGCCACCGATGTACTGATGCTGGGCTGGCTGGGCGCACGTGAACTAGCCGGTGCCACGCTCGGTTTCAATCTCGCGATGACCGCGGCAATTTTCTGCATGGGGCTTATCACCGCTTCTGCACCAATGATGGCCACGGAAATTGGCCGGATGCAGAACAGCGTCCGCGATGTGCGCCGGACCTTTCGACAGGCGATGTGGGCCGCCGCAGCGGTTATTGTGCCCTTCTGGATCATCCTCTGGAACACTGAAAATCTATTGCTGTTTTTCGGCCAGCAGCCGGACCTCGCGGCAATAGCGGGCACCTATATCAGCGCCTATATGTGGTCGATCCTGCCGTTTCTGTTCTTCATCATCCTGCGCAATTTCATTTCCGCGCTGGAACAGCCGGTTTGGGCGCTGATCATCAGCATCATCGGGGTGCTGGCCAATGCGCTGTTCAACTATGCGCTGATTTTCGGTAAGTTTGGAGTTCCGGAATTTGGCGTCGTCGGCGCCGGTATCGGCAGCGTGATGACCAATGTCCTGATGTTCGGTGGCATGGCGCTCGTTGTCTGGCGTCACAAGCGGTTTCGTCGCTATCATCTGTTCGGGCGTTTCTGGCGCAGCGACTGGCAGCGTTTTCGGGCGATGTGGAAGCTCGGCCTGCCGATTGCGATCACCATGGGTCTGGAAGGCTCGGTATTCGGTTTTGCAGCCCTGCTCATGGGTCTGATCAGCACCGAGTCCGTAGCGGCCCATGCGAGTGCGTTACAGCTCGCCGCGCTGACCTTCATGGTTCCGATGGGCCTGGGACAGGCGGCTACCGTACGGGTCGGCATTCAATATGGCCGGAAAGACCACGCTGCCATCAAACGGGCGGGCTGGGTCAGTTTCGTGCTCGGCACATCGTTCATGGCGGCGATGGCGCTGGTATTTGTCCTGGCTCCCGATTTTCTGATCTCGATGTTCATCGATGCCAGCGCGCCGGGCAATGCCGAAGTCGCGGCACTGGGCGTCAGTTTTCTTGCCATTGCCGCAATTTTCCAGATCGTCGACGGCGCTCAGGTTGTCGGGGCCGGCATGTTGCGCGGGCTGCACGACACCACCGTGCCGATGCTGTTCGCGCTGATGGGATATTGGTTCATCGGTATCGGGCTCGGTGCCAGTCTGGCCTTCTGGCAGGGCTGGGAAGGTGTCGGTATCTGGACCGGACTGGCCGGGGGACTGGGTGTGGTCGCGGTATTGATGCTGGCCCGCTGGATGATGCGCGCAAAACTGGGATTGCTGCCGTAACCCGCCAGCCGGTTCGCAAGGGGCTGTCGCTGTGCATCCCTGCATGACGTTCTAAAAAGGCAATAATCCGCCATAATCATCGATGCTATAGCCGTTTTTCAATCGGGCGCCCCGTTTCAACAGGAAATAATGGCTGACAATCTCGGCCTGCTGTTCAATGCCGAATTCGGCAAACGCCTTGCCCGGCCGCAACTCATAATCGTAGCGACAGAATGGATGGCGCGCCAATGGCAGAAATACGCCCTGCTGGTGCTGCCAGACATGGACCATTTCATGAATGAAAAGTGCCTGCACATTTTGCGACGAGCCGCAAAAATCGTCACAGAATAGATTGCTTTTGGGATGAAACCAGAGATTGCCATCGGGCGCCATGGTGACGCGGGGATGCTGAAACGGCCACCATTTGCGGTTGAAGACAGTCACCCGGTCATAGTCGATCGCTTGTCCGAAAATCGACCGGCACAGTCCGATTTCCGTGTGGGTCAGCGCACGGCCGGTCATTTTATTACCCGATTATTCAGCAGCCGGGGCAGCCTCGCCGGCATTTTTGATCACAGCATCAATTTCGATGCGGTCGTTGTTGGAATAGATCAATATCATCTTCAGCGACCCACGCTGCCTGGAATATTGGCCCACTCCCCAGATCATCAGATGTTTTCCGCCAGGCTCCAGCTTTACCGTTTTTCCGGCCGGTACCGGAATCGATTTGAGTGGCGCCATGCTGGTCACGCCGTTTTCTTCCGTTGTTTCGTGCATCTCCATCCGCAATACATCGTCTGAAGTGACGCCTACCAGTTCGACATCAATACGGCCGCCATGAAGGTCCATATAGCCAGCAGACGGATTGCCCTCCACGGGAGAGAGATTGACCACTGCTTGGTCGGCGAAGAGAATGTCTCCCTGACCACAGGAGGTCAGCAATAGCGATGCGGATGCTGCGAGCATGATGGAGATCTTGTTCATTCTGATACCTCGTTAAACCGTTGCAAACCTGTCCCGATATGGTTGTTTTGCGTTGATTTTTCAAATGTAGGATGTCCGAAGGCTTGTGCCAAGAAAAATGCCACCTATATCGCATTGCGAAGCCGTAGCGGTGCCATTTGACAAGGGCCGGGCGGCAATTTTGCTAATTGTAGAAAATTGATTGAGGGATTTATGGGTAAAGTTATTGGAATCGATCTGGGCACCACCAACAGCTGTGTTGCCGTTATGGATGGCGGAAAGCCAAAGGTAATTGAAAATGCGGAAGGCGCACGGACGACCCCGTCCGTGGTTGCATTCACCAAGGACGGCGAGCGTCTGATCGGTCAGCCGGCCAAGCGCCAGGCTGTCACCAATCCGGAAAGCACGATTTTTGCAGTGAAGCGTCTGATCGGTCGCCGGTTCGATGATCCGATGACCAAGAAAGACATGGAACTCGTCCCCTATGAGATCATCAAGGGCTCAAACGGCGATGCGTGGGTGAAAGCCGGCGGCGAAGATTACAGCCCGTCCCAGATTTCTGCTTATACTTTGCAGAAAATGAAAGAGACGGCCGAAGCCTATCTTGGCGAAACCGTAACCCAGGCGGTGATTACCACCCCGGCCTATTTTAACGACGCCCAGCGTCAGGCAACCAAGGATGCCGGCAAGATTGCCGGTCTCGAAGTGCTGCGTATCATCAACGAGCCGACAGCGGCCGCTCTGGCTTATGGGCTCGACAAGAATGACGGCAAGACCATCGCGGTCTATGACCTTGGTGGCGGTACGTTTGATATTTCGATCCTCGAAATCGGCGATGGCGTTTTCGAAGTGAAATCGACCAACGGCGACACGTTCCTGGGCGGTGAAGATTTTGATGCCAAGCTGGTCGAGTTTCTCGCCGCTGACTTCAAGAAAGCCGAAAGCATCGACCTGACCAAGGACAAGCTTGCGCTGCAGCGTCTGAAAGAAGCTGCCGAAAAAGCGAAAATCGAACTGTCGAGTGCGCAGACGACCGAAATCAACCTGCCGTTCATTACCGCGGACCAGAACGGACCGAAACATCTGGTCAAGGCGATCAGCCGCTCCGATCTTGAAAAGCTGGTTGGCGATCTCGTCAAGCGGACGCTTGATCCTTGTAAAAAGGCGCTCAAGGATGCCGGTCTTGAAGCAAAGGACATCGACGATGTCGTGATGGTTGGCGGTATGACCCGCATGCCGCTTGTTCGCGAAACGGTGCAGAAGTTCTTTGGCAAGGAGCCGCATACCGGCGTGAACCCGGATGAAGTTGTTGCCATGGGCGCAGCCATTCAGGCAGGCGTATTGCAGGGCGATGTGAAAGACGTTCTTCTGCTCGACGTTACCCCATTGTCGCTGGGTATCGAAACCCTCGGCGGTGTGTTCACCCGCATGATCGACCGCAACACCACGATCCCGACGAAGAAGTCGCAGGTCTATTCGACCGCCGATGACAATCAGGGCGCGGTGACGATCCGCGTCTTCCAGGGCGAACGCGAAATGGCGGCGGACAACAAGATGCTCGGCCAGTTCGATCTGGTCGGTATCCCGCCTGCACCGCGCGGCGTGCCACAGATCGACGTGACCTTTGACATTGATGCCAACGGCATCGTCAACGTGTCCGCGAAAGACAAAGGCACGGGCAAGGAACAGCAGATCAAGATCCAGGCTTCCGGCGGCCTCAGCGATAGCGATATCGACCAGATGGTGCAGGATGCGGAGAAATTTGCGGAAGAAGACAAGCAGCGGCGTGCCGAGGCGGAAGCCAAGAACAACGCGGAAAGCCTTGTCCATACCACCGAGAAGCAGCTTGAAGAGCATGGCGACAAGATAGACGCTGAGCTCAAAGGCCAGATTGAAGCGGCGGTCAAGGAAACCAAGGAAGCCATCGAAGGTGGCGATCCCGAAGCGATGAAGACCAAGTCCGAAGCGCTGGCGCAGGTTTCCATGCAAATGGGTCAGAAGATCTATGAAGCCGAACAGGCCGCTGGTGGCGACGCCGGTGACGAGGCAGCAGCAGATGCTGCGGCCAAAGCGGCTGACGATGATGTTGTCGATGCCGAGTTTTCGGAAGTTGACGATTCTGATGACGAAGACAAAAAAGAAGACGCCAAGGCGGCTGAGTAAAAATGGGACCGTCGCTCCCGCTCGGGCGGGAGCCGCTGGCGATTAATGCCAGCGGCCCCGGCCGTTGCCGGGGCGACGATCTTCTCGCTTTGGGGGAAGCATGAATATGGCATCCGAAACCGATTATTATGAACAGCTGAGCGTATCGCGCGATTGCGATGGCGCCACGCTGAAATCTTCCTATCGCAAACTGGCGATGCAATGGCACCCGGACAAGAATCCCGGCGATGCTGATGCAGAAGCCAGATTCAAGTCGATCAGCGAAGCCTATGACGTTTTGAAGGACCCGCAAAAACGCGCGGCCTACGACCGTTACGGCCATTCGGCGTTCACCAATGGCGGCGGCAATAACGCTGGCGGCGGCAACGGTTTTGCGGGCGCGGCTTTCAATGATATCGGCGATATATTCGAAACCATATTCGGTGGCGGGGCCGGCGGCGGCTTTGGCGGCCAGCAGCAGCAACGCGGCCCTGCGCGCGGCGCGGATCTGCGCTATGATCTGGAAATCACGCTGGAAGATGCGTTTCACGGAAAACATACCGCAATCGAAATCGATGTCTCGGTAGGCTGCGACGAATGCGACGGCTCCGGCGCTGAACCGGGTACCGGCGTGCAGCGTTGCGGCACCTGCCAGGGTCACGGCAAAGTTCGGGCTCAGCAGGGTTTCTTCGTGGTTGAACGCACCTGCACCAGTTGTCAGGGACGCGGTGAAGTGATCGAAAGCCCGTGCCACGTCTGTTATGGCGAAGGCCGGGTGGACAAACCGCAGGCGCTTGAAGTCGATATCCCGGCGGGTGTCGATACCGGCACGCGTATCCGTCTTTCCGGAAAGGGCGAAGCTGGCGCGCGCGGCGCACCTCCCGGCGATCTCTATATTTTCATCCACCTGATTCGGCACAATATTTTCGAGCGCGAAGGGACAACATTGTTCACCCGCGCGCCGATCAGCTTCACTCTGGCGGCTCTGGGCGGTGAAATCACCATTCCGGGTCTCGACGGTGAAAAACATGAAATTCGCATTCCGGCAGGAATCCAGAGCGGCAAGCAAATCCACCAGCGCGGCGCCGGCATGCCGGTCCTGCGCGGACGCGGCAATGGCGATATGGTGATCCAGATCGAAGTCGAAACGCCGACCAAGCTGTCCAAGCAGCAGAAAGATTTGCTGCGCCAGTTCCAGGAAACCGAAACCGGCGACGAGACGCCCAATTCAACCGGTTTTTTCGGGAAACTGAAAGATGCGTGGGAAGATTTGACCGAGTGAAGCCGCGCCATCGGCGGAATCGCTGACGATATGGCCCGATTGTACCGCGATGCCGAATCGGGCAGTCAAACCGCGAACCCTGTGCGCGATTGCGGATACATCAGCGGAAGTGTTGTTAATTCTGAGCAAAAATGCGGCGCGTTTGCTGGATGACGGTTCCGGCATTCTCGAACCCGAGCCGGGTTAGCGATAAATTGTCCTGGCCGAGATCAAGGGAATCTTCCGCCATCCCGTCAAACGCACAGATAATGTCGTCATCGAACAATATAGCCAGATACCTCAGAACAGAGTCATAATTGATATCGAGCTTTTCTGAAATCCCCTGAGCATTGATTGCAGAATCGTTGATTTCGTGGCCATATAATATCAATATTATATCCCAGAATTTGTTGGTAAAATATTGATGATTGAATAATTTACTGCGATTATTTCTCACAGAAATTATATCATTGATATCGATCTTCATATTCTTGCAATTATTCGGAAATATTCTTTCAATTTCTGACAGCATATCATTCACATTCTCTGTTACATTAATTGTAAATTCTGTTCATTTATACAACAGAGATGGTGATTTGGCATGTCACGCTCCCACGTTACACACGCTGATTGTCCCGAAAAGTGCGTATTATTGGTAACGGACCGACCAAACGACCAACATGGCATATTCATCCTATCCGGGATCGATGCCACCGTGATACCCCTGCTGGAACGACGTCATCTCAAAAAGGCATGACGAAAAAATAATTAGTCGTCGTTGAGGGGCGCTCGACTGTAGAAGCGTGGTAAGATTTTGGTGTTCAAATGGAATCCGGTAGATGAAAGTGACTCAGTCTGGTCACAACTGAACGAGCTGTTCACTAAATTGAAGGGCGAAGGCGTCACCGCCATGTCCTATCACGCCACGCCGCCTTTTTATTCCCAGGTGTCAAAACACTCATCGGTCACTCATTTCGGATATCCGGAAGAAATAGTATCTACTTACTTGGACCCGGAATTTATGGAATCCGACCCCATCCCTGACTTTGTGATGGCTGCCGGCCATGTAATGACATGGCAACAGGTTATTGCCGATCAAAAATTGACAGAAAAGCACCGGAAATTTGTGAATAAGGCCAAGGAACTGGGCTTTATAGATGGGGTTGCCGTACCACTGTTCGGCCCACAAAGCAGAAATTCCTATTTTTCTATGAATTTTGGCAAAAACATCTCGTCGGAAGATGAGAAGGTTGTCAGGCCGTTGGTCGGCATTGCCCAGTCTTGCCATCGCAGAGTCTGCGCAATCATAAATCAGGCTGATGACTCTACAAGAGCCCTGTCCAAGCGCGAAAGCGAGGTTTTATATTGGATCTCGCGCGGTAAATCGAATGGCGAAATGGCGACCATTCTGGCTATTTCGGAAGATACGGTCGACTCCTATGTCAGACGTTTGTTCAAGAAATTCAATGTTCATGACCGGATATCTGCCGTAATTGTCGGGCTAAGCAGTTCCCATATAAAATTGCTGTAATTGCTGGTTTCTGGGCATTGCCTATATTGATAGATATTGCCTTCTCCACGAATTCGCAGACTAAACGAACGCATCCGCAGGTCGCTCTGATCATGGCGCCGTGGCTCAATATGTGGGCTGAATAGAAAGCGGGTCAGGAAGGGACCAGCCAACCCGACCCGCTAGATCGACGCTCGGAAATATGGGTCTAGGCCGCATCGAATTGGACAGTGTGGGGACGTGCCAATTCGAATTGGAATATATCCGATGATTCATCGATCAAAACTAATAACGGCCAGAACCGGGATCGATTAATCGGCGAGGTAGCATTTATATTATCTGGTACCGCTGCCTCCGGGCAGTCACCGGCAGGGATGAGTGCCTTCCAAAACCCGATTGACGTCCTTCAACAGTTTTTCTGTGTTAATTCCCGAACAAATCGGCATTCTATCCCACGATAGGTAGAAACAGGGGCGGGCTATGAAACTGAAATGGTATTTGTTGGCGGTTGTCATCGGCGGTGTGTCTTTTTCCGGCCTGAGAATGTGGCAGGAAGGAAATTTTGGAACCGGCCCGTTGGAATCCTCGGGTGCCCCGACCGCGGATGGCCGGGAAATTGCGTTCGTGGCGAACGCGGTAGGCGGGACGATCAGCCTGATTGATATCAATAGCATGCAGGTCATCGACGAAATTGACGTCGTTCCTGATGGAAAAAATGTGAGTTTCTTCAGGGACCCAATCCAGTCGATAGCGCAATCCATAGCAGAAAAACAGGGCGGCATGAACTATGCGCAGGACAGCGATCTGTCGCGGGACGGGCGGGTATTATTCGTCTCCCGCGGTTTTCTGGCGGACGTGGTCGCAATAGATTTGCGAACCCGCAATATTCTCTGGCGAACGCCGATAGCCGGCATAAGGTCCGACCATATGGACATATCTCCCGATGGAAAAAGACTGTTTGTATCGGCCGTTATCCGGGGCGGTAATATCGTCGAGGTGCTGGATACGCGGAACGGCGAGAAAAAGGGTCATTTCAAAACCGGCGATTGGCCACATGACGTCCATGTCAGTGCAGATGGCGGCAAGGTGTTTGCCGCCAGTCTGGGTGACATGGAAACGGACGAAACCGAGCGCAACGCAAATGGCAAGGCTTATCGCGTGACCGTCGTTGATGCCAAATCCCTGCGCATCTTGCAGGAGCATATATTTGAATCCGGGGTCAGGCCGTTTCAGATATCGGAAAAAAGAAACACTCTTTACGCCCAGCTTTCAAATACCCACGCGATCGTTGCTCGCAATCTGAAGACCGATGTCCAGACGAAGCGCATCGATTTGCCGGTCAAACCGGGCGTCACAAAAGACGACTGGGACTTTGAGGCTCCCCATCATGGGCTGGCATTGTCAGCCGATGAAACCACGCTCTGCGTTGCCGGACGGGCGTCCGACTATGCCGCGTTGGTAGATGCAGAAAGTCTCACGTTGAAGGCGACGATAGACGTGGGAGACGCGCCCAGCTGGGCTGCGTTTTCGGAAGACGGATCCCATTGTCTTCTGGCCAATACGCGCAGCGACAATGTCTCGTTTGTTTCAATAGCGGACCAGAGTGAAGTAACGCGCGTGGCGGTTGGCCGAGGTGCCAAACATATCACGACAGGACGTGTCCCCGCGGGATTGATCGGGAAGCGCAACTGAAACTAGCTTAATCCATCGCTCATAGCAGCGGTGGCTGCTGCTACCGGAATCTTCATCAAAAGGATCATGCACTTTTTGCGTTTCGGGGTCGCTCGGTAACAGTTGTTCTAGTTCGACTCTCGCTATTTTTGCGGTTCCCACAATTCTATTGGAGTGCCTGCGGGGTCATGGGTGCGTGCAAATCGGCCATTGGGGTAAACCTCTGGATCAACCTCCACTTCATTACCATTTTTTCGCAATTGGCTGACCATCGCGTCGAGATCGTTCACGCGAAAATTGACCATCCATTGTTGGTCCATGTCGCCAAAATATTTGGTGTTGCGGCTGAAAGGCGCAAAAACCGTCGGCCCTGCTTCCTGCTGCCACGAAGATGATTCATAATCCTTGGGAACCGGTATAATGCCGAGATTGTCTGCATACCAGGTCGCCAGACCCTGTGTGTCGTCAGCCCGGAAGAACAAGCCCCCGATACCGGTAACTTTTTCCATAGAATTTCCTCCGTTCGTGTCCGGTTCTGCGGATGCCGTATGACCGGGGACCGCAAAGGTTGCCATTGCAACAAGGGCTGCGATTTTCCGAAACTTGTTTATCATGATTGTTCCGTTCAAAATGAAAGACGCGTCAAGCGTGGATTGCTTCTGGACCTCGAAACGCGCTGACTCAATCACCTTTATGGGTGATAGCGACGCAATCACCCGGCAGGGCGAATAAAAGCAATCGGTCTTTCTAAGCCCGATATCAAATCATCCTAGTGCATTTCCTTAACTTGCCGAGGTGGACGTTGTTCGATGAGGATGTGGGTGGGGTCTGTTCGGTCTGGAACAATGACTCGGCACATGCGCTCTGGTGCAGCGGGTAAAAAGGCTTGTCCTACAACGCGCTGGTTGTGATAGGGTTTCGATATGCCGGTCTCATCTACTCTTCATTATATTCCATATCCCGCC
>NZ_JBATHY010000187.1:0-19555 GCF_049667325.1 Parasphingorhabdus sp. | reverse complement strand
TCATCCTTGATTTTGTATCCGGATGGATATTGGCATCCGCAATTGCGGCGATCTGGCGATGGGCAAATTCACCCCAGGCCAAAGCGGGCGAGGGCAAAAGCAAAAGCAGGGCGAGAGTCCAGAACTTTAACATGGTCGACGATTACATATCGATGATTGGCGTTTGACGAAAGCGGTCAATTGGCCTGTAGCCTACGCCAAGCCAGATCGGCGAATTCGCACAACAGCGGCCTTGTATCGCGTGGATCGATGATATCCTCAACGCTGAACTGTTCGGCGGTGCGGAACGGCGAGGTTACCTTGTCGAGTTTGGCCTTGATCTCCGCCAGCCGGGCTTCGGGATCGGGGGAGTTCTCGATATCCGATTTATAGGCGACCTCCAGACCACCGGCGATCGGCAGCGAGCCCCAGTCACCGCTTGGCCAGGCAAAGCGATACTGGAAATTCTCGGCATTGCTCATCGCGCTGCCCGCGATGCCATAAGCGCGGCGGACGATGACACTGGCCCAGGGAACGGTCGCCTTGTAGACCGCGTTCATCGCCTGCACGCCATAGCGGATGGTGCCAGTGCGCTCGGCCTCGCCGCCGATCATGAAGCCGGGATTGTCAACCAGATGGACGACCGGCAGGTGAAATTGTTCGGCCAGCTTGGCAAAGCGTTCGACTTTTTCCGATGATTTGGCTTCCCACGATCCACCGAGAAAAGACGGATCATTGGCGAGCACCGCGACCGGCCAGCCGTCGAGCCGGGCAAAGGCGGTAATCGCGGCGCGGCCCCAGCGCTTGCCCATTTCGAATACCGAACCTTCGTCGAAGACAGAGTCCATGATCTTGCGCATAGAATAGACCTGCTTGTCTGCGCGCGGCACGGCGGAGAGCAGGCTTTCGTCCTTGCGGTTGACGGGATCCCGGTTTTCGGTGCGCGCGGCCAGCTGGTTCACATTGCTTGGCAGGTAGGAGAGAAATTTGCGAGCGGTGAGAAAGGCCTCGGCTTCGCTGGCGACTTCCTCGTCGACCACGCCATTGGTTGTGTGAATGTCCGATCCGCCCAGCTCTTCCTTGCTGAGATCATCGCCGATTGCAGCGGCGACCGCAGGGCCGGCGGCAAATATCTGGGAAAGCCCGCGGACCATGATCGAATAGTGACTGGCGACGGTGCGCGCCGCGCCCATGCCCGCCGTCGGTCCAAGAGCCAGCGCGACCACCGGCACAGTGTCCTGATTCTTGATAATATCTTCCCAGCCGGGAACCGCAGGGACGTAGGTGAAGCCCATATCTTCCAGACTCTTGACCGAACCGCCGCCGCCAGTGCCATCGATCATCCGGATCATTGGAATGCCTAGCGTATGGGCCATTTTCTCGCACTGGGTGAATTTGCGGTGCAGAGCGGCATCGGCCGCGCCGCCGCGCACCGTGAAGTCATCGGCGGAGGCGACCACCGGGCGGCCTTCGATATTGGCGCGGCCAAAGATCAGATTGCTCGGCGCGAAATCTTCGAACGACCCGTCCTCGGCATAGGTGCCGCGTCCGGCGATCTTGCCGATCTCGCGAAAGCTGCCTTCGTCGACAATCCCGGCAATCCGTGCCCGCGCGTCAAGCTTGCCGCGGCCATGCTGGCGAGACACTTTTTCCTCGCCCCCCATTTTTTCGGCGAGCCGCTGGCGCTCGGTCAGTTCGTCGAGTTCGGGTTTCCATGTCATATTTGGGTCCGATCAGGTTTACAGGAAAAACAGGTTTTTATTTTCTGTGACCTTTGGCTGGAACCCGCAGAAACCGAGGATTTCTGGCAGGTCGTAGTGGCGCCGAGTGTGACCTTCCGTGCTAGCCGCGCCGATCCGGCGGGAGGCGCCACGACTCATCATGGCGCAAGCATAGCGCGGCGCGGCGATGTAGGACAGGCCGGATGGACAGCAGGGTGCAGGTTGAATCATCGGGCCGGTTTAACCGACTGATTAAGGGAGGGGAAGCGGGAATTGATATGGCATGTAAAGAGGGCAGGACCCTGTCGGAAGCCTGCCCTCGATTGTTTCATAAACAGTTTTTACCTTGGGGTCACTTCCTGCAATAGCGTCGTGCCCAGGACCGTACGGAATTTGGCCCGGTCGCCCGATTCTGCATCAAGCTGCGCGTTGCTGCGCTTCATATATTCCTGATAGGCCTTATTGCGTGCTTCCTGTTCGGCATTGTCGGCCCAGTCGGTGTAGGTTACGGACAAAAACATCGACGGCTCGCCGTGGCGTTTATGGACATTATAGTAAATATTGTAAGACTTTATCCAGCCTTTGCTGATCGCAAATTTCTGGTTGTCAGCCCATTGGGTTGCAATCCATTTCGCATAGGCCAGATCACCGCCGTCGGCGATATCGATGCCGGTAACTTCGGTATAATCGCCCGGTGCGAGCGGCCATTCTTCCGCGCCGGCCGGTGACGCAATTGCCAGAGCCAATGGTCCAGCAAGCACCAGAGCGGTGCTTTTCAAAATATTGATCGTTTTCATAGGTAAGTCCCATCCTGTTTGCGCGGTTCTCCAACCGCTAAGGCAACCCGTAGGCTCCAGGATGAATAAAGCGACTCTCCCCCAAGAGGCTGGTTACAATAGAAACCTCTTGGCCGGAAAAGTCAAGTGAATTGAGGAGTTAACATATTGAGAAGCTGTCTATAATCACTCATCACCGTAAATCGCCACGCTCGCCTCGCCCTCGCTGGTCGCGCGACCGCGATACATGCCGGCGGTGTTGAAGCTGTAACCGGCCTGCCCCCATGGCGTCGCGTAGATGATCCCGCCGTCACCGCCCAATTCGCCGAGTTCGGCGATCACGTCATCGGCAATCTGCTGGATTTCCTCGTCGGACAGCATGAATTCGCTGGCGTGAATGGCATAGGTATAATTGCCCTCCTCATCCTTGGGCACGGTCTGCTGGGCTTCCTCGATCGCCACCGGCCAGCGCATCCGGATGCGGGCGCAGATTTCGTGGGCGACGCCGAGGCGGATGAAATATTCGCCCGCTCCGGTTGCCGATATCGCGCAGCTGCGGTTGTCGGCGTAGGTGCCCGCGCCGATAACCGGGCTGTCGCCGATCCGGCCCCAGCGCTTGCCAGTCATGCCGCCGGTCGATGTGCCCGCGGCCATATTGCCCTTGCTGTCCATCGCTACCGCGCCGACCGTGCCATATTTATAATCGACATCGGCAGCACTAACTTCTTTGGAAAGCAGTTTTTCGATCTGGTCGAGGCGATAGGGGGTTGCGTAATAATCGGGCGAGACCTGCTCCAGCCCCTGTTCGCGGCTGAACTGGTTGGCGCCTTCGCCGGACAGCATCACATGCGGGCTTTTGTCTTTGACCGCGCGAGCCAGCAATATCGGATTTTTGGCGCCATTGATCCCGGCAGCGGCACCCGCCGACAAGTCGCTGCCGTCCATGATGCTGCTGTCGAGTTCATTGGTCTTGTCCCAGGTGAATACCGCGCCCTTGCCGGCGGTGAAATTGGGGTCATTTTCCAGAATGATGATGGTGGCGGTAATCGCATCCATCGCGCTGCCTCCGTCTTTGAGGATTTTGGATCCTGCTGCCAGCGCGCTGCCAAGCGCCGCGCGAATGGCCTTGTCCTGTTCGGGCGTGATCTTGTCGCGATTGATCGTGCCGGCACCGCCATGAATGGCGATCGACCAGCGGGCATCCTCGTCAATCATGTCCTGCGCACTTGCCGCTGGAGCCATGGCCGAAAGCAATATGGTAGACCCAAACAGGCCCAGTAAATTCCGGATCATCAAACATCTCTCCCGATTGGCTCTTATCATTGTGTCGCCGATTGCGTATATGTCCGATAAACCGGACCTTCTGACAAGAGCAAAGATATGACCATAGAAAATCCGTCGCTGCGCCCCTGGCGCGATATCGACCGGCGAAAATCCCGCCAGATCATGGTTGGCGATGTGCCGGTGGGCGGCGATGCGCCGATTACCGTGCAGACGATGACCAACACGCTCACTTCGGACGCCAAGGCCACAATCGACCAGATCCGCCGTTGCGAGGATGCCGGGGTCGATATCATACGCGTATCCTGCCCCGATGTTGAAAGCACAGCCGCGCTGAAGCAGATTGTCCGGGCGAGCAATGTCCCGATCGTTGCGGATATCCATTTTCATTATAAGCGCGGAATCGAGGCGGCGGAAGCGGGCGCGGCCTGCTTGCGGATCAATCCGGGCAATATCGGTTCTTCCCAGCGGGTGCGAGAAGTGATCGACGCGGCCAAGTCCAATGGCTGCGCGATCCGCATCGGGGTGAACGCGGGCAGTCTGGAAAAGCATCTGCTCGAAAAATATGGCGAGCCCTGTCCCGAGGCTTTGGTCGAAAGCGCGCTCGATCATATCAAAATACTGCAGGACCATGATTTTCACGAATATAAGGTCGCGGTGAAGGCATCGGACGTATTCCTTGCGGTCGCCGCTTATATGCAGCTGGCCGATGCCGTGGATTGTCCGCTGCACGTCGGTGTTACCGAGGCGGGCGGCCTGATCGGCGGCACGGTGAAAAGCTCGATCGGTATCGGCAATCTGCTGTGGGCAGGGATTGGTGACACCATAAGGGTCAGCCTGTCGGCCGAACCCGAAGAAGAGGTCCGGGTCGGCTATGAAATGCTCAAGTCACTGGGTCTGCGCACGCGCGGCGTCCGCGTCGTGTCCTGTCCGTCCTGCGCGCGTCAGGGCTTTGATGTTATCCGCACGGTGCAGAAGCTGGAGGAACGGCTCCAGCATATTCGCACGCCGCTGTCGCTCTCGGTCCTTGGCTGCGTCGTCAACGGTCCCGGCGAGGCGCGTGAAACCGACATCGGCATCACCGGCGGCGGCAAGGGCAAGCATATGGTCTATCTCTCCGGCGTCACCGACCATCATGTCGCGGACGAGGATATGGTCGATCATATTGTGAAGCTGGTCGAAGCGAAGGCGGCGGAGATCGAAGCGGCAAACGAGACTTTGGAGGCAGCGGAATAGCATGGTGACACAACGAAAACGCGCAACAGATTTTCACCCCCATATTCTCGAGATATTCGATGGCTATGTCCATGGCGCGATCTCGAAGCGGGATTTCATTCGGCAGGCTGGCAAATTTGCTGCCGCCGGGGTTACCGGGGCGATGATCCTCGACCAGTTGCAACCCAATTACGCCTGGGCGGCGCAGGTCGAACCCGATGATCCGGCGATTGTCGCCGAGCGGATCAGCTACATGAGTCCGGAGGGTCATGGCAAAATCAACGCGCTGATGGCCAAGCCGGCGGGCGCGACCGGCAAGCTGCCCGCAGTGCTGGTGATCCACGAAAACCGCGGTCTCAATCCCTATATCGAGGATGTTGCGCGGCGGGTGGCCAAGGCCGGCTATCTCGCGCTCGCCCCCGACGGTCTGTCGCCTTTGGGCGGCTATCCCGGCAATGACGATGACGGACGGACGATGCAGCGAACGCTCGACGGGGCGAAGCTGATGGAAGATTTCTTCGCCGCGTTCGAATTTCTGCGCGATCACGACGACTCGACCGGCAAGGTCGGTGCGGTCGGTTTCTGCTACGGCGGGGGAGTGTGCAACGCGCTCGCCGTGGCCTATCCCGATCTCGCCGCATCAGTGCCTTATTACGGGCGCCAGCCTGATGCCGCCGACGTTCCGGCGATTGCCGCGCCGCTGATGATCCATCACGCCGGCAATGACGAGCGGATCAACGAAGGCTGGCCCGCCTATGAGGCGGCCTTGTCGGAGCATCAGAAGGAATATAGCGTGCATTTCTATCCCGGCGTCAATCACGGGTTCCACAATGACACGACGCCGCGCTATGACGAGGAAGCTGCAAAGCTGTCGTGGAAGCGGAGCCTCGCGTTCTTCGAAACCCATTTGCGCGGCTGATCGATATTTGATGCGATTTCTGTTCTTTCTGCTTTTGGTGATCGCTGCTGCGGTATCTCCGCAACTTGTGCAGGCGGAAAAGGCGGCGGTCGAGCATCCCGAAGCGCGGCCATTCGATCAATCCGCCAATGCAACGGAGCAGGTCGATGCGGCATTGGCGCGGGCGGCACTCGCCGACAAGCGGCTTATAATCGTCATGGGAGCCAACTGGTGCCACGACAGCCGCGGCCTGTCCGGCTGGTTTGCCGAGCCGCGCTTTGCCGCGATGCTCGAAGCCAAATACCAGATTGTCTATGTCGATGTTGGCCAGAAAGATCGCAATATCGATATTGCCCGGCGCTTTGGCATCAAGTCGATCAAGGGCACGCCGACGGTGCTGGTCCTGTCTCCGCGCGGAAAATTGCTCAATCGCACATCCGCGCCAAAATGGCGCGATGCCGCTAGCCGGGAGGAAGAGGATGTTTTTGCCTATTTCGACCAGTTCACCCCCGAATTCTGAATCAAAGGAAAGCAGGTGCCGCGCGTCTTGATATATTTTCTGATCCTGTTGGCGGTGTCCGCCGTGGCTTTGTTCTTCCTGCCGCTCCGTCTCGCTGTCGGCATGGCCGGTCTTGAAGGCGCGCGCTTCTCCGCCAAGGCGATCAGCGGGTCGGTCTGGAACGGCAGGATCGAAGGCGCGCAGATCGGGCCGTTTCCTCTGGGTGACCTCGATGCGGGTGTGCGGTTTTTGCCGCTGCTGACGGGCAAATTGCTGATGGACCTGGAACGCCCGGCCACCGCCGTTGACGGAGGGCTGATCGCGACGGTCGGCAAGGCGGGCAAGAGCCTGCTGGTGCAGGATGTCACGACAGTGCTTGGTGTCGGACGTCAATTGGCGCCGCTGCCGGCATCCGAAATCGACCTGCGCGGTGTGAGCATCAGCTTTGCGAGTGGCCGCTGCCAGTCGGCGAGCGGGCAGGTGCGGGTTTCGCTCGATGCCAATATTCCCGGGCTCGACCTCAAGCAGGGCTTGCTCGGCAATGCCGAATGCCAGGACGGAGTGCTGGCACTGCCATTGCAAAGCGGTTCGGGCATGGAGCAGCTGACGCTGAAGCTTCAAGGCAATGGATTTTATACCGCGCGACTGTTTTTGTCAGGTGGCGACCGCGCATGGACCCTGCTTTTGCCGACGCTCGGCTTTCGCAATGTTCCGAATGGCTACGCGATCAAGGTCGCGGGACAATTGGCGAAGAGGAATGGACAATGACGGACTCTGGGACCAAGCCAGTAAAATTTTCAATTCTCGACCTGTCCTCGGTACTGCAGGGTAGCGATGTCAAAAGCGCGCTGGACCGGTCGCTGGCCCTCGCACAGCATGGCGAGGCGCATGGCTACGAGCGGTTCTGGATGGCCGAACATCACGGCATGGAGGGCATAGCCAGCGCGGCGACCGCGGTGGCCTTGGCGCATATCGGACAGGGCACCAAGTCTATCCGGATCGGAGCCGGCGGGATCATGCTGCCCAATCATGCGCCGATGGTGATTGCCGAACAATTCGGGACGCTCGAAGCGCTCTATCCGGGGCGGATTGATCTGGGCCTTGGCCGCGCGCCGGGGTCTGACCAGCGGACGGCTCAGGCCTTGCGCCGTAACCTCAACAGCGATGCCAACGAGTTTCCGCGCGATGTGATCGAACTGCAGGCGCTGCTTGCCGGCGACGAACGACTTGGTATCCAGGCGACGCCGGGGCAGGGCACCAATATCCCGCTCTATATTCTCGGCAGCAGCCTGTTCGGCGCGCAACTCGCAGCGGCGCTGGGCCTGCCATACGCGTTCGCTTCGCATTTCGCGCCGCAGATGCTCGATCAGGCGCTCGAGATCTACCGACGGGATTTCAAGCCGTCGGAACAGCTCGGCGAGCCTTATGTGATGTGCGGATTTAACATATTCGCCGCCGACAGCGATGCCGAAGCAGATTTCCTGTCGAGCTCGATGCTGCAGAGCTTTGTCGCCCTGCGCACCGGCAATCCGGGAAAGCTTCCGCCACCGGTCGACGGCTATCGCGAAAACCTGCCGCCCCAGGCCCAGTCGATGATCGAACAGATCATGCAGGGCAGTGCTGTCGGGACGCCGGACAAGGTGAAACAGGCGGTCGACCGGTTCATCGATCGCACCGGCGCGGACGAGCTGATCATCACCGGATCGATCTTTGATCAGGCCGCGCGCGAAAAAAGCTACTCCATCGCCGCCAATATTCGGGAATTGATCGCAGCCTAAGGTGAAATTGGTTTGAACAAGCCTTGATTTTACGGTCGGGCCTGCGCATGACTCTGGCCAATCGAAATTCCGGACGAGACGCCCCCCGAGGAGACAAAAAATTGCCACGCACAGGTAGAAATTCAGCGCTTCGGGACTTCCTGAAAAGCGAAGCAGCAGGCGGCATATTGCTGATGTTCGCCGCAGCGCTGGCGATGATTGTGGCGAACAGCCCGTTATATGAAATGTACCATCATGTTCTGCACGAGTTAAAGGGGCCTACCCTGTCCAGCAAGCTTGGGCCGATGACGCCGCATTTGTGGATCAATGACGGGCTGATGGCGGTCTTCTTCCTGCTCGTCGGACTGGAAATCAAGCGAGAATTTGTCGACGGACGGCTGAATACCTGGGACCGGCGGCGTCTGCCGGTGGTCGCGGCTGCGGCAGGCATGGTGGTTCCGGCGCTGATCTATCTTTTCATCGTCAAGGATGTTCCGGCGCTTTATAATGGCTGGGCGATTCCGGCGGCGACCGATATTGCCTTTGCGATTGGCGTGCTGGCCTTGCTCGGACCGCGCGCGCCGACGTCGCTCAAACTGTTTCTGGTCACCGTTGCGATTGTCGATGACATGGGTGCGGTGGCGATTATTGCGCTCGTGTACACTGCCGAGATCAATGGCGCAGCCCTGCTCGCCAGCGCGGCGATACTGGCAATCATGTACACGATGAACCGCAATGGGGTGCTCAAGCTCTGGCCTTATCTGATCTTTGCGGCTCTGCTCTGGTATGCGGTGCTGATGTCCGGGGTGCACGCGACGATAGCCGGGGTATTGGCAGCGATGGTCATCCCGATCGTGATTACGCCGACCTCGCCGGATGCAGAAAATTCTCCGCTCCACCGGCTCGAACACGCGATATCGCCGTGGAGCGCCTTTCTGATTGTACCGGTTTTCGGCTTTGCCAACGCCGGTGTCTCGCTCCAGGGCATTGGCATAGAACAGATTTTTGCGCCGCTGCCTTTGGGTATCGCTGCCGGCCTGTTCTTCGGCAAGCAGATCGCCATTTTCGCCAGCGTCTGGATCGCGGTCAAAACCGGTTTTGCCGGACGGCTTGGCGGCGCCAGCTGGTTGCAGGTCTATGGCGTGGCGATGCTCTGCGGTATCGGTTTCACGATGAGTCTGTTCATCGGGGCGCTGGCTTTCCCGGGCAATGAGCTGTTGATCGAGGAAGCCAAAATCGGTGTGCTGGGCGGGTCGCTGCTTTCGGCTGTTGTCGGTTTCTGCATATTGCGCTTTGCGCCGCAGGATCGTCATCTCAAGTCGCTCGACAAAACCGACGCAAAAGAGCTGCTTGAGGTTTTGCCAACCGATGAAGCGCGAAAACTGAAAGATACCCGGTGAAAAACACCTGGCTTGTCGCATCTGCCTTTCTGGCGGTTTCTGCCTGTACATCGGCAGGTGAGCCATTACCCGCCCCGGTCAGCGCCAATTCGGGTGACCGGAAAGCATCGATTGACCTGCGCTCTATCGCCAGCGATTACGTAAAGCTCACGCTCGCTCTTGGCGAACAGGAACCGGGCTATGTCGATGCCTATTATGGTCCGGCGATATGGGCAGAAGCGGCAAAGACCGATCCGCGCGACATGCGCGAACTGGGCAATGCGATTGTCGATCTGATGCTGCGGCTCGACGGATTGCCGACCAGCAATGATCCGCTGGCGGAGGCCCGCACGCGCTTTCTCTCGGCACAACTCGAGGCGGCGCTCACCCGCCATGCGATGATGCAGGAGGAGGTCTTTCCCATTGCCGAGGAGGCCAAGGGGCTGTTCGGAGTGACACCGGAGCTGAGGCCGCTGGAGGCATTTGATCCGGTGCTCGAGGAGATCGAGAATATCGTCCCCGGCTACGGACCGCTCAGCGAACGGGTTGCGGCTTTTGAAAATGGCTATATCATCCCCAAGGACCGGTTGAAGACCGTGTTCGATACCGCGATTGCCGAGTGCAAGGCGCGGACCAAGGTCCATTTTGATCTGCCCGAGGGCGAGAATTTCAAGATGGAATTTGTCACCGGAAAAAGCTGGAGCGGCTATAATTATTATCAGGGCAATTATCAGAGCCTGATCCAGATCAACACCGACCTGCCGATCTTCATCGGCCGCGCGGTCGATCTTGGCTGCCACGAAGGCTATCCCGGCCATCATGTCTACAACATGCTGCTCGAGCGCAATCTCACCCGCGGCCAGGGCTGGCAGGAATTCTCCATCTATCCGCTCTACAGCCCGCAAAGCCTGATCGCCGAGGGCTCGGCCAATTATGGTATCGAGCTGGCGTTCAGCGGTCAGGAAAGGCTCGATTACGAGCGCGACGTGCTTTACCCGCTCGCCGGTCTCGATCCCGATACGGCGGCGGCATACTGGGCACTGCAAATTGCCAAACAGGCGCTCAGCGGCGCGCGGATGACGATTGCGCAACAATATCTCGACGGGGAAATTACGCGCGATGAAGCTGTTGCGCTCACCCAGAAATATCAACTGGTCTCGCCCGAGCGAGCGGCGCAGATGACCGATTTCACCGAACAATATCGCAGCTATGTGATCAACTATGGCCTCGGCCTGGAAATGGTCCGCGACTGGATCGAGGCGCAGGGCAATGGCTCGGTGTGGCGCTGGAAAGCGATGGAGCGGTTGCTGAGCGAGCCGTTGTTGCCCAATGATCTAAAAAGCGATTTGGTGCCGGTATCCACCAAGTGAAGATCAAGACTTGGGCACGCAATCTCAAACTTGACATTCTTGCACTGTGAGTTGCAGCCCGAGACAAACGTACGCCGCTACCGGCCAAAATTCTGGCTGCGACTGTAGCCGCCTATGCCTTGAGTCCGATCGATTTGATCCCGGACTTCATCCCGATAATTGGTTATCTTGACGATCTCATTCTGGTGCCAATAGGAATCGCGATTGTGCTGAAGATGATACCGGCTGCATTGATGGCCGATTATCGAAAATCGGCAGAAATGATAGCTATAAAGCCGCGCAGTGTAATGGCCGCGTTTGTTGTCGTCACAATTTGGTTTGGCGCTGCCTTTGTTGTGGCTCGCTGGTTCTATTTATCACCGCTCGATTGGCGGAGCACCCTCATCCAGTTATGACTAAGCAGCAAGCTGCCAAGTCTGCGCAACCTTCTCCCTTAAAGGAGAAGGGGAAACAGCGAATTCGGCTCCGAAAAACCTCTGCAATTCTACTCAAAGAATAATCGCAACCACCCCTTTACGAATCCCACTTGCGCATTGTAAAAATCGGCGTAATTCATGCGCAGTTTTTCGGGATAGGAATGCTGCATGGCTTTCAATTTGTTCGGACGTATCAAGCCTCTCGACGCGATTTTGGCCACAGCAGAAAAAAAGGCGCTAACCCGCACTCTCGGGCCGGTTCAGCTCACCTTGCTGGGCGTCGGAGCGGTTATCGGAACCGGAATTTTCGTGCTGACGTCGGAGGCGGCGCAGAAGGCCGGACCGGGGATGATGTGGAGCTTTGTCATCGCCGGGCTGGTCTGCGTGGTTGCCGCGCTCTGCTATTCCGAACTGGCGTCGATGGTGCCCGTTTCGGGGTCGGCTTATACCTATACTTATGCCGTGATGGGCGAACTGCTGGCGTGGATGGTCGGCTGGGCGCTGATCCTGGAATATGCGGTGGCAGCGAGCGCGGTTTCGGTCGGCTGGTCGGGCTATTTTGTCGGGCTGCTGGCCAATGCGGGGATCGAATTGCCGAGGGCGCTGACGATTGGCAGCTATGCGCCGGGCGGGTTGATCAATCTGCCGGCGCTGATCATTGCGCTGCTGGTGACCTTGCTGCTGATGGTCGGGACCAGCGAGAGCGCCAAGGTCAACGCAGTGCTGGTCGCGATCAAGGTGGCGGCCCTGACCATGTTCATCGTGCTCACCCTGCCGATGATGCAAGGACAGAATTTCGACCCGTTCCTGCCCAATGGCTGGTTTGGCGAAAGCCGCGGATTTGGTGCGGTCGGCGCGGCGGCTTCGATATTTTTCGCTTATGTCGGCTTTGATGCGGTGTCGACCGCTGCAGAAGAGACCAAGAATCCGCAGCGGAACGTTCCGATTGGTCTGATCGGCAGTCTCGTAATCTGCACCGTTTTCTATCTGCTGGTTGCCGCCGGTGCGATCGGCACCGTCGGCGCGCAGCCGATTGTCGATGCAGCCGGCAATTCACTCGCACCCGGTAGCACAGAATTTGCCGCCCAGTGCCAGACACTGCTAGCCGCGGGCCGGGAACCTCTGGTGTGCAGCCACGAGGCGCTGGCCTTTGTGTTGCGGTCGATCGGCTATCCTGCCTTTGGCAATATCATCGGGATTGCCGCCTTCCTGGCGCTGCCTTCGGTGATCCTGATCATGCTGTTTGGCCAGACGAGAATCTTCTTCGTCATGGCGCGCGACGGCCTGTTGCCGGAAAAGCTGGCGTCCATTCACCCGAAATGGAAAACGCCGCATATCGTGACCGCCATTACCGGCGTTGCGGTATCGGTCTTTGCCGCGTTTCTACCGGTCGGAAAATTGGCTGATATCTCCAATTCGGGTACGTTGTTCGCGTTTCTGATGGTCGCCGTGGCAGTGCTGATCCTGCGCCGCACCGATCCGGGCCGGCATCGCCCGTTCCGCACGCCTCTCGTCTGGATTGTCGCACCGCTGGCGATAGCGGGCTGTCTGGGGCTCTTTTACAATCTTCCGCTGGAAGCGAAGCTGGTATTGCCGGTATGGGGCGGCATCGGGCTGCTGCTCTATTTCGCTTACGGCTACCGGAAAAGCCATGTCGCGCGCGGCAGCATCGAGGTTCACGAGATGGATGTCGATGCGCCGCCCCAGCCGGTACCGCCGATTAGCGACCAATAACCAGTCCTTGCGATTCGCAAATTTACCCACATTGTTAACTTATCGCTAACCAATTTCGTTCAGTCCGGTTCCTGAAACATGAAACGCGTCCACAAATGGCGCTTTTTGGACAGGGAACGGACTTTATGACGACGCAGGAAACGCCCGCAGATTCACCAGTAGACGTAGCAATCATTGGCGCCGGGCCGGCTGGTCTGACCGCCGCATATTTGCTCAGCAAAAAAGGTCTCAAGGTCACCGTCATCGAAAAAGACCCGAAATATGTCGGCGGGATCAGCCGCACCGTGGAGCACGAAGGCTTTCGCTTTGATATTGGCGGGCACCGGTTCTTCTCCAAGTCGCAGGAAGTGGTTGATCTGTGGAATGAAATTCTGCCCGATGACTTCATTCAGCGTCCGCGGATGAGCCGGATCTATTATGAGGGCAAATTTTACAGTTACCCGCTGCGTGCTTTCGAGGCCTTGTGGAATCTCGGCATCTGGCGCTCGACTTTGTGCATGCTGAGCTATGGCAAGGCCAAGGTCTTCCCGAACAAAAATGTAAAGAGCTTCGAAGACTGGACGGTCAACCAGTTCGGCTACAAGCTCTATTCGATTTTCTTCAAGACTTATACCGAGAAGGTCTGGGGCATGCCGTGCGACGAGATGTCCGCAGACTGGGCAGCGCAGCGGATCAAGGGCTTGTCCTTGTGGAACGCCGTCACCGATGGTCTGAAACGCTCGCTCGGTCTCAACAAGAAACCCAATGACGGACAGGAAGTCAAAACCCTGCTCGAAACCTTCCGCTATCCCCGCCTCGGCCCCGGCATGATGTGGGATGCGGCCAAGCGTCACGTCGAGGCCAAGGGCAATGAAGTGCTGATGGGCCATAGCCTCAAACAGCTTGCCCAGGACTCGACAGGCAATTGGCGGGTGAGCGCGTCGAACGCTGACGGCGAGGTCATCATCAATGCGAAACATGTGATTTCAAGCGCGCCGATGCGCGAGCTTGCAACCCGTATCCACCCGCTGCCGGTATCTTTGCCGGAAGCGCAGGATCTGAAATACCGCGATTTTCTCACCGTGGCAATCATGGTCAAATCGGAAGATCTGTTCCCCGACAACTGGATCTATATCCACGATGACCGGGTACAAGTCGGCCGCGTGCAGAATTTCCGTAGCTGGTCGCCCGAAATGGTACCGGACGAGAATATTGCCTGTGTCGGACTTGAATATTTCTGTTTCGAAAATGATGGCTTGTGGTCTTCGTCCGACGAAGATCTTGTCGAGCTCGCAAAGAAAGAGATGGCGATCCTCGGCCTGTGCAATCCCGAAGATGTCGTCGGCGGCGCGGTTGTCCGTCAGGAAAAAGCCTATCCTGTCTATGACGACAGTTATGAGGACAATGTCGCCACGATGCGCGACGATCTCGAAAGCCGCTTCCCGACCCTGCATATGGTCGGCCGCAACGGCATGCACCGCTATAATAACCAGGATCACGCGATGATGACCGCGATGCTGACGGTTGAAAATATCGAAGCCGGTACCCGCAAATGGAATGTCTGGAACGTCAACGAAGACGCCGAATATCACGAAGCGGGCGATGAAGGCGCGCAACAGGTCATCGCTGAAGAAATCAGTGAAGACCGTGCCGCCGCTCTCGAAAGCATGCGCGATGTTCCGACCCGGATCGCGGAAACCGCCGACGACAAATCACAGAAAGCGGCATAGGATATAATGGATCGCAGGGGAACAGAAAGGCGGTCAACCGTAGGCGTCTGGGTGGGCAGTCTGCCCGCTCCGCTGGCAGTTCTCTACCGTTTCTCGATCACCCGCTATTTGCTGGCGAGCGTCGTCAGTCTGGCCTTCGACGTCGCCTTGTTCATGGTATTGGTCGCATTGCTGTTCGATCCGGGATGGGCTTCGGCGGCAGGCTATAGCGCCGGCATAATCGTTCACTGGATTATCTCCTCCAGCTTTGTTTTCCCCGGCAAGGCGCGTGATGGCGCGGCACTGCAATTGCAGCGTCTGGGCTTCATCGGAACTGCGGTGCTGGGCCTCGGCATAACCGTCAGCATGGTAAGCTGGCTGGTTGATGCCGGCATATTACCGGTCGTCGCCAAAGCGGCAGCCGTGTTTGTCAGCTTCTTCGCCGTATATCTGACCCGTAAATACGGGGTATTCCGGTGAGCCATATGGACATCGCCATCGAAGCGTCCGCAGCCAAGCCTCGCTTCAGTCCGGATTTTACCAGATTTATGAACTGGGCTCTGGTCTGGATTGTCCTGGCAAATATCCCGTTCATGGCCATGTGGATGGTCGGCGCGCCACCGCGCGCGATTCCGATCGCGCTGGCCGGCCTTATCGGCTTGATCGTCAAACGGATGCCGCGGGCCGTGCAATGGTTCGCCTTTGTCGGGGTGATGGTCTATTCGCTGCTCTCTTTCGTGTCGGGCCTGTTCAGCCTGACGCTGGACTCTCTGGTCTATTCGCTGCAATTTTTCGCCGAGATCAAACCGAGCAATTCGATAGAATATATCGCCGCTGCGGTAGTCATGCTCGGCATATTGATCGGCAGCTGGTTTCTGCTCAAGCGCGATATGAATTTCTCCAAACCCTTGCATATTCTGCTGGGCGGAGCGCTGATCTTCGGACTTGTCGGCGCCGACGCCGCGGTCGGCGAGGGGATGCGGGGCCATTATTTCCGGCCGGCACCGGTTGGTGCAGCCTTTGAATCGGCGATCAGCAAAACCGGTTTTGCCGCGCGGGCGGATGGCAATCGCCATCTGGTGTTGATCATGGTTGAATCGCTTGGCCTGCCGAAGGACAATCAGGCAATGTCGGACAAGCTGTTCGCATATTATAATGATAGCGCGATCAAGGCGCGATATGACGTCAGCCAGGGTAGCAGCCTCTATTATAACAGCACCACAGCGGGTGAAATGCGGGAATTGTGCGGTCGCTGGGGTGATTATTATGAACTGCTCGAAACCGACGATCCGGAGCTATTGAATTGTCTGCCCGCACAGCTTGCCGCAAAAGGCTATGCTACCGAGGCGGTTCACAGTTTCAAGGGCCCCTTCTTCAAACGGGCAACCTGGTATCCCAAGATCGGCTTTCAGAAGCGCGAGTTTGCCGCTGACTTGGAAAAACGCGGCGCCGAATGGTGCGGCGGTGTGTTTGCCGGAGCATGCGACCGTCAGGTGCCACAGATGCTGGCCGAAAATCTGAAACGTGCGAAGCAGCCAACGTTTCAGTATTGGTTGACTTTGAATACCCATTTGCCGGTTCCGACCGAACAGAATCTCGACGCCGACAATTGCGAAAAAGTGTCGGCCGAACTGGCCCGCGACTATCCGATGATCTGCCGCCAGTTCTCGATATTCGATGATATCGACAAGGCGCTGATCGCCGAAATAACGGCAAGCGACTTTCCGGAGGCGGATATTTTGCTGGTCGGCGACCATATGCCACCGTTTTTTGACCGCCATCATCGCTCACAATTTGACCCGGAGAGGGTTCCGTGGCTTTACTTGAAGGCTAAAGGCTCACAGCCCAAGGGGTAAGATTTTTGAACCGTTTGCGTGGCAACTTGCCATTAGTATTGATCTGGCTCGCGGTCTGCGCAGTGCTCGTTCTGGTCACTCGCGGCCAGATCATGACCGGCATTGGCTGGGATCCGGACGATCAGCTGCGTATGGTCCAGCTGCGCGACTGGCTCGGCGGGCAAAGCTGGTTTGACACCACGCAATATCGTATTGCCGCGCCGGACAGCCAGCCGATGCATTGGCCGCGCTGGATTGAAGCGCCGCTGGCGCTGGTGTTCCTGTTGCTCAAACCTTTGATCGGCGTAAACGCGGCAGAAATAGCGGCGATGGTCATCGTACCGTTGCTCACTCTGGGAATCGCCATGTGGCTGATTGCCAGAATCACCGCACAGGTTTTCGATCGCAAGATAGCGATGCTGGCCGCGGCACTGATGGCGACCACAGTTCCGATTGTCGCACAGATCCGGCCAATGCGGGTGGATCATCATGGCTGGCAGATCGTGCTTGCGCTGACCGCGCTGTGGACGATGTTCTGGCCGGACAAGCGCCAGGGCGGGCTTGCCATGGGAGCGGCGCTCGCGCTGTGGCTTTCGATATCGCTAGAAGGCTTGCCGCTGTCGGCAGCTTTTGTCGTGCTGCTTGTCTGGCGCTGGGTCTTTCAGACGGAGGAAGGTGTGCGGCTGTTCTGGACGCTGCTGTCCTTCCTGATATCCAGTTTCCTGCTATATTTTGCCGCTCAGGGCGGCTTCAACAGTGCGATCAACTATTGCGACGCGCTTTCTCCCGCGCATTTATGGGCCTGTACGGCTGGTGCTGCTGTCATCTTGCCTGCGATCAAATTTTTGCCGCCCAATATCACCCTGCGGATCACTGGCATCGCGATCGCCGCTGTTGCCGCACTTGCCGTGCTTCATGCCTTTGCCCCGCAATGCATCGGCGGTGCGTTCAACACCATGGAGCCGTTGGTCCGCGAATATTGGCTGGTCAATGTCCTCGAAGGTCTGCCGATCTGGTATCAAAACTGGAAGACGATGGTGACCCTGCTTGGTGGATCGATCGCCGTCGGGCTGGCCAGTCTGATATATATTATCCGGTCGCAACCCGGCCAGATTGATCGCAGCGGTTTGTTCGTCCTTGGCTATGCATTTCTCTGGGCATTGTTGCTGTCCCTCTTCGTCCAGCGTGCCACGGCCGTCGCAGCGGCCTTTGCCCTGCCGTTCATGGCATGGGCTGTGCATCAGGCTTTTGTATGGGCGCGCGGTATCAATCGTCCGATATCGCGGATTCTCGCCACAGCAGCGGTCGTTTTTCTGATCATGCCGGGGCCGCTCGCCATCGCGCTATTCAACGGAGTCGCAGGGGCAGAGCCGCAACCTGAACCAACCGCCAACAGTAGCCTATGCAAGGATGACGATTCCCTTGCGCGTCTAAAAGGCTTGCCCAAATCCAATCTGGTGGCGCCGTTCGATTTCGGACCGCGGATATTGCTGCTGACCCCGCATAGCGTGCTCGCGACAAGCCACCATCGCAATGACAGGGCGATGGCGGACCAGATCAGGATTTTTACATCCCGACCGGACGTCGCGCGCAGGATACTGGCTGCGCATGATATTCACTATATCGTCGCCTGCGAGGAAGAAGCCGAGCTGGAAATCTACGCAAAGACCCATCCGGATGGCCTGTGGGCTCAACTCGTCAAAGGTGCAAAACCGACCTGGCTGCAACCTGTCCAAATTCGGGACAGCAAATTGATTATTTGGAGAGTGACGTCAAAATAGTTGCGTAACGCTATGTAAATAATGTTATGTAAAAAAAATAAAAAGATAAAAATGTCGCAATAAATCAGAACCATGGAGAGTGGAATGGCAGGGGTCACCGGATTGGGTGGGGTTTTTTATATGGTAAAGGACCCAGCCGCAACGCGCCAATGGTACAAAGACTATCTGGATATGGACGGGGAATATGGTCCGATGCTCAATTGGTCGGACGAGAAAGGGGACAAGCCGTACAGCCTGATCAGTCATTTTCCCAAAGACAGCGATTATTTGAAACCCAGCGAGGCAACATTCATGATCAACCTGCGGGTCGACGATCTCGACGCCTATGTCGAGCAGCTCAGAGACAAAGGCCTCGAGATTCTGGGTCAGATTGACGAAGGTTATGGCAAATTTGCGTGGATCCTCGATTGCGACGGGATCAAGCTGGAATTCTGGCAGCAGGTAGAAGCACCGGAAAGCTGATTTCCGGGTTCAGGCGGGAAAGAATTTCAGCGCCAGCCCGTTGATGCAATGCCTCTTGCCGGTCGGGCGGGGACCGTCGTTGAAAATATGCCCCAGATGCCCGCCGCAGCGCGCACAATGGACTTCGGTACGAGCATAGCCAATTTTATAGTCTCTCGCGGTGCCGATCCGGTCCGGCGCAATGGGTTTCCAAAAGCTTGGCCAGCCGGTACCGCTGTCATATTTGGCTGCTGATCCGTAGACCCCGAGATTGCAACCGGCGCAGGCAAAGACGCCCTTGCGGTTCTCCTTATCCAACGGACTGGAATAGGCGCGTTCGGTGCCTGCCTGTCGCAATACGCGATAGCGGGATGCGCCCAGCCGCCGCTTCCATTCTTCCGGTGTCCGATTGACCTTGAACGTTCCGCTGGGCCGGGCGTTTGCATTGTTGAACAGACCCGAAAGGCTAATCATTCCGTAGGCTCCGGCGACTGCCAGTGTTCCGGATATCACGGTGCGCCGATCAGGTGATTTCATCTGCAATCCTTCTTAATATTCCTGATCTATTCGAAACAGGCCATGGATTGGTTACCGAATCGCGCCTGAACGGGAACTGATCAATATTTTGAAAGTTCGACTTCCAGTTCCCGGAACCCGTGGACGAAACAGGCATGGACGCGGCGATGTTGGCCGGTCGGGTTCACCTGCATCCGCCGCTTGTGCATTTCTTCCAGCAGAATCCGGATCTGCATTTCGGCCAGTCGGGCGCCGACACAGCGGTGGAT
>NZ_JBATHY010000186.1:0-19820 GCF_049667325.1 Parasphingorhabdus sp. | reverse complement strand
CGTTCCGACTGGATCTTCTTCCCGCGCTTGACTTCGGTAATGGTCTCGGTCGGGACCTCTATGTCCTCAACCAGCTCGGTCAGGCCAAGGCGCTTGGCGTCGGCCATAATGGCTTCCTTGACCTTGTGCTCAAAGCCCGAATAAGCGTGAATGATGTACCAGCGTGCCATGCGAATAACCTAAAAATCTATGTGGGATTTAAGCGAGGCTCAAGAGCCAGGCGACAAGCCCGTTAAAAATCGTATCAACGCCCAGAAAAAACAATCCGAGAATAGTCGTCATGATCAGTACGAGAATCGCCGTACGGACGGTCTCGGGCCAAGTTGGCCAGACGACCTTGTTGGTCTCGGCCTTGACCTGATTCATGAATTCGCCTGGATTGACTTTCGCCATGCTTGATTCCTTAAATTCGCTTTCCGGTTTCCGCATAAACTCCGGGTGTCAGTCGTTTGACCGTGTTCGGATATATGCATGATTTCGGAAAGAACCAGCCCTTTAACCGCAGATTCCCGGATTCGCAAGAAAAGAGTGGGATTTTACGAGACCGGAACCGCTTCGATCAGCGACCGTATCCACGGGAGATGTTCCCGGCCGACAAAGAGTTGGTCGGCAATGACATAGGACGGGGACTCGAAAATCCCCATTTCTTCCGTTTGCGCCTGGATGGAAAGCAGCTTCGCGCGCGCCTTTTGCGGGTCGGGAACGGCCATCTCGACAGAGGACAACAGGGCCGCGACCACCGCTTCGTCATCAAGGTCCGCCTGCTCTGTCCAGTAAGCGGAAAAAGCGGCGCGGATGAACGGCACGGGGTCACCATCAATGCCGGCCATCGCCGCCAGCGCGGCATCGCTGCCGGCAGGCGTTTCTGCAAAGCGCATCTGTTGTCCCTGAACCGCTGCATAGTGCAACCAGATATTGCGCTGGGCGATGGCACGGACCCGGCGGTGCCGCTGGCCCACGGTCTCCTCCGATTGCTCTTCGGGAACGGAAAACGGACGGACTCCGAAAGGGAGCCAGTCAATCTGCACCCCGGTTTCCCGCGCCAGCGCCAATGTCGGTTCGAGCGCGAGACAGGATGCGGGTGATTTGAAATCGATGGTGACGGTCAGCATCGCTGCGTCTCCGGGACATCAATCTCGTAGGCGATATCGGGCGCCGGGCCTTCGCGTCCGGTTAGGTGCCAGCGGACATAGGGAAGATGCTCTCTTCCAAACAGGATCGTGCCGTCAAAGACATAGGTTGGGACGCCGTATATCCCGCTCAGGTGGAGCTGGGCCTGAAGGGCGTCATGTCGGGCGCGGCCCTCGCCTTGCTGAAAGGCGGCAAAGCCGTCAGCATTGATTCCAGCCTGCTCCAGACAGGCCTCGACCACAGCTATATTTTCGATATCCAGCGCGCGCCGCCAAAAGGGCGGATAGACCGCTTCGAGATAGGCGCCGAGCCGGTCACGGCCGGTTTGCATCGCCCAAAGGATAGCAATATTGGCGATCGATGAATCCCAGATTTTCTCGGTGCCCTTCAGGATATATCCCTGGCGCTCGACATAGCGGCGCGCGTCACGATAGGCATATTTTACCCGTTGCCACTGGTCCGCGCTGCGGTTGCTTTCGATCAGCTTGCCCTCGCTTTTGCGCGCCGATCCCAGATAGCTCGGGATATCGAGAGTCAGCGGCCGCCAGTCGAAACGCATATCCAGCGATTTCTCCAACGCCATCGTCGGACGGATGGCGGCAAAGGCATAAGGGCTTTTGATGTCGACATAGACAATCAGCGGCGCGTCGCTTTCCAAGGCGTTCATCTGTCATCTCCCTGGATCACGACCGGTTGTGAAATCAGCCGGTTTGACCGGCCAATGTCCTGCCCGGATGCATGCCGTCGACATAGCCCATGAAAGGTTCGTGAATCGAATAGCCGAGCAATTCCCGGGCGCGCTCCGGCAAGGCCACCGCTTTCTCAGGCGGCACAGCGAGCAACATGGTTTCCAGCGGCCGCATCCAGCCTGGACAATATTGCGGAGTGACGATAAGCCGCGTGTCAGCGGAGCGGTTTGCCCCGCCGCGATGCCATAAATTCCCTTTGGCAATCATCAGAGATCCGGCGGGCATGATAGCCTTGATCGCACCGCTATGCGCGCCCGGATCGACGCTCTGGTCACCGCGGTCTTTGGTCACGAAATCGGAGGGTCTGTTGGCGCCGTTCAGTTCGACATTGCCCCATTTATGGCTGCCCGGAATGATCTCGGTCGCGCCATTATCCTCGGTCATCGGATCGAGCGTCCAGAAGGTGCTGACACCCAGCGCCTTTCGCGGCAGCGGCTGGCGGCAATGGTCATCGTCCATATGCCAGGGCTGGACGGTTTCACCCGGGTGCAAATTTATCGCCAGGCAGGCGGACAGCAGGAAAGAGCGACCCAGTTCGCGAGTCGCGAAAGCCAGTTGCAACGGGTGGATAATCAGGTCGGCAAAGATCGGGTCTTTGCCCAGCATCGCATAGATGCGATTGGACTGGACTCCTTCGAAGACGTTACGCCCCCGAATATCGGCTTCGATGAATGGTTGAAGCGCGGCGCGCTGCCGCTCCACCTCTTCGCCGGGCATGATTCCGGGAAAAATCACATAGCCGTCGGTTTCATATTGTTCCCAGCATTGCGGGAAACTTCTGCCGCCCAGAAAGGGCTCCAGTAAAGTCTCGTCAGCGGGTGCTGTTGTTTGCTCGATCATCGAGAAATTATGGCAGAAAACTGGGGTTCAGGCAACCATATGCAGTGACGCTACGGCATCGGATATTAGTGCCGTTCGATCAAGTCCCATTTATTGCCAAACGGATCACGAAAGACCAGCACCTTGCCATAGCTTTCGACTCGCGGTGCTTCGATAATATCGATACCCGCCCGTTCCATCAGAGCAAGGTCACCATCAAAATCATAGGTTTCGAGAAACAGGAAGACCCGGTTTCCGGCCTGTTCGCCGATCACTTCTTCCTGCGCCTCGTTGGCAGCTTTGGCGAGCAGGAGCCGGGTTTCGGTGCTTCCCGGTGGAGCAACCAGCACCCAGCGTTTGTCTTCGGACAACTCGGTATCTTCGATCAGTTCAAAGCCCATCAGTCCGACATAAAACGCGATTCCCTGATCATAGTCGGGAACGATCAGGCTGATGGCGGAAATAAACTGGGTCATGAAGATTTCAGTATATTGATGGGAAAAATGGCAGGAGTGCACGGACTCGAACCGTGGGCCCTCGGTTTTGGAGACCGATGCTCTACCAACTGAGCTACACTCCTGCACGGGCCGTATCACCCTTGCGAAACAGCCGGTTTGCGCGCCTTAGCGGCCCATGACGGTTTCGGCAAGCGTGATTCTATCAGCATAGGCCAAATCGCAATATGGATAAACTCGCGACATGGTTAAATAAGAGTGGACGGCTGTTTACCTTTAGGGAGAAGGCGGGGTTTACCCGTTATCGTCAATATAGGCCCGTCGCTAACGACTCATGGACCAGAGCGACACCCACCGAGTGCGAAACCCAGGCTCAGGAGACTGACATGCCAGACTCAATAACCCGCGCGCCTTCGGCAATTGCGAATGACGACCAGCGGACGCTGCCCTATGCGATTGCAGCCGAAGAGGACCGATGCGCCCCGCGCCAGCGGCTGGCGATTCCGGCACGGATGCGATTTTCCTGCTCCAGCGGCTTTCCGGTGCAAGTGACCGATATGTCGCTCGCCGGATTTGCCTGTGACGCATTGACTTCCGCACATCCAGGCACGTTATGCTGGCTCACGCTGCCAGGTCTGGGCGCGCTCGAGGCCGAGGTGGTCCGGCATAGCAATGACGGTATGGGCTGTGCTTTCAAAAATCTGCTCAACCTGGCCGTTCTGAACCACTATGTGTTAAAATATCCGGCAAAAGTGATAACCGAATAGATAATAGCTGCGCATTCACCAGGCTGCCCGACGTGCCGTGCCCGACCAGCGAGGCACCTCTTCCAACCATTGCTGCCGCGACATTTCCCTCTCTTCAGTCGAACGCGAGAATGACAGACGCGAACGCTGCGAAAACTAATCTTTCGGGGCAGGCGCGCGCGCAGCCCGTTTTTCGGGATCGGGCTCGTTGCGGGTCCAGATCCAGCTACCACTAATCAGCGCCGCAGCAACGGGAACGAGGTTCCACGGCAGTTTGACAAACAGCAATGCCAGCACGCAGCTGACCGCGAATGCCACCGTTGCCGCCCATTTGCCGCGCCGGGTAATCGCCCGCCGTTCGCGCCAGTTTGTGATATGGATGCCAAAGACGCGGTGTTCGACCAGCCACAATTCAAGACGCGGCGAGCTGTTGGCGAAACAGAAGGCCGCGAGTATCACAAACGGCACCGTGGGCAGCAGCGGCAAAATGACGCCGATGCTGCCGAGTGCCAGCGAAACCAGTCCCGCTGCCAGATAGAGTTGCCGCTTCATGCAGTCGCCCTATCATGGATCGCCGCGAACGCCGATAGTTTCGGTGCGTCGTGGTTCGCTGGCAAGATTCTGGCGGTGCTGCGCTACGCTTCGTTGACCGAGATTTCTCCGCCAGTTGCCGAACTGATCCGCAATCGTTCATAAGGACCGCCGACCAAGGGCAGCCGGGCACCGAGAAGCCGGTCTTTGTTCAGTCGCGTAACGCTGACCTTGTTTGACTGATTGCCACCCAGAACATGATATGTGGTGTCGTCTTCGGCATAATAAAAGGCAACATGGCCGCTGAAACCGCTTCTTTTCCCCCGCCAGAAAACCATCACCGCGCCGTAACATGGATCGACGGTATGCCCGAATTTCAGCCAGTTTCTTGCTAGATAGGGGTTGGTCGGAATGGTCGAGTCGGGCAAGGTTACCGCGATACAGGTTTCCACAAAGTCGCCACACCATGGCAACTGCGCCGGGTCGCCCAGTGTTTTGCCGTCGGACTTCAAAAACTTGCGCAACTGGCTGTTGTCGGTGCCTTCGTGCAGCCCCTTTTTGCGGATCGCAAGATCCATCCAGGGAAAAACCTCCATCCGGTCCGCTTCCGGGGGAGCTTTTGACTTGGTGTCTGAATCGAATTCCAGTCGCAGCGCGGCGACGGTAGCGCTGTTCAATGTGCCGTTGGCAACCAGGCCGGTCGCGGTCTGGAATTTAATCGTCGCGGCCCGGGTATTGCGACCCCAGATGCCATCGGGCAGTCCGGGATTGAAGCCATGCACGATCAGTCGCCGTTGCACCCATTCAATAAAGTTCATCACTCATGCTCCCCAAAAAGAGTTTTAAAGCGCGACCTTATTTTTCGAATTTTCTATCAC
Organism: Parasphingorhabdus sp.; assembly: GCF_049667325.1. GTDB lineage: Bacteria > Pseudomonadota > Alphaproteobacteria > Sphingomonadales > Sphingomonadaceae > Parasphingorhabdus. The sequence continues at coordinate 14,511 of NZ_JBATHY010000186.1, read as the reverse complement.
ATCGGACACCCAAAGTCGATTCGAGCGGGTATGATTATCAAGCTGGTCTTGTCGTGCCCGAACGGTTTGCAACCGGGGCCCATCGCAACAGACAATAACCCAGCAACCCCGAAACCAGCGAACCGCTGATCACGCCCAGCTTGACCGTCTCGATCTGCGCCCCGTCAACAAATGCCAGATTGCCGATGAACAGGCTCATCGTGAAACCGATGCCGGTCAGACAGGCGAGGCCGTATAGCTGCAACCAGCTGACGCCGTCCGGCCGCTTCACCAGTCCGGCCTTGGTGGCCAGAAACATGAATCCGAACACCCCGAGTTGCTTGCCGACGACCAGTCCCGCTGCAATGCCGAGCGCGAGCGGCGCCATCAGATCATCCAACCGGAGCCCGGCCAGAGACACGCCGGCATTGGCAAAGGCGAATAAGGGCAAAATCAGAAAAGCCGTCCACGGATGCAGAAAATGCTCGAGATGTTTGAGTGGAGAACTGCCATCTTTGGCGTTTAGAGGTATCGCGAGCGCTGCGATCACTCCCGCCAGAGTCGCATGGACACCGGATTTCAGGACACAGATCCAAAGGAAAATACCAACAAGGATATAGGGCGCGGTGCGAATTACGCCCAGTCGGTTCATCGCGAACAGCAGCATGGTTCCAGCCCCCGCGAGCAGCAGGGACAGGCTCGATACCTCTGTTGTGTAAAACAGCGCGATGATGAGAATGGCACCGATATCATCGATGATCGCGATCGCGAGCAACAATATCTTGAGCGAAACCGGCGCATGTTTGCCGAGCAAGGCGAGTACGCCCAGCGCAAAAGCGATGTCGGTCGCTGCCGGAATTGCCCAGCCATTGATATTTTCAGGCATATTCCAGTTGAAATATACAAACACCAGAGCCGGTATGGCCATTCCGCCTAACGCTGCAATCGCCGGAAGCGAGGCCTGCTCGATGCTGGAAAGCTGCCCCTCGAGTAGTTCGCGCTTCACTTCCAGTCCGATCAGAAAGAAGAAGATCGCCATCAGGCCGTCATTGATCCACAGCGCCAGCGGCTTGGCAATTTCCAATCCGCCGAATTGCAGGGCTACCGGGATGTCGAGAAAGCCGAGATAATAGGATCCGAATGGGCCGTTGATGGCGACCATCGCCAGGACGGCGGCACCAAATAATATGATGCCTGCGCTGGATTCCAGTGCAATAAATTCCTGCAGGGCCGTGCGCATTTTTTTTACCATCGGGGCATCATCCTGGTTTCAAAAAGCGGGGCGGCCGGCACTTGAGGGTATGCTGCCGCCCCGGAGGTGGGGGAAAGAGATGGGAGCTATCCGGTTTCCGCTGCCCGGTCGTCTTTTACAATACGCTCTTTGGTACGGATGCGCTCTGCGAGGCTGCGTTGCATTTCTTCCAGCTCGCGTATCCGCTCGCGCTTGTCGTGACCGCTGCCAATCGGTTTTTCCGGCAGGCGACGTTTGCGGGTCAGGTTGCTATTGTAACTTTCCACGACATATCCTTTTTTTGTCGTGCGTCGGCATCGACAAGGTTGATATGGCGAAAGTGAGGTGATAAACCCAATCGAATGGATTTGTATGAATCGATAGATTATTTCTATAGCAAGGAGTGGCTGCATCATGCCGACTTTACGCCAATTTGAATATCTTGTTGCGGTCGCCGACCATAGCCATTTCGGCAAGGCGGCCCAGGCCGCCGGTGCTTCACAGCCGACCCTGAGCCATCAGTTGCGCACCCTGGAACAGAGGCTGGGCGTGACGTTGGTAGAACGGCGAACCCATGGTGCCGAGCTGACTCCCGTAGGCCGGGAGATCGCCGATCGTGCGCGCCGGGTACTGGTCGAGGTAAAGGATATCCGTGATCTGGCGGAACGGGCGAGCGACAGCCTGGCAGGGATCCTGCGCTTCGGTGTTTCGCCAACCCTGGGGCCTTATCTCATGCCGCCGGTGATCGCGGCTCTGCACCGCACCCGTCCGGACCTGCGCTTCTACATGCGCGAAGGAATCCCCGATCTGCAAGCGATGGAACTGACCAAAGGCTCGATCGATATGCTGCTGGGTCCTTTGCCGATCGAAGGCGATAATTTGCAAATCGAACCGCTGTTTCGCGAACCGCTGATTCTGGTCGCACCGCCAGACCACCCGCTTGCATCACACAAGCAGCTCACCCTTCCCGATCTCGCAGGTCTGCCAGTGCTCAGTCTGGATCGTCGTCACCATCTCCACCGCGACGTGGCGCGTCAGTGCCAGCTGCATGATATGAATCTGCTGCGTGACTATGAGGGCACCAGTCTGGACAGCGTGCGACAAATGGTTGCTTCGGGTCTGGGACTGGCGATTCTGCCGGAGCTCTATGTGCGTTCAGAACTGGATCGCGGCGGAGACGTCGCCTTGCTCGAAGTCGAAGGCTGGTCCGTCACCCGTAGTATCGGTGCCGCCTGGCGTACCAATGCCGGCTTTGCAGAAGAATATGCGGCGATCGCGGAAAAAATTGCCGAAGAAGCCCGGGTGTTGATGGCCGCTTGAGCGATTGTCACCGGTGTGGATTTCTAACTGTGCGAACGCGGCTGATCCGGTTATCTGCAGTGTATGACCATTGATCTCGACCTGCTGCTGAAAGCCTATGCATCGGGTATATTCCCGATGGCGGACGCGCGTGATGATCCGGAAACCTTCTGGGTTGAACCGAAAGCCCGGGCGATTATTCCGCTCGACAATTTCCGGATGTCGCGTTCACTCGGCAAAACCATCAAATCCGACCGTTTTCGGGTATCCACCGACAGCGCCTTTGCCGACGTGATCGCCATTTGCGCCACCGAAACGGAGGATCGCAAGGAAACCTGGATAAATGCCGAGATCGAAGAGGCGTTCAACCAGCTCCACCAACTCGGCTATGCGCATAGCGTCGAATGCTGGCAGGTCGATGAAGCAACCGGCGAGGACAAGCTGGTCGGCGGCCTCTATGGCTTGGCACTCGGTGGGGCATTTTGCGGCGAAAGCATGTTTTCGCACACTCGCGACGCTTCCAAAGTGGCATTGGCATGGCTTGTGGCCCGTCTCAAGGTTGGAGAATTCTGCCTGCTCGATTGTCAGTTCATGACCGACCATCTGGCGTCATTGGGAGCGATAGAAATCAGTCAGGAAGACTATCTGAAGGACCTAAGAAGGGTGAGAGGCTATGCGCCGTCGTCGGTTTCGGCGATCAGATCGCCGATTACATCGTCCGGCGGACTGTTCGCAGCAGGAGCAGATCGCGCTGCCGGGGTCGAAGGCGCATCGGTTTCCGGCACGGTTTCATTCGGTGCGCTGGATGAGCTGTTGGCGAGATTGGACGAGGAAGCTCGCGGAGCCGTCGGATTCGCAGAATCTGCCGGTGCATCCTCTTCGCCGGGGAAGCTCATTGCGCAACTTTTGACCCAGACGTCATAAATCGGGTGCTCGACCACGTTCAGCGAGGGTGATTCCCGAAATAGCCAGCCGGAGAAAACACGTTTCCACTGATCGTCACCGGGCCGATTGGGTGGCCGTTCATTGACCAGCAACTGCACAAAGGCACCCTGTTCCGGGGTGAGCTCCCAGGGCGCTGTTTTCTCGCAAGCGCGTAAACGGACAATCGCACGCCCGATACGGATCGATTGGCCCGGTCGCAACTCGAGATCCCGGGTGAGGCCGTTGCGCTTGTTGAGGAAACCGAGCGTCGCCACGCGCTCGGCCATGGGAGTCCCGAGCTGTTCGGTCGCCGTTGCGACCAGATCTTCATCGGTTGCCGCAGCCTCAGCTTTTTCAGCGGCCTGACCGGTCGCTTTTTCATCGACATCGTCGCCGAGCCAGCCACAGCCGGTCAGCAGAGCTGTGACAGCCAGCATCGAAAATAAAAGGGAGTGGCGCGCCATGCCTGTCATTCCGCTTCGGCAGGGTTCCAGGATTCATAGTCACCGGTTGCTGCCGCACGGTGACCGCCTTCTTCCAGTGCACCAGCCGGACGATAGGCTTGCGCGGTGCCGGTCAGGTTTCCGCTTGGCTCTTTTTCCCAAATGCGGGCCTGTGGCAGATGACTTTCCGGAATCTCGTCATAGCTGTGATGGAGCCAGCCATGCCATTCGGGCGGCACACGGCTGGCATCATTGGCGCCATTATAAATGACCCAGCGCCGTTTTGCGGGATGGCCGGAACCCGCTTTTTTGGACTGAAAATATATATTGCCAAACACATCCTCGCCGATGCGTTTTCCGTTGCGGGCGCTGAACAGGGCCGTGCCGATAGTTGCCCCGTCCCACCAAGTGAATATTTTTGCCAATATGCTCATCACGTTCGCTTAGCCCTGCAGACACGCGGTCCGCAATGAAAAAATGTCAAATGGGAAGGATGTCGGCGGATGCGGGGATGCTCACCGCCAGGTGACTCTGTCGCCCGGTTCGATGCCCAGTGCTGCAGCTTGGCCTGCTGCAATTTCGAGTACCGTGGCAACCGGTTCATTGGAACGAACCGGGTCGAGCGAATAGGGTATGGTATCAGCCGCAATCGATTCTATTGTCCCGTCCCGGCGGATGAAAATAATATCGAGCGGGATTACGGTGTTCTTCATCCAGAAACTCGCGACGCGATCCTCCGCGAAAGGGAAAATCATGCCCTTGTCAGACGGCAGCCGGGTCCGGAACATCAAGCCCTGGGCCTGTTGATCGCCGCTTTCTGCCACTTCCACTACAAAGCCATGCACCGCGTCCGACGTTCGAATGCTGAGCGGGACCTGCTTGAGGCCAGCTTCGGAAAGCGCCAATTCACCTTGCTGGCTGTTTGCTGCGGTTTCACCGGTCCGGGCGTAGCACCCCCCCAGGCTGAAACCGGAAAGCAGCATTAGGGAAAGCGCGATCGCTTTGGGAATCTTGTTCATTCGAAAGGGCTTCTGATTCAGGCTAATGTTGGCAGGCAGACTTGCACGGCCATGTGGCCGCGATCGCCGTCTTTTATAAGGGCAAGCAGTTGTTGTCCCGGAATGACATCTGCAATCCCTGCATCGCGGAGTGTTTCCATATGCAAGAAAATATCGCCGCCGAGATCGTCGCTCACAAGAAAACCGTAGCCTTTGGCGCGATTGAACCATTTCACCACTGCGTCGGTATACGCGGATTCATCTTCGATCGCGTGTGGTGCCTGATGCGCGCCTGAAACCGCGGGCCGGTCATTTGCTGCCGCGCAAGGGGAAAGATCGATTTCGAGAATTTTTGTTGCCTGGAGTCCTTTGGGCGCGACCACATATTCGCAAGTGACCAGCGCCATTTCCGGCAATTCCCGCGTGCCCAGCGATTCAAGCAGACTCCAGTGAATCAGTATATCCGATTGTGATTTAGCGCCATTATCGCCCGAATCTTCGTTGTCGGGAACGATGAAGCCGAACCCGCGATGACTGTCGAACCATTTTACCCGGCCCTTGGTGCGCAGGGGCTCCACGTCGGTTGCCGGATGGTCGCCTTCGCCGGCGTGAGTCGTGTGACTATCCGCAAGGTCTGGTTCCGCAAATAAGCTTGCCACGATGCATCTCCGAACAAAACTAAGCTAAATCAACAGTCTGTGACTTTTCGACTCGGTGTGCTGCTTATATCATAATAATCGTAAACTAGCGATTCATGACCCTAGTCTTCCTGCGCTATTTCTTCGCCCGGTTTGGCAAAGACAAAGCGTGACGCCACATCGAAATCGTGGCCGGCGCGCAGAAAGGCTTGCAGTTGCTTTCGACATTTATCGGCTTCCTGCTGGGTTTCTGCGAACGGCCCTATCCGCCGCTTGCGGGCGAATTTTTCGGCAGCGGCCCAGCTGTTTGCTTCGCTGATCCGAAAGGCCTCGCGCCCGTCTTCTTCACTGATACCCGCCTGATACAGCGCATGCGACACCCGCCGTGTTCCGTATCCCCGCCGGGTGAGGGCAGATGCCTTGTTCTGGGCGTATAAAGCGTCGTCGATATAGCCCAGAGTGGCCATGCGCTCGACCAATTGTTCGACTGCGGGCGGTTCGGCATCTTGCCAGTCCCGTTCGCGAATTTTCCGCTGTAGATATCCGGCCAGTTTTTTACGGCTCGTTCCATATCGCTCTACATACCGTATAGCGAGCCGATTCAGGCTCTCCCCATCTAACGTTTTAGCGCTGTTTTTCAACGGCTTGGCCTTCCGGTTTGACGTTTGCCCTTTTTGTGCCACAGTCGGGCCGAAATTTAAACGCCAGAGGTTATCAATGACGATGGCAGAACAGGTTAAAGGGAGGTAAAAAAACACCTAACTCCCTTAGCGAAATAAAAAGATTGGTTTTTAGGGAGGCTGGACCTTCCGGAAATGGATATTGGATGACCGAATTGACTGCAACCCCGACAAAGGACGAACTTCCTCGTCGATTCTCCGATTTTGATACGTTGGGAGATGCACTGGAATATGCGGCTCAGGGACAAAAGGGATTCAACTTCCACGATGCCCGGGCTTCTCTTGTCCGGGCCTACCCGTTCAGCGAACTGCGCGACGACGCCTTGGCGTCAGCAAAGCGCCTGATCGCAGCTGGTATCAAGCCCGGCGATCGGGTGGCGCTGATTGCGGATACCGAGCCGCAATTCTGCGCGCTGTTTTTTGGTGCTGTCTATGCGGGCGCATTGCCGGTTCCCCTGCCATTGCCGACATCCTTTGGCGGCAAGGAAAGCTATATCGACCAGATCGGCGTGCAACTCGACAGCTGCGATCCTGCGCTCCTGCTATTCCCGGACGAGATTGCCGAATTGGCGGGCGCTGCAGGCCAATCCCGTGACATTCCGGTTTTCGGCTGGGATGCATTCAGCCAGCAGGATGCTCCCGACGCGCAATTGCCGGCCGCGAAAAGCAGCGACATAGCCTATCTTCAATATTCCAGCGGTTCGACCCGGTTCCCGCACGGGGTTGCGGTTTCGCACAAGGCGTTGCTGCATAATCTTGGCTCGCACGCTCATGGTATGTTGATCAACGACACCGACCGATGCATTTCCTGGCTGCCTTTCTATCACGATATGGGGTTGGTCGGCTGCTTCCTGTCGATGGTCGCAAACCAGGTTTCTACCGATTATCTCAAGACCTCCGATTTTGCGCGGCGACCGCTTTCGTGGCTCGATCTGATTACGCGCCATCAGGGGACATCCTGCAGCTTCTCACCGACCTTCGGCTATGAAATTTGCGCGCGGCGTATCGGCAGCCTGTCCAATGTGAAGGAAAGGTTCGACCTGTCGCGTTGGCGGCTGGCCGGCAATGGCGCTGACATGATCAGGCCTGATGTGATGCAGCGGTTTACCGATGCTTTCGCACCAGCAGGATTTGATGCCAAGGCCTTCCTGCCGAGCTACGGACTTGCCGAAGCGACGCTCGCGGTAACCCTGATGCCATCAGGCGAAGGCATGGAAGTGGAACTGGTTGAAGAAACCGAGCTTTCGGGCGAAAAACAGCGTGACGGAAGCCGTCCCAAACGCTTCCGCGCGATCGTCAATTGCGGCAAACCGGTGCGGGATACTCTGCTGGAAATCCGCGCGGAAGACGGCGCGGTGCTGGCTGAAAAAACCGTTGGCAAGGTCTGGATGCAGGGCCCCGGAGTGATGGATTGCTATTATCGTGATCAGGCGGCAACCGACGCCTGTCTGGTGAACGGCTGGCTCGATACCGGGGACATGGGATATCTGTCGAATGGCTATCTCTACATTGTCGGCCGGGCCAAGGACATGATCATCATCAACGGCAAGAATCACTGGCCTCAGGATATCGAATGGGCAGTTGAACAATTGCCCGGCTTCAAGGCTGGCGATATTGCCGCTTTTGCGATCACCACGCCCGGCGGCGAAGAAACGCCGGCTGTGCTCGTCCAATGCCGGACCTCGGATGAAATCGAGCGTTTGCGGTTGCTGAACGAGATCAAGGAAAAGGTAAGAGCCATTACCGGGATGAATTGCGTGATAGAACTGGTGCCGCCGCGGACTTTGCCGCGCACGAGTTCCGGCAAGTTAAGCCGCGCAAAGGCCCGGAATCTCTATCTTTCCGGTGATATTCAACCTTATGCGGTTGCTGCCTGAACGCAGCTGATTTTTTCCAATCGGAAAAAGCTTGAAAATTTAGGTCGATGCTTACGTTTCGCTAAGATTTCTGGCGTAATGGTCAGCCGTGGAAAAAAACATTACATCATCCGGTTTGCCGCGGGATATCCCGCTGAGCGTTCTACTTGGCCTGACCGACCCTGAAGGGGTCGATTGGGGGCGGATCCGTGCTTTGCAGATCAATGGTACCCGGCAGCACAGTTTTTTGAAAATTATTTCAGCGATCGTTTGCGGTCTTTTGACCCTGCAATGGGGTATCGGCCAGATCAACATTCTGTTCCTCGGTCTTTGGCTGGCGGCAATCATCGCGCTATGTATCTATTCCCATCTGCGGTTCCGCAAACAGGCGGCATCGCAGCGAAAATCTGTCGATCGCGCCGAAACCAGAATGGTCAACCTCTTGTCTTTTGCCGACGGGTCGATCTGGGGCCTCGGCTTTTTGCTTTTCTCATATGGCGCGGACCTCATGACGGTAAACTCGCTCTGGGCGATGATGATCTGTCTGATGGTCGGATCGGCGATGATATTCTCAGCGATACCGCTAAGCAGCATTTTGTTCATTGCGTCGTTGAGCGCGGCGATGACCCTTGGTTGGTTATATATCGGCAGTGTTGACTTGGCGGTTGCGTCGGTGGCAATCGCAGTATTGTTGATCTCCGCATGCCTCAAGACCGGTCGCTCGTTCATCGACAGACGGGTTTCGGAGGCCAGTCTAAACGAAAAAAGTGAAGTGGTCAGTCTTCTGCTCAAGGAATTTGAGGACACCGGCGCCGACTGGCTCTGGCAAACAGATACATCACGGCGCATAACCCATGTCTCACCACGATTTGCCCATGCTATAGGGCAGTCTCCCGAAGCGATTGAAGGCAAGCCGTTCCTGCAACTGGTCGCCGGCGAATCCTGGGAAAGCGGAAAATTCTCGACCGCATTGCACGAACTGGCCGACAAGCTGAAGCGCCGCGATAGTTTTAGCAACATGCTTGTGCCCGTCCAGATCAACGGCGAAAACCGCTGGTGGGAATTGTCTGCTTCGCCAAAACTCGATGATGGCGGCGTGTTCCACGGGTTTCGTGGTGTCGGGTCGGACATAACCCAGCAACGCGAATCGGCAGACAAAATCTCGCAATTGGCGAGATTTGACACGCTGACCCGTCTGCCAAACCGCTTGCAGATGACCGAAACGCTCGCAAAGGCATTGGAAGCGGCCGAAAAATGGAACGGTCGCTGCGGCTTCATGATGATCGATCTCGATCGGTTCAAGGCGGTGAATGACACGCTCGGGCATCCGGTAGGCGATCGCTTGCTGGCACGCGTCTCTGACCGGCTGCGATCGATCATGACCGACAACGAACTCTGCTGTCGCCTGGGCGGTGACGAATTTGCGATTGTGATCAAGGACGCCCGCGACGTTGAATATATGGAAATATTGGCGCGAAAAATCATCGACTCATTATCGCAAATTTATGAAATCGACCAGCATCCACTTTATATCGGCGCCAGTATCGGGACCGCGATTGGTCCGCGGGATGGGCGCACCGTCGAAATGCTGATGCGCAGTGCCGATCTTGCGCTGTATCGTTCCAAGGATCAGGGCGGCGGCGCGTTTAATCACTATCAGCCGAAGTTGCACGTCCAGGCGGAAGAGCGGCGGGTCATGGAGATTTCTCTACGCAAGGCGCTGGAGAATGACGAATTGTCGTTAAACTATCAACCAGTGGTCAGTGCTGATACCGGAAGCGTTGTCGGTTTCGAAGCGCTCCTGCGCTGGAACAGCCCCAAATTTGGCAATGTTTCTCCGGTCAAATTCATTCCCGTGGCAGAAGATGCGCGGCTGATTATTCCGATCGGCGAATGGGTCTTGCGGACCGCCTGTCAGGAAGCCATGAATTGGCCAACGACCGTCAAGATCGCCGTGAATGTTTCCGCCGATCAGCTGACCGAACCTAACTTCCTTGCTACCGTCGTGTCGGCGCTCGATGATAGCAAGCTTCCCCCAAGTCGTCTGGAGATCGAAGTGACCGAGAGCATCTTCATGCGCGAAGGTGCCGGAGCAGCGGAAATGCTGGATAAGATCATAGCATTGGGGATCAACCTGTCGCTTGACGACTTCGGCACCGGCTATTCCTCGCTCGGCTATTTGCGCAAAACACGTTTCACAACGATCAAGGTCGATCGTAGCTTTGTCCAGGGGGCTGCAAAGAAGGTGCCGGAGAGTCTTGCCATCATTCGTGCGGTAGTGGCGATGGCAGATAGTCTCGGAATGGCTACGACCGCCGAAGGTGCGGAGACAGAAGAAGAAGTCCGGATGATCCAGAAGCTGGGTTGCACCAAAATCCAGGGCTATTATTTCGGTCGGCCGATGGTCACCGAAGATGCAAGAAAATTGTTCAGCAAATTCGATGCCGAGACAGTGGAATATAGTAAAAAATCCGCGTAGGCTCGTCTTCCCCGCCTATTTTCTAGCCAACCGTTTTTCAATCCCGCGCCAGATCCTGGCATAGGACTGGGCGGCAGGGCTGCGCGGTGCGAAACTGCCGACCGGCATCTGTAATTTCGTCATATGCTCAACCGCGCTGGACATCGGGATGACCGGCCATTTCGGTTTTCTGATCAGGCCCTGGTTGTGGATGGTTCGTCGCCGATCAACCATTGTATATACGGGCAGCAACGGTGCGTGCTTTTTCCCGGCACTGTCGAGGAACATCTGCACATCGGTCAACGCGCGTTCGGAGAGTGGCGATGGAATGGTCGGAACAATTACAATGTCTGCATTGCGCAAGATTTGTTCGCTGGTCTCCGTCAAGCCAGGCGGGCAATCGAGGATGATCCGGTCATAATCCTTGCCCATTTGCTTTAGCAGTTTCCCGAGATGCCGCTTTTTGCCGATCTGGAAAAACAGCCGGTCAAGACCGCGTAGCGAGAAGTCCGCTGCCAGCAGATCCAGATTGTCTATGTCTGTATGTTTGATCAGCTTGCCTGGCTTGACGTTACCGGCAACCAAGGCGCGTGCGCGATCTTTCTCGGCGCTGTCCCCCTTGAGAATGAACGAAGCCGCGGCCTGCGGGTCGAGATCCCAGAGCAATGTCCGTCGCGAACTGCCGACTGCGCTGTTCCACGCAAGATTCACCGCGGTACAGCTTTTGCCGACCCCGCCTTTCATGCTGTAAACTGCGATTACCGACATCATCTTTCCCGGTTTCTAGACCCGCTGGAAGCCGGTCGCATCAGAGTATCTGCTGTACCAGATCCTGAGGACGACACAGCCGGACCCCTTTGTCAGTCTCGACCAGCGGCCGGTTGATCAGGCTTGGCTCCCTGGCCATGGCATCCAGGATCTCATCGGCCTTAACGCCATTTTTCGTTAGCCCGAGCTCCTCGGCGGGCGATCCGCGTACCCTTAAGCCTTCCTGCGGGGTCATGCCAGCATCGCTGAAAAGCTGTTCCAGCTTGGCACGGGTAGGCGGGTTTTTCAGATATTCTATGACTGTCAGATCAACGTCGGGGGATTCTTGCAGTATCGCCATTGTTTTGCGGGATGTGCCGCATTTCGGATTGTGCCAGATGGTGGCCTTCATAATTCTCTCCTGTTGCGCCGAAACTGCGACATAAACACAAGTCCGGCAATGGATTCAAAGAAAAACTCCGGCGGGGCAATATTCTTTGTTGCATTTGATAACCATTCTCATTAGCAGATTAGCCTATTGAGAATGATTCTCAAATGAGGGAGTTTATCTGTGAATAATTTTCCGCGCCGTCCGTTGCGCTACTTTACTTCTGTCAGCCTGGTCGCGATTGTGGCCAGTCCGGTACATGCAACGGTCCAGGAGGTGTGGGAAGAAGGCTTTGTGGATGATCAGGAAATCATCGTTACCGGCGAAAAAGAAGGCTATGTCGCAATCAGCAGCGCGGGTTTGAAAACCGACACGCCGCTGATCGATACGCCGCAGACGGTTTCGGTGGTTACCCGCGAACAACTGGATGATCAGGCGCTCCAGGATATCGGCGACATTCTCCGCTACACGCCGGGCGCGTCGATCGGGCAGGGTGAAGGCAATCGCGACCAGATCACCATCAGGGGACAGAATACCACCGCCGATTTCTTCGTCGACGGCATTCGCGACGACGTCCAATATTTCCGGCCGCTCTACAATATCGAGCGGGTCGAGATCCACAAAGGCCCCAATGCGATGATCTTCGGACGCGGCGGCGGCGGCGGCATTATCAATCGCGTGACCAAATCACCAATCGCCGATCGCCAGTTTGGTGAAACAACCGCCAGTGTTGACAGTTTTGGGGCCTATTATCTCGCGGGGGACCTGAATCTCCCTATCGGCGACACAGCCGCTTTCCGGCTCAATGGCCTGTATGAGGAATTCAACAACCATCGCGATTTTTACGACGGTCGGCGTATTGCGGTAAACCCGACATTCGGCGCCGAGCTGGATGACAATAACCGGCTATTGCTGTCCTACGAATATGTCGACGATGATCGCGCCGTGGATCGCGGTAATCCTGCGGAGTTACGCGCTGCCAGCAACCCATGTTCGCTCAATGCCCCTTGCGGCCCGCTCACCGGTTATCGGGATACGTTGTTTGGTCAGCCGGGAACCAACCGGACGACCTTGCAAGCCCATATCGTGAAGTTGCGGGTGGAACATGACTTCACGGATGAACTGAGCTTCAGCTCGACCACGCAATATGGGGATTATGACAAGCTCTATCGCAATATTTATCCGGTAGACGCCCGCAGCAACGACATCCGGCTGACGCCCACCGCCAATTCCGTCACCCTTGACGGTTATGTCGACACCACCGACCGCGAAAATTTCATCACCCAGGGCAATCTGCTGTGGACCGGCGAGACCGGCGCTTTGGGCCATAGCCTGTTGCTCGGTTATGAAATCGGCCAGCAGCAGTCCGCCAATGCCCGGCAGGACGTTTTATTTGCTGCCAGCAATGACGATCAGGTGGTGGTGCCATTGACCGATCCGATTGCCGTTCCGGCTTTCACTTTTCCGGTGCTTAATCGCAGCACCATGTCCGATCTTAAATTCCTGTCGCTTTATGTCCAGGACCAGATCAGTATCGGTGATCATTTCGATATCATCGGCGGCGTGCGTTTTGACCGATTCGATCTTGACGTAAATGATATCCAGAACGGCATATTGTTAAGCCGGACGGACGAAAAATTCTCGCCTCGATTTGGCGCTATTTACAAACCACAGGAGAATATCTCGATCTATGCGAGCTATGCGAAAAGCTTCCTGCCGCGGTCGGGCGACCAGTTCCTGACGCTCGATCCGATCAATGCCAATCTCGCGCCAGAGACATTCGAAAATTACGAAATTGGCGTGAAGTGGGATCTGACGCCTGCGCTCAGCCTGACCTCTGCGCTGTTCCGGCTCGATCGCGACGACCAGTCAATCCTGCTCGACAATCAGGGCAACACGACGCTGTCCGGCTCGCGGACCGAAGGCGTTGAATTTCAGCTGGTCGGCAAGCTCACCGATCAATTGCAGATCAATGCAGGCTATAGCTATCTCGACGGCCAGCAGCGCAACGCAGCCAGTGTGGGTGGTCAGGATTTGCGCCTGTTTCAGGTGCCTGAACATATGATTTCCCTATGGACGAAATATGACTTCACCGAACAATTTGCAGCCGGTGTCGGGGTGACCCACCAATCCAGTCAATTCGCTACCAATGATAACTCGGTTCGCATCCCGGCATTCACCCGGGTCGATGCGGCGATCTATTATGATATGAGCGAGCGGGTGCAGGTCCAGCTCAATGTCGAAAATCTGTTCGACGAGACATATTATCCGTCGGTCCACAATAACGACAATATCTCAACCGGCGAACCGCTCAATGCCCGGCTTACCGTGAAGTTTGGCTTTTAGGGGTTTGGCGGCGCGCAGGCGCACCAGCTATTTCCCAGGCGTCAGCGCCGGGACAGCCTTGGCGGCGTCTCCCGGATCGATGCCCGGAGGCGGCGCGGCGCTGAGCACCGCTTCTCCCCGTGCTACGCGTCCGGCGCGCTGGATAGCCTCGCGGATGCGCGGATAAGTCCCGCAGCGGCAGATATTGGTGATCGCCTCGTCAATCGCGGCTTTCGACGGATTGGAATTTTTCTTCAGCAATACCGCCGCAGCCATGATCATGCCGGACTGGCAAAAGCCGCATTGCGGGACGTTTTCCGCTGCCCATGCCTGTTGCACCGGATGGCTGCGATCGCGCGACAGCGCTTCGATGGTGGTGACAAACCGGCCTTCCATCTCGCCGATGGTGACCAGGCAGGAGCGGATGGCCTCGCCGTCGACCTCGACCATGCAGGCGCCGCAATCGCCGGTGCCGCAGCCATATTTGGTGCCGGTCAGATTCGACGCATCGCGCAGCGCCCAGAGCAGCGGCGTTTCAGGGTCCA
>NZ_JBATHY010000185.1:0-22543 GCF_049667325.1 Parasphingorhabdus sp. | reverse complement strand
GGGTATCTGGCAAGTGGACCTGACCGGTCGCAACGAACGGCAATTGCCGACACCGGTAAATGGCTCGGATCCTGCTTGGGGACCGTTGCTGCCTTAAATTAGAATCGAGACAAGCCATTGGAAAAAGACTATATATCGCCGAAGGGCTAATATAAATAGGAGCAGAATGATGATCAAATATGCGACCCCCCTCCTGATTACCGCCAGCCTGGTTTTGGCTGGATGTGCCAAAAAACCACCGGAAGAGCTGCCGCCGGCACCGATCGGAACGGCGCCTACCCCGGCACCGACTCCTGCTGGTCCGGGCTATGCTCCGGGTTCCCAGGGGGATTTTCTGGCCAATACAATGTCCGACAGGATCCTGTTCGATACCGATCGTTTCAATATCGATCCGCAGGATCAGACGGTTTTGCAAAGCCAGGCCCAGTGGCTGGCGCAAAATCCCAACGCGCGGATCACCATTGAAGGTCACGCCGATGAACGCGGCACCCGTGACTATAACCTCGCGCTCGGCGAACGCCGCGCCAATGCCGCGAAAAACTATCTCGCTTCGGTGGGCGTCAGCCCCGCGCGGATGACGACGGTCAGCTATGGCAAGGAACGTCCGGAAGCGCTCGCTTCAAACGAGAGTGCCTGGGCACAAAATCGCCGGGCCGTCAGCGTCGTTGTCCGCTAAACCGGCTTGATGTCCGAGACAAAAAAAGGGCCGCTACCCGATGAGGTAGCGGCCCTTTTTGTTTAACCTGTAAATCGACTATTTCTTGGTACCGGTCATTGCCATTTCACCAAAAGCGCCTGCTTTGACCGCGCCCGCCAATTGGCCGTCGGTGATCGTCGCATCGCCTTCCAGTTTCATCGGCATGGGAACGGTCATGTTCATTTCCCAGGTGATGTGATTTCCGTCGACCTTGCCATTTTCAACGTCCATCGATCCCATCGAACCGGCATTGACGCCAGTGAACGTGTCACCATCGGTGACAATGGTAAATTCCGAAGTCTGGTCTCCCATCGGGGATTTCGTTACGCATGTATAAGTTCCATCAATAGACATTCGATTCTCCTTTTAATGTCAAAACCCTGATCCGGTGCAAGCTGGCGGTCACTCGGTGCCGCCGGCCGAATCATTCGAACTGCCATCACTATTAACAGCAGTGTCACTAGCTTCATAGCCGCGATATTCGATCGGCATGTCGAGTGCTTCCAGCTGGGTCTTGATCTTGTCGACATCGCCGACAATGACCCAGGTGAATTTGTCCGGGTCAACCGCTTCGGCCATCGCGTTGTTCACTTCATCCGCGGTCAGCGCCTTATATCTGTCGGCGACGGTTTCCGCGTAATTAGACGGTCGTCCCAGCATCACGTCGCCCTGCATCTGGGCCAATATGCTCGGCGTGCGCTCGAACTGCCCGGGCAGTTCGCGGACATTGCCATTGACGGTGCGTACCAGTTCCGCCGGTGTAACTCCGTTTTCGCCTAGAAAACTGCGGACCTGGGCATCAATCGCAGCGACGGCGGGGCCGGTCTGGTTGGTCTGGACCGGTGCACGCATGGTGTACAATACCCGGTCTTCGCCGCGCAGCACGGTGTTGCGCGTTCCGTAGCTCCAGCCCTTGGTTTCGCGCAGATCCATATTGATCCGGGAGAGAAAATTGCCCCCAAGTATTTCATTGGCCGCGTTGAGCGTCAGCAGGTCATCCGACCCCTTGTAGGGCAGTACCTGACCGGCCAATATCATCGATTGGGGAGAATTCGGACGGTGGATAACGACGATCCGGCCCTCTCCTTGCGGAATAGCAGCATCGAAATTCTTCGCTGGTGCGGCTTTTCCGACACCTTTCCACTTGCCAAAACGCATCTCGAGCTTGTCGACCAGCTTTTGCCTATCGATCCTGCCGGCAGCGAAGATCGTCGCTTTCGCCGGATGCATCCATTTTTGATGAAAGCCGGAGAGATCAGATCGGGTGATCGCCGAGACCGTTTCCTTGGTCCCGTTACCCGACAGGCCGCGGCCATAGGGGTGCTCGGAACCGAAGACCAGGGGCGGAAGAACATTGCTGGCGATGCTCAACGGATCGCTTTCCTCGCGGTCGATCGCGGTGAGCTGCTTTGTCCGGATGCGCTCGATATCATCCGCTTTGAAGGCCGGGTTTTTGACGATATCCGCCATCAGGTCGAGCGAGGCATCCAGGTTTGGATTGACCGCGCTCAGATCAACATCGGTGCGGTCGCGATCGCCGCTTATCGAGATATTGGCGCCCAGACGCTCCTGCTGTTCGGCAATTTCGATCGATGTCAGGCTGGTCGTGCCTTCTTCCAGTATCGCGGTGACGAAATTCTGCAGCCCGAGCTTGTCGGCAGAATCCGCGCTTGCGCCGGCGTTAAACGACAGGGTCACCCGTGTCATCGGCACCGCGTCCCGATGGGCAAAATAGACTTTGATGCCATTGGACAGGGTTGCGGTTTCGACGTCCGGGAAATCAACATTGGGAATCTCGCCCACCGGTGGCAATTGGGACCGGTCGGGAGCGGTTACGGTCCCAGGCTCACCATCCTGCATATAAAAAGCCGGCGCGGTCAGAACGCCGGTCCGCGCACCTATGCCAGCGTCTACTTCCTGATATTCTTCCCGCTCGCCCGGGATCACCGTGATGCCAACGACAGGACGAGTCAACCATTTTTGCATCGCAGCCTTGACCGCATCCGGTGTGGTCGATGCCAGCCGGCCCAGTTCCTTTTTGTAAAATTCAGGATCATCGGAATAGAGTTCACCCTGCGCCAGAGCGACTGCCTTGCCGCTAAAGCCGCCAACCTGCTCCAGTCCGGCGATCCGCGCAGCGGCATCGCGCGTCGCCACCCGCTGCACTTCATCTTCGGTCGGACCATTGGTGATGAAGTCGGCGATTATCTCGTCCAGCCGTTTGGCAACGGCATCGGCATCTTCACCCGGTTTGACGTCAGCGGTAATCTCGATGAAACTGCCGTGCACGAACGGAAGGACATAGGCCGAAACAGCCACCGCGTTTTTCTCTTCGCGCACCATGATATTGTCAAGCCGCGAGCTGGCGAGGCCACCGAGCACTGTCATGCCGACATCAAGCGGGGTATAGTCGGGATCGTTCAGGCCCGGCACCACCCAGTTGCGATAGATTCGGGTGGTTGCGACCTTGTCTTTCATCACTTCGTAAACCGGCGCATCAAGAGTCGGCAATGTCGGATTGAGCTGCGGAATCGGTTTGCCACGCGGAATTGCGCCAAACCATTTGTTGACCAGCGGCCTGGCGGTCGCCGCATCAATGTCCCCGGCCAGCACCAGAATCGAATTATTCGGTCCGTAATGGTCGGTGAACCATTGTTTCATGTCGTCGAGCGAAGCGGCTTCGAGATCTTCCAGCGAACCGATCGTGTCGTGCCCGTAGGGATGGGTGTCGGGAAATAATAATTCGGTCTGGCGATAGCCGACCAGACCATAAGGCCGGTTGTCGCCCTGGCGTTTTTCGTTCGAAACAACGCTGATCTGGTTGTCGAGCTTCTCCTGGGTTACTGCGCCCAGCAAATGGCCCATCCGGTCGCTTTCAAGGAAGAGTGCAACGTCAAGCGCGGAGGTCGGGACGGTCTGGAAATAATTGGTCCGGTCCAGCCAGGTCGTGCCGTTGAGATCGGTCGCCCCGATCTGCCGCAGCGGTTCGAAAAAGTCTCCCGGTGCATTTTCGGAACCATTGAACATTATATGTTCGAAGAGATGGGCATAGCCGGTCTTGCCCTTCGGTTCGTTGGCTGAACCGACGCCATACCAGATCGACACCGCCACAACGGGGGCCTTGCGATCCGTGTGGATCAGCACTTTCAGCCCGTTGTCGAGGGTAAATTCTTCATAGGGTATATCAACGGCGTCGACCAACTCGCTCACCGGCGCCGGCTTGGGAGACATATGATGCTCGGCCAGTGCGGGAGCGGAAACCGTCAACGCGGTGGTGGATAAAGCCAGAAACAGCGAGCGGGACAAACGGGACATCGGGATAATCCTCTCAATCAAATTGCAGATAATATATTTTCAGACATGCCGGTAAATGCAGTCCGGTCGGCCATTGGCTTCGACGAACGACAATCATCCGTCGACGAACGACTATTTTGCCTTCCATCCCCAGAAAAGATGGCAAGGCAGGATGTTCCAGAAGGAATAACCGCTATCGATATGGTCAAAGTGCGGCTCCATATAGGCCCGCGCCTTTTTGACAAATTGATAGACCAGAAACGCTCCGCCCGGCCGGAGTGCGGCATGGGTTTCCTTGGCGATTTTGGGACCGAGCTGGTCGGGCAATGTCGAGAAAGGCAGACCGGAGAGAATATAGTCGGCCTTTTCGTGGCCGAGGTCGCGAATGATCTGTTGCACATCGGCGGCAGAGCCGTGAATCGGGTAAAAACGACTGTCGCGGATCGACTTGCCAAGATAATCGATGAAATCGGGGTTCAAATCAATCACGATCAGCATGGCACCCGGCTTCATTCTCTCAAGAACAGGGCGGCAGAATGTGCCGACCCCCGGACCATATTCGACAAACAGTTCGCACTCGTCCCATTTGACGGGTTCGAGCATTTTTTTGATTGTGCTATCCGACGACGGCATGATCGAACCGACCATCACCGGGTGCTTCAGGAATCCCTTGAAGAAAACACCCCATGGGCCGAGACGTCGCTCCATCCGCGACTTGATACGATCCATGATTTTTGTTTTCGCGATACTGTTAGTCAACTCATTCCTCCGGAGTCGGATCAAACCGTCTTACTAGGGCGTTACAGCTCCGGTGACAATTATAATACGGGTTGCCGGTTGCAACCGAAAGACTAAAAGAAAGCGATGCTGCTACACCCCGAAAACTCCATCGCGGTTATTTTCTGCGCGCGGCGTACCGGCGACGATGATGAAGCCTATCAGGCCGCGGCGGCATCAATGAGCGAGTTGGCAGCCAAACAGTCCGGCTACTTGGGGCAGGATCATGCGAGATCTACGGACGGCATGGGGATTACAGTCAGCTATTGGCTCGACGACGACAGCGCCCTGGCCTGGCGCGATCACCCAGATCACAAGGTCATCCGCGAACGCGGACGCGACCAATGGTATAGCGAATATAGCCTCCACGTTGCCCGCATCGAACGCGGCTATGACTGGCAGAAATAGCATGGCATAGGGACGCGATGGCCGATTCTCCCGATATCGAACCGCTGAGCCGGAAAGATTCATCTATTCCCGGCGCGAAGCCGATCGACAGCACCCGGATGGCTGTGCTGTTCTCGGTCATGCTGGTCACGGCTTCGGGCAACACGGCCATGCAATCCATATTGCCGACGATCGGAACGCAGCTCGATATTCCCGATTTCTGGGTCAGCGCGGCGTTCAGCTGGTCCGCGCTTCTGTGGGTCTATACCGCTCCCAAATGGGCGCGCCAGTCCGACCATCGCGGCCGGAAAGCCCTGATGCGACTGGGCATGATCGGCTTCACGACGTCCTTTGCGCTAGCCGGACTGGCCCTGTTTCTGGGACTGCTGGGCTGGTACAGCGCGCTATGGACATTTGTCCTGTTCGCCTTTTTCCGCAGCCTTTATGGTGGCCTCGGGTCGGCCGCTCCGCCCGCGGTGCAGGCCTATGTCGCCGCCCGAACCGCACGCGCCGACCGGACCAAGGCGCTGTCCCTGATAGCATCATCCTTCGGGCTTGGAACGATCGTCGGTCCGGCTGTCGCCCCGTTGCTCATCATTCCGGCTCTCGGCCTTTCCAGCCCGATGTTCGCATTTGCCGCGATCGGCGTTCTGGTGATGGTGGCTCTGGCGCTGAAACTGCCCGATGACAATCCCGGCTATGCAGCACGCGGCGTCGTGACATCGGAACCGTATAGCTCTGCGCCATCGTCGAACAGTTTGAAAGACAATGACGACGATGAAGAGGAAACCATCCTGCCGCCACAGTTGCGCTGGGGCGATGACCGGATCAAGCCGTGGCTGATAACCGGCATATTGGGCGGCAACGCCCATGCTCTGATATTGGGTGTCGTCGGCTTCCTGGTACTCGACCGGCTCGGTTTGCGCGGCGATCCGGAAATGGGGATCAGAATGACCGGTCTCGTGCTGATGGCCGGTGCAGCAGCAACCTTGCTGGCCCAGTGGGGCCTGATCCCCTTGCTGCAAATGGGACCACGAATCTCGATTTTATGGGGTATGATCCTGGGTGGCCTGGGCTGTCTGATCATCGGTCTGTCCCATGATCTATACGGCATCGTCATCGGATTCGCGGTGGCGTCGCTGGGCTTTGGCCTGTTCCGCCCGGGCTTCACGGCCGGAGCTTCGCTGGCCGTCAAACGATCGGAACAAAACGGAGTGGCCGGCATTGTCGCCTCGGTCAACGGCATGGCCTTCATTGCCTCTCCCGCGCTCGGTGTTCTGCTATATACCTATGCCGGCCCGCTGCCTTTCTGGCTGGCGACAACCGTCTGTGTCTTTTTGTTCGGCTGGGGATACAAGGCCCTCGAACTTGATGACCGGACCATCTCCGAACGCTAGTGCTTGCTGTCCTTGACCGGCGTCAACATGCCCGGCGAGACAAAACCAATCGGTTCGACCCGCATCGCATTCTGCTTCAGCTGCGATTCCATCTTGGAATATTCTTCTTCCATTTCCGGGGTTACCGAAGCACGGCTGTCTTCCAGCGCCTTTTTGAAATGTTTCATCTGGACCGTCTCGACCAACCCACCGAACTCACGCAGCGCGTGAAGCCCGGCCCGGCGGACCAGATCCTCCAGATCGGCCCCGGAATAGCGTTCGGTGCTTTCCGCCATCTCGTCAAGATCAACGTCCTTGGCCAGCGGCATTTTTGAGGTGTGGATGGCCAATATGCGGCGCCGGCCAGCTTTGCCCGGAACCGGGACGTAGACCAGTTCATCAAACCGGCCCGGCCGCAGCAACGCCGGGTCGACAAGACCGGGGCGGTTTGTCGCACCGATCAGGATCACCGACTGCATTTCTTCCAGGCCGTCCATCTCGGCCAGAATCGTATTGACCACGCGTTCGGTAACCTGGGGCTCGCCCATCCCACCGCCCCGCGCCGGGACCAGACTGTCAATCTCGTCGATGAACAGGATTGTCGGCGCGACCTGTCTCGCCCGCGCAAACAGGCGCGCAATCTGTTGCTCGCTCTCGCCGTACCATTTGGAGAGAAGGTCGCTCGATTTGGTGGCGATAAAATTTGCCTCGGCTTCGCGGGCGACGGCTTTTGCTAGCAAGGTCTTGCCGGTTCCCGGCGGCCCATAGAGCAGAAACCCCTTGGCCGGACGAATACCCAGCCGCGTGAACGCTTCCGGGTTTTTCATCGGCAGCTCGATACCCTCTTTCAACCGCAACTGCGCTTCGTCGAGGCCGCCGATATCTTCCCAGCGGACATCGGGCGCCTGGACCATGACCTCGCGCATTGCGGAAGGCTGAACCCGTTTCAGTGCCTCGACAAAATCATTGCGCAGAACGACCAGTTCCTCGAGCACTTCCGGCGGTACGGTCTCCGATTCCAGATCAAGCTTCGGCATGATCCGGCGCACCGCTTCGATCGCCGCCTCCCGCGTCAACGCGGCCAGATCTGCTCCGACAAAGCCGTATGTCGTGCGCGCCAGTTCTTGCAGATCGACAGCCTTGTCGAGCGGCATGCCGCGCGTGTGAATGCCCAGAATCTCGCGCCGGCCAGCCACATCCGGCACGCCGACGATGATTTCCCGATCGAAGCGACCGGGGCGGCGTAATGCTTCATCAATGGCTTCGGGCCGGTTGGTCGCGGCGATAACCACCAGATTGACCCGCGATTCGAGCCCGTCCATCAGGGTCAGCAGTTGTGCCACCAGCCGTTTTTCGGCTTCGCCCTGCACCTGCCCGCGCTTTGGCGCGATCGAATCGATTTCGTCGATGAACAGGATCGAGGGCGCGGCCTTGGTAGCCGCTTCGAATATTTCGCGGAGCTTCTTCTCCGACTCGCCATAGGCCGACCCCATGATTTCGGGTCCGTTGATCAGGAAAAACTCTGCTTCGCTTTCATTGGCGACCGCCCGCGCGAGCCGTGTCTTGCCGGTGCCCGGAGGACCATGCAGCAACACACCGCGCGGCGGATCGACGCCAAGCCGGACGAACAGCTGCGGATAGCGCAGCGGCAATTCCACCATTTCGCGGAGCTGATCGATCGTGTCGTGCAAACCGCCGATATCGTCATAAGTGACATCGGCGCGGCGGTGTTCGGTGGATTCTTCATATTCCGGACGCAATTCGACTTCGGTATCCTCGTCGATATGGACAATGCCCTTGGGCGAGGTTGCAATGACGTTGAGCCGGATCTGGGTTAGGGAAAAGGCGGGAGCTGCCAGCATCTGCCGCAATTGCGGCGGCATATCGCCGCGATCCACCTGTTGCTGGCCATGGGTTGCGACAAAATCGCCTGCCTTCAGCGGACGGCCCATGAAGCTGCGCTTCAGACCGGCCCCGTTGCCTTGCAGGCGCAGGTCCTTCTGGGCCGGCGCGAATACGACTTTTTTGGCCGGCTTCGAATCGACTTTGCGAATTTCGACACAATCCCCCGCTCCGACACCCGCATTGGCACGTTGCAGGCCGTCAAGCCGGACAAAGTCCAGACCTTCATCTTCTGTATAAGGCAGGACGGCTCGCGCAGGAGTTGCCCGTTTGCCGACAATTTCGACCACATCGCCTTCAATCAGTCCCAATTTGCCCAGATTGTCTCGGGATAATCGGGCCAGACCGCGACCGCTGTCCTCGGGCCTCGCATTGGCCACTTGCAGTTTCAGCAGCTTGCTGTCTTCTTCAGGCTTTTCTTTGACTGACGCTGGATCGGACACGGGGGTATCTCCTCGAAAATCATTTTGGTTGTTCCCAACAAGATAGGGATCGATCCGGCGATATGCGACTCCGATTTTCAAATCGAGGATTGCCAGGCAGTTCAGGCCAAAAAAAAGGCCAGTTCCGAAGAACTGGCCTGTAAAAGTTTTTAGGAGAGGATGCCTGAAAGGCTCACCCTAGATGCATCGGAACCCGTTATTGTGCAAGTGCGAAAAGAACATCGCTGGTTGCATATCTTGCAACTTAATAATATTGTTAGTGACTGTTTTCCGCGATTTTTTAAAATATACGATAATTTTTGCATTGCACAAAGGTAATTTTACCCCAATATTGAACATTCCATGCGGCGTCTTCCTCCCCTTCGTGCTCTCGAGGCCTTCATCCGTGTTGCCCGTCTGGGTTCCTCGAAGGCTGCGGCGGCGGAACTGGCGTTGTCTGCGCCGGCCCTGAGCCGGCGAATCAAGTCGCTCGAGGATCATATCGGCAAGCCCCTGTTCGAACGGCGGAGCCAATCGATGATCCTGAACGAGGATGGTCGCCTGCTGCTGAAAACGGTTGCACCGGCGTTGGATAATATTGCCGATGCAGTGGACCAGATGACCGTCTCCGGCGGAGATATGCGGTTGCGGCTGGGTGTCCTTCCGCTGTTCGGAGCGACCCGCTTGCTGCCCAAGCTTCCCGCTCTGAAAAAACTATATCCCAAATTGCATATCGACGTCGACACCTCGGCCCATGCCGAGAATATTCTCGGCGACGCGGTGGATGCAGCGATCATCATCAGCGACAATATCGATCCGAACCTCTATTCGGTAAAGCTGGACAGCAACAAGGTTTACGCAATTGGATCGGTAGAACTGACCAAGGGCCCCAACGCGATCAACCGTCCGGAAGACCTGAAAAATCACAATATCCTGATCCACAGCAATATGACGCGGGCGTTTGACCAGTGGAAAGAAGCGGTCGGCCTGCCCGATCTGGAACCTGCCGGTATCGACCATCTCGACAGTGGTCCGTTGATGCTCGAGGCCGCGGCGCAGGGGCTGGGCATTGCGATCATGCACGGTGGCCATTTTTCGGATGCCAATGATCCGCGACTGGTCCGGCTGTTCGACCATGATGTCGACAGCCCGTACAGCTACTGGTTCGTCTGCCGCAAACGCGACAAGAAAAACCGCGCGGTGCGGATTTTCCATGACTGGGTGGTTAAAGCAGGGCTTTAGCGCGGAAATCAGGCTTTGAGGTCGGGGTCGAGCACCAGATCATCGTCCAGTTGCACGCCGAAGCTGTTGAGCAACATCGATACCTGACTATATTGGCCGACGGTCATTATTAGATCCATCCGCTGTTTCTCAGTTAGCTCCGCGAGCGCATCCCAGGTTGCATCGGAAACATGCCCGTCACCGGTCAGCTCATCGGTCGCGCGCAACATCGCGCGTTCGAGTCCCGTCCAGCCCGGCGCATCCGGGCCGGTCTTGATCCACTCGATCTCTTCGTCGGTGAGTCCGCAATCCTTGCCAATCCGGACATGCTGCGCCCATTCATAGCCGGACTTCCAGTTGAAACCGGTGCGCAGGATGATCATCTCGCGCTCGCGGGCGGGCAGATCATTATGGTCGGACAGGATATATCCGCCCCACCACATGAACGCCTTATAGGCTTTCGGCGCCTTGATCAGCGTCCGGAAGATATTGAATATTTTTCCGGACCGGAAGCGCTCTCCCAGCATCGCCCGTTGCTCGGGTACGAGTTCGGACTCGGCGAGCGGGGCGATCCTGGGTTTATCGAGACGCATGCGGGATGATCAGCCCAGGGTAACGGACTTGATCGCGCCTGGCTGTGCTGGCGGTTCGCCTTTTGGCAGCGCGTGAACGGCTTCCATACCGGAGGTCACTTCGCCCCAGACGGTATATTGGCCGTCGAGGAAACCGGCATCATCGAGGCAGATGAAAAACTGGCTGTTGGCGCTGTTCGGGTCCATCGTGCGGGCCATCGAGCAGGTTCCCTCTACATGCGGCTCTTTGGAGAATTCCTGCGCAATATCGGGCTTGTCGCTGCCGGACATGCCGGTGCCGGTCGGGTCGCCGCCCTGGGCCATGAAGCCGTTGATGACGCGGTGAAATACAACGCCGTCATAAAATCCTTCAGCTGCCAGTTCGGTGATCCGGGCAACATGGTTGGGGGCCAGGTCGGCCCGCAGCTTGATTTCTACGTCGCCGCCGTCAAGGTGGAGAGTCATTTTTTCGTGCGCCATTATGTCTATTCCTTTTCGTTCGTTGAATCACTCTTGGGGCGCATATAGCCAGCGTGTTCGGAAAAATCACCCTGCCTTGCGATAATTGTCACAAAAGATTGCAATTACAGCATCGCCAAGACTAGTAAGCAGCCGAACGCGCGCAGAAGGGGAGCATCGCGATGACCGATATCAACGACGCTCCGCATGACGAAATCATACGCGAGGATGTTCTCGACGATGACAACCGGCTAACCGACGAATTTGTGCGCTCGGTTTCCGAAGCGGTCGAGGATGGAAACTCGACGCTGGCGCAGGAACTGGTCAACCCGCTGCACAATGCCGACATCGCCGATCTGTTCGAACTGGTCGATTCGGATGAACGCGCGCCGCTGGCCGCTGCACTGGGCGATCTGGTAAGCGCCGACGTGCTCGCGGAGATGAACGAGCATGTTCGCGAAGATTTGATCGAAGTGCTCGATGCGGGCCAGATTGCCGACCTCACCGAGCAGCTCGACACCGATGACGCGGTCGCGATTATCGAGGATCTCGAGAAAGGCGAGCAGCAGGCGGTTCTCGCCGAGCTGGACGCCGAAGACCGTGCCGCGATCGAAAGCGCCCTCACCTATGAGGAGGAAACCGCCGGCCGGATCATGCAGCGCGAATTTGTCGCGGTGCCCGAACATATGATGGTCGGCGATCTGATCGACTATCTCCGCAAGAATGACGATCTGACCACGGAATTCTGGGAAATCTACGTGGTCGACCCGGCCTTCCGCCCGATCGGCACCTGCCAGCTGAGCTGGATCCTCCGCACCCCGCGCGATATCGCGATTGCCGATGTGATGAAGCGCGAGCAATCCTTGATTCCGGTCAATATGGATCAGGAAGAAGTGGCGCTGCGTTTCCAGAAATATAATCTGATCTCGGCTGCGGTCATCAACGATGACGGGCGCCTGATCGGGATGATCACCGTCGATGACATTCTCCATATTGTCGAGGATGAGGCCAGCGAAGACGTCCTGCTGCTGTCCGGTGCCGGCGACGGCGACATCAACGAGCCGATCCGCGATTCCTACAAGGCCCGGGTGCGCTGGCTTATCGCCAATCTCGCGACGGCGCTGGTCGCCAGCTTTGTCATCGCGATCTTTGGCGCGGCAATCGAACAGATGGTCGCTCTTGCGATCCTCATGCCGATCGTGGCTTCGATCGGCGGTAACGCCGGCACCCAGACCATGGCGGTCTCGGTGCGCGCGCTGGCGATGAACGAACTGACCCGATCAAACACGCGCCGGATCATCGGCCGGGAATTTCGGATCGCCTTGCTCAACGGCGCGACTATCGCCGTCCTGGTCGGACTGGGTACCGGTCTGGTCTTCGCCAATCCCGTGCTCGGCGGAGTGATCGCGGTCGCCATGCTGATAAATATCGTGATCGCCGGATTCGCCGGGATATTCGTGCCGGTCATGCTCGACCGGCTCGATCAGGATCCGGCGCTGGCGTCTTCGGTTTTTGTCACCATGATCACCGACACCATGGGCTTTCTGGCCTTCCTTGGCCTGGCGGTTGGCAGCGGGATGGTCAGTCTCTAGAGCGCCGCGTGATTGAAACCAAACGTCTGTTGCTCCGTCCGCATATAGCCGAAGATTTTGAGCCTTGCCGCGCAATGTGGCAAGATCCGGCCGTCGTGAAATATATCGACGGCACGCCCGCTACCGAAGCCGAAGCATGGTTGCGTTTTCTGGGATATGTCGGGCGCTGGCAGGTCATGGGTTATGGCTTGTTTGTGCTGATAGAAAAATCATCCGGCCAATTCATCGGAAATGTGGGATTTAGCGACTTCCGGCGCGGGTTGGGACCCGATTTCGATCCCTTCCACGAAGCCGCTTGGGTATTGACAACAGCAGCCCACGGCAAAGGCTATGCGCGGGAAGCCATGGCGGCAGCGCAAAACTGGCTTGATGAAAAGTTCAGTCCCGCCAAAACCGTTTGCATCATCAGCCCCGAAAATATCCCGTCGATCAATCTGGCCGAGAGGCTTGGCTTTCACGCAACCAGAGAAGCCACTTATAACGAAAAGGCAGTCATGCTGTTTGAACGGCTAAGGCCAGAGTGAACGGTACAGCTCAGAAGCACGCGCTCCGACACCATAGGCTTTCGCGCCATCCTCAGTATTGCCGTGGGCAGCGGGATGGCCAGCCTCTCGTCCCCGCATAGGTGGCAACGAAGCCGCGCAGGTCATTGTAAATCCGGTCCCGTGCATCGCCGCTGATCATCTCCCGGCTCAGCGCATCAAAGCCCGGCCGGTTTTCGCATGCGGCCAGCCGAATGGCCGCGATCAGCCATATCTCGTCATGCGTTGTCAGCGAACAGCAAGGGCGACCGATCTGAAAGGGTTCGGGCCAAGCGAAACCAATCGTCTCCGTAATGATCAATATCCGCGTTACAGCCCGAGCACCGCCCAGCCGTTCCGCCAATTGATCCCGGTAGTCATAGTCATTCTGACTCGCGATTACCGCAAGTCGAAAGGCAATGATCAACTGCGCCTCGATCGACGGCAACGTCCTGATATCCGGCAATGGCAACGCCAGCTTCTCCAAAATCTCACCCAATATCCATCTCCTTGATCTTCGAGCCTCTTTTTAATATGATATTGATAATCATTTGCAATAATAAACTGGAGCAATGTCGGAGGACAGTTCCGCGATGTGCTGATCCGGACCCGTAAGGCGCTTGACTAAACCGGTCGCCGCCCACAAATGTGAGCCATGCCACTAAACATGACGAAAATTGCCTATCGCAGCGAAAGCCCGGCGACGCTGCGAAACTGGCTCGAATCGCATAAAGACAATTCCGCCACCGGTGGCGAAGCGCGGTTGACCACGCGCTATTTGCCCAAGCGACACAAGGAAATGGCTGGCGGCTCGCTCTACTGGATCCATGCCAAGAAAATCGTCGGCCGTTCGCCGATTATCGGCTTCATGGACAATGGTGAGGGACGGCAGTGGATCAGGCTCGAGCCGCGGCTTATTGCCGTCCAGCCGATCCCCAAACGCGCCCATCAGGGCTGGCGCTATTTCGAGGAAAAGGATGTCCCGCCCGATCTCGGCGACGGCGCGGAAGGCGCAGAGGACATGCCGGCCGAAATGCTCGGCGAACTGGCAAGCCTGGGATTGGTCTAGAGTTTTGCCGTTTCCGCCGCGTTGCGCAGCAGCGACCGAATTCCCAGTTCGTGAAAAGGAAGGATAGATCGCAAATAGGCCCGTCCAGCAAAATTATGTCGCTTGACCAATGTGCTGACAATGACTTCGTCCACCCCTGGCCCCGGTATCCGTAAAACCGACAGGCGAAAATCGAGATGTTTGTCATCCGCGCCGGTAATCACTTCGTTTCCTGTTCGCCCGTAAAACTCGAAAACTCCGATCCGGTCGCCTGGCTGATACCCTTGCTTCGGCATCATCCGGTCAACCTCAGATGACCGGGGTGCGACTAGACCGAATGGTCGCACCAGCTTGTTGCGCAACTTGAACAACCGCCGAAACCAGTCCGGCATGGAGGACATGATCGCGTGGAAACTGTCTTCCGGTGACTGATTGCTGGATGGCACGCTCACCGCATAGGCATCGCCGAAATCCGCATCGGGCAGATATTGCCCGATCATGCTGTCCAGCGGAATGGCACGCTTGCGGACCGTCATATCCGCACCGGGCCTGCCCGCGACCATATCAGGCTTTGCTATCCAGCCAGTGCCGGAGCAGATCATGGGCGATGGCAAAGGGCGGGGGTGCGACAAAAAGTGCGCCCTGTTCGCCATTCATGGCCGCCTTGACTTCGTCGAGCGAAAACCACGCCGCTTCTTCAATTTCTTCCTCGTCGAGGGTCAGGGTTGGATCGTCGGTCACGCTGGTGCAGGCAATCATCAGCGATGACGGGAAAGGCCAGGGCTGGCTGGCGACATAGCGGACGTCGCGGACCTTGATCCCGGCTTCTTCGAATAATTCCCGCTTTACGCAACCTTCGATACTTTCGCCGGGTTCCAGAAATCCGGCCAGCGCGGAAAAGCTTTTCGGCGGGAAACGCGGCTGGCGACCGAGCAGAACCTTGCCGTCGCATTCCGAGAGCATGATCGCCACCGGGTCGGTGCGCGGGAAATGCTCCGCTCCGCAGCCGCTGTCCTCGGGGTCGCATAATCGCGCCCAGCCGCCCTTGCGGGACTGGGTCGGCTTGCCGCATTGCGCGCAAAATTTGTGGCGTGCGTGCCAGTCTACCAGACTCCGGGCGGTTGCATAAATGGCGGCCTGGTCTGCGGGCAAGTTTCCCAGCGTCTGCCAAAGCGCCCTATTGGCGAGGGGGCCAGCATCACCTGCTCCGTTTAGTTCGGCGAAAAAGGGTGTCTCGTCCTCAATCCCCAGCAATAGCAGATCATTGTCGGGCGAGGCTTCATAGGCCGCGCCCCAGGCCAGATCACCATAGTCATCAAATACCGGATTGAGACCATCCAGCTTGAGCAATTTCGCGCGCGGATTCATCATCGCGGCGCGCAACCGATCGGGATTGACCCGCACCTGATCGGCGCGGTCGAGGGTACCCCCGGCAAAGGTCGGCACTATGGATTTTCTGGCTGTCAGCATCTTTTCTCCGTCACGCATTCAATTCCGGTCGCTTCCTCAAAAGGAAGCAATTCAGCCCGGCTCAGGGACTGGTTTTGCCGGTATCGACCGGTGCCGAGCCATCCAGGTCTGCGTAGACATATTTTGGAAAATCCGACTGGAAGGGATAGCTGTTCGACGGAATATATTGCGTATAACCGCCAGCGCGAAGACCGCGCACGGTGTCGACAAATGCCGCGGTCCCTGCGGCGCCTCCCCATCCGAAAGTGCCCGCCGGACTGTCAGCAGTTCCCAGACCGGAGCGTCCGCCAGCACCAAAGCCCTGTTTGGCGACCCAGGTACCCCGGGTGTCAACGGTATCAGGCATCAGGTTGGACATGCCGAGTTTCGCCGTTTCCGGTTTCATCACCTGGACATCGCCCAATTTGCCGAAACCCAACAGCATTTGCAGAAACTTGTCATAATCGCCAGCCGAACCGACCAGACCGGTGCTGCCAAAGGCGAAAGGCGGTTTATCAAGAAAAATACTGGTCGCACCGGGATCGATCGGGATCAGCGATCCGGCGAACGGCGCGTAATTGTCCGCGAGATCGACCGCCCGGTCGGCCGGAACGTGATAGAACATATTGTTCATGCCAAGGGGGCCGAACATCCGCTCCTGAAGAAATTGATCCAGTGGCTTGCCGGAAACTTTCTCGATCACTGCACTCAATACATCATGGCTCAGCGAATAGCTCCACTTGCTACCCGGTTGATAGACCAGCGGCAGTTCCGAAAGACGCTTGACGAAGGTCATGATGTCAGGGGTGGGCGCACCAGGGTCGACACCGGGGATCGGGCTGCGGCTGACGCGACCGGGAGTCAGACCGGCAGCGAGATAGGCCTTCTGGATCGGTCCTTTGGAAATGATCGTATAGCCGAGACCTGCGGTGTGGGTTTGCAAATGGCGGATGGTGATCGGCGCCTTGGCCGGCACGACATCCTCAAGCGCGCCCTCGGGATCGACCAGCACCTGCATATCGGCGAACTCGGGGAAAATGTCGGACAATGGCTGGTCAAGCGACAGCAGGCCGTCTTCGACAAGCATCATCGCCGCCATCCCGGTGACCGGTTTGGTCTGCGAATACATCCGCCACAACGTATCGGCACCCACCAGCTTGTCGCCACCGAGCTTCAGCGAGCCGGCAGAAATCACCTGAGCCTTGGCCTGGCCGAAACCGATCATCGCCATCATGCCGGCGACTTTCTTGTCCGCAACATATTGATTGATAAGCTTGGTCAGTCCGGGAAAGCTGGAGCCCAGTTCCTTGGCAAAAGCGAGGCCGGGCATGCCGGCAAGCATTGCACCGGTGCCGATACCGCCGAGCACGGAGCGCCGCGAAAAAGAGGATCCAAGCGACGAGGTTGCAGGTTTTCCGATTGTCATTTTTCTTCCTTCAATTTCCATTTCACGGCCTTTGCAAAAAGGGTCGGCAATCCCGCATCCGCGATATTGTCCAGCGGCCACCAGATATCTTCATCCCTGTTAGTAACCATTTTTGCGTCCTGATAAACAGCCAAATCCACTTCGAGCGAAAAATGGGTGAAGCTGTGCTGAACGATATTGTCGTGCACCCGCCATTCGCCGGCGATTGGCGGCGTGGCATGACCATCATTCCCGGCTGCCCAGTCATCATCGGGCAACCCCCGCATCCCGCCCAGCATCCCTTTCGGCGGCCGGGTCGCCAGCAATATTTGATCCTGTTGCTCGATCCAGAAAAACCGCGCCCGGCGAACCGGCTTCGGCTTTTTCGGTGACTTGACGGGATAGCGCTCCATATTGCCGATCGCAAAAGCCGCGCATTGTTTCCGCACCGGACATATTTCGCATTTCGGATTTCTCGATGTGCAGATGGTCGCGCCCAAATCCATGCAGGCCTGCGCAAAATCACCGGCTCCGCGATCCGGCGTTATCGCATCCATCGCGGTGCGGATTTCGACTTTGCCCTTGGGCAACGGGGTATCAATAGCAAACAGCCGAGCCACCAGCCGCTCGATATTGGCATCCACCACCACCGCCCGCTCGCCGAAGGCAATCGCTGCTATCGCCGCAGCTGTATAAGCGCCCACTCCGGGGAGCTGGAGCAGTTCAGACTCTGTCTGCGGAAAGATTCCGTCCAGCTTCTCGGTGACATGCACCGCACATTTATAAAGATTGCGTGCCCGGGCATAATAGCCGAGGCCCGCCCATGCCGCGAGCACATCCGCTTCCTCGGCCCGGGCCAGGTCCCGAACCGTCGGCCAGCGCCGGGAGAATGTCTCGAAATAGCTTTTGACCGCGCCAACTGTCGTCTGCTGGAGCATGACTTCCGACAACCAGACATGATAGGGATCGGGCAAAACACCGCCCGGCGGCGACCGCCATGGCAATATTCTGGCGTTATCCACATAATGTGCACCGATATTGGCAGAAATTTTACGTGCTTTGGCGGGTAGACTATCGACGGCCATGGCCGTGCCATGCCATAAATGCACATAATGGCGAAGAAAATTGATACCAATGGAGATGAAAAGGCGAAACCCGCCCGATCCGGTACTGCTACGCCCAAAAAATCCCCGGGCAACCGCAAAACCAAGTCATATCATAAATACCAGCGTCCGCGCGGCGGCCCGGCGAAAAGCATTTCCGACCTTATGCCGGAAATCGGTCGCGCTGCCTTTCGTCGCTATGGCTTCATCCAGAGCTCGGTGGTCAGCCGCTGGGCGGAGATTGTCGGTGAACGCTATGCGGCTGTGTCCCTGCCCGAATCGATCCGCTTTCCGCGCGGCGAGAAGGAGGGCGGCACGCTGCATCTGCTGGTTTCCGGCGCTTATGCGACGATGATGCAGCATATTGCGCCGGATATTATCGAGCGGGTCAACCGCTTCTTCGGCTATGGCGCGGTCAGTCAGATACGATTCAGGCAAGGTGTCGTAACCCCCAAGGAAGACAAGGAAAAACGCGCTGTTCTGCCGCGCTCGCTCAAGCCTGCGCCGATCCAGCTGGGAGAGAATCTGCGCGATATCGGTGATGCCGAATTGAATCGGGTACTCGAATCGCTCGCATCTGCAGTTGCAAAGGCGGATGCGGACCTTAAGAACGATGCACAGTTGAGCATCAAGGTCGTCGGCAAGATCGGTGACGGTGACAAGAAGAAGGACCAGACATGAAGTTGAGAAGCGCGTATCTTGCTTCGGCATTGGCGGCAGCAACCGTGATGACCGCACCGGCATCCGCACAACAGGCTGACTGGGCCAAGCGGGTTACCGTCTCTCCCATGGGCGGACATGTGTTGGGCAATCCCCTGGCGAAAAATCGCCTGGTGGAATATGTAAGCTACACCTGCAACCATTGCGCGGCCTTTGAAGTCGCATCCAAAGGTCCACTGAAAGCCACATATATCGCCCGAGGTGACGTCAACACGGAAGTGCGCAACTACGTCCGCGATGCCGTGGACTTTACAGCAGCTCTGCTGGCGCGATGCGGTGGCCGGACCAGGTTTTTTGGCAATCATAATGCTCTGATGGCATCGCAAGCTGTCTGGTTGAAAACCGTCCAGTCCACTTCGCCCGAAGTACAGAAGACCTGGTATGAAGGTGAAAACAATGCCCGGCTGAGGAAAATCGCGGCTGATGTCGGCTTCTACGGCATCATGGCCAAACGCAACATCACGAAGGCGCAAGCAAACACCTGTCTCGCAGACAAGGGTGCTCAGGATCAAATTCTGGCGATGAGCAAATACGGGGCAGAAACCGTCAAAATTACCGGCACGCCAAGCTTCACAATGAACGGCAAGCTCATGAAAAGCGTGCACAGCTGGCCCGCCCTGCAACCGGTTCTCGCCGCGCTTCCAAAAGAATGAACGATACTTTCAAACAGGAACAATATCATGCGTAAATCACTCTCACTGCTCCCCGTCTCGCTCGCACTATCCCTGAGCGCCTGTGGCGGCGCGGCAGACACTCCCACAACGGGTTCGTCGGAAACGATCGCAGCAGTCGAGGCTCCTGCCGGGCAGAAATGGTCCGAGACGGTTTCCAAAACCGAAGAAGGCGGCATCGTGATGGGCAATCCCGATGCACCGATCAAGCTGGTCGAATATATGTCGATCACCTGCTCGCACTGCAAAGATTTCGGGGACCAGGCATTTGCGCCTTTACGCGACAATTATGTCGACAGCGGCCGGGTAAGCTTTGAAATCCGCAATTTCGTGCGCGATCCACTGGATCTTTCCGCTGCCATCCTCTCCCGCTGCGGCGGCGAAGGCCCGTTCTTCCCGCTGACCGAACAGGCTTTGGGTTATCAGACAACGATGTTTGAAAAGGCGCAGGGCATGGACGAAGCAACCTATACCGGCATTTTGCAATCCGACCCGAAGGTTCGTTTTGTTCGCCTTGCCGAGCAGCTTGGCCTGATCGCCTTTTTCCAGCAGCGCGGTATTTCCGAAGACCAGGCCAAGGCTTGCCTGGCGGATACGACAGCGGCCGAAAAACTGATGGGTGATACCCAGAAAGGTGCCGAGGAATTCAATATCGAGGGAACGCCAACCTTCTTGCTGAACGGGCAGAAGGTTGAAGGTACCAACTGGATCATGGTCGAAGCCAAGCTGAAGGAAGCAGGCGCAAGATAGGCGGCGATGAACCAATCGCAGGAGGGGGCGCGATTTGAAACTGGTGACTGAGACAGGCGGCATGGGAGTCATACCATGCAGATAAAGAAGCTCAGACTCTCGGGCTTCAAAAGCTTTGTCGACCCCACCGAGCTGCGCATTGAAAAAGGGCTTACCGGCGTGGTCGGCCCCAACGGGTGCGGCAAATCCAATCTGCTCGAGGCGATCCGCTGGGTGATGGGCGAAAATTCCGCCAAGTCCATGCGTGGCGCCGGCATGGAAGATGTGATTTTTGCCGGCACCCAGGACCGGCCCGAGCGGCAATTTGCCGAGGTTTCCCTGACCGCGGAGCGGGAGACCGACGATGTGTCTTCGCTCCATGTCGGCGACAATGACAGCGAACTGGAAATCGTCCGCCGGATCGAGCGCGGTGCCGGCTCCGCCTATCGCGCCAACGGCACCGATGTCCGGGCCAAGGACATCGCGCTGATCTTTGCCGACGCCGCCACCGGGGCGCACAGCCCTGCCTTAGTCAGCCAGGGCAAGATATCGAACATCATTTCCTCCAAACCCGAAGCGCGGCGCGAAATGCTGGAGGAAGCCGCAGGCATCTCCGGCCTCCACGTCCGGCGCAAGGACGCCGAGCAGAAATTGCGCGCGGCGGAGAAGAATCTCTCCCGCCTCGACGATATTCTCGGCGATATGGAGCAGCGCGCCGCCAATCTCCGGCGGCAGGCCAAGCAGGCGGAACGCTACAAGAAACTGAGCGGGGAAATCACCACCGTCGAGGGGCGTCTGATCTACGCGCGCTGGAAAGAAGCGGCAGCTGCTGCCGATGCGGCCAAGGCCGAAGCGGAAGCCGCCGAGGCCAAGGTCGGTGCGGCACAGAACGAACAGCAAGCGGCGGTATCCGCGCAGAATGAAAGCGCCAAGGCGCTCGGAATATTACGCGCAGAAGTTCAACGCGCGCGGGAAGAAGCCAGCGAGTCCAGCCACCGCCTGCTGACCCTGACCAACGAACGCGACAATCTGAAATCGCGGCTGCTCGATCTGCAGGCGCAGGCCCAGCGCATCCACGACGACAATGCGCGCGAGGACCAGTTGACCCGCGATGCCATGGAGGCGCTTGCTGGCCTCGAGCAGGATGAGACGCGGCTTTCGACGGAATTGTCCGATCTGAACAAGGAACGGCCGGAACTGGAGCGCGCCGCCGAACGATCCGAGCGGGCGGCGAGCGAGGCAGAAGTGGAACTCGCCAAGGCGGTGGCCGAAGAAGCAAGGATTCAGGCAGAGATAAAAGTCGCCAATGCAGCCGTCGATGCCGCACAGGTTCGCCATGACCGGCTGGCAGTGGAACTGGATCGCCTCAACGCCGAACGCGCCGAGATGGGCGATGAAGCGGAGTTGCAGACCGCGCTGGCAGAAGCGATCGCGACGCGCGAAGCCTCGCAGAAAGCGGCGGACGCCAGCAGTAGCAAGATTGCCTCGCTCGAGGAGCAACAGGTATTGGCCACCACGGCACGTGACGCCGCGCAATCCGGCCTTTCCGCCCTTAAGGCGGAACTGGCTGGCCTGAAATCAGAACATGACGCACTGGATCGCGAACTGTCCAGAGCCGAGAGCACCCACAAGGCGATCGATCAGGTCAAGCCGGCACCGGACTATGAACGAGCATTGGCAGCTGCGCTGGGCGATGATCTGCTGGCGTCGATCGGCGAGGATGGCGACCGCTTCTGGGGCGGCGGTGCTATGGGCGCTTCCGGTGCGGCACCTGCCGGAACCGAGATTCTGCTCGACCGGGTTCAGGCCCCGTCAGAATTGCACAATCGCCTGTCGCAGATTTTTGTCGTCGATCGCGACGACGGCCAAGCGCTTTCTGTTGGCCAGCGGCTGGTCACCAAAGCAGGCGCGCTGCGCCGCTGGGACGGTTTTGTCGCCCGCGACGATGGTAATGCAAGCGCCGAACGGCTGGTCCGGGCCAATCGCCTGCGTGAATTACAGGACATGCTGGTTCCGGCAGAGGACAAGGTTGCAACGGCTGAAACAGCGCTTGTTGCCCAGCGCGAAGCGATGGCCGAAATCGAAACCCGGCTTGGTGAAGCCCGCAATTC
The DNA here is from genome assembly GCF_049667325.1 of Parasphingorhabdus sp. Taxonomy (GTDB): domain Bacteria; phylum Pseudomonadota; class Alphaproteobacteria; order Sphingomonadales; family Sphingomonadaceae; genus Parasphingorhabdus. Next base: position 87 of record NZ_JBATHY010000185.1, on the reverse strand, counting down.
GCGGCGCGATGCTGAGGAAGCGCTGCGTCAGGCATTGCGCGAGGCCGATCAGGCCGAAGAAGCGCTGGCCTGGCTGCAGAAACGCAC
>NZ_JBATHY010000184.1:0-7469 GCF_049667325.1 Parasphingorhabdus sp. | reverse complement strand
GGTCAAGCCCCACAAGATGGGCGCGATCGCCCGGATCGCCGAAATCACCGACCGCAACGGCGCCGAAGCCGCCCGCGGCACCGAACTGACCGTCCCGCGCTCCGCCCTGCCGGAACTGGACGAAGACGAATTTTACCATATCGACATCATCGGCCTGCGCTGCGTCTCAGACGCTGGCGAGGAACTGGGCAAGATATTCGCCATCTACGAATTTGGTGCGGGCGATGTGATCGAGATAGAGCGTATAAACGGCAAGAAATTCATGGTGCCAGTAATCGCGATCGATTTGGGCAATGACCCGGCAATTGTGCAGGCGGAGTTTGTGGAAGAGTGATCGGTCCGATATTCTATATCCTCCTGATCTTTGTGGTGGTTGCGTTGCCGGCAATCGGAGGGTGGAAACTCGGCCAAGAGCACGGCCAATCGATCCGCATGGCAGGAACGATATTGGCAGGGCAGTTGATACTGACTCCCGCCGTCGCTTATACTGGCTTCTTCAAAGACAAGGTGGCTGGAGAAAATCCTGCTCAAACAGCGCTGATATATGCCGCGATGGCATTGATGGTCTCGATAATGACATTCGTGGTTCTAGAGATGAAAAATTCGCACAAGAGCAAAAACCGCACGGTTCCCGTGGTAGCGATCGATATGGGCAATGATTCAGCGACTGTAAAAGCGGATTTTGTCGAACCGCAATGATACTGATCGTCATCATATTTCTGATAGCAGGGCTTACCATCGCGATTATCGAAATTGCAAAGCGCCTCAAGCCAGACATAAGTCTTGGCTGGCTCCCGTTCTGGGCCAGCCTCCCGATACCGGGACTGTTGGTGGTCTATTGGCTGTTCAACCTCTGGTGGTTGCAATCTGATCATTGCCTCGATGGTCAGGTCTGTGGTCGCGAGGGCATCGTCTACATGACCGTTGGGACCGGCGTGGGACTGTTTGGCAGTTTTTTCGTCAGCATGACGATCGCCATATTGTGGATAAACTGGCGCAAAAAGAAATGACTATCAACGTCAACCGTTGACACTTCACCCGAGAATCACTTCCGGATCGCTAGCAAGATTGTAGCTCCCGACTAATTCGCACCCCAGCTCAGCTTGTAACTGATCCTGTGATCTGTACCGAAATATCCCGTTGCGGAACGGAATTGATAGATCCCGGTTTGCTCGATCGGAAATTCGACCCGGCCGTTTTGCGAACCATTGAGCTTTTGCTCGTTTCCGGAAAAGCCAAGGTGATAAAAAGGCTTAACATCCAGATAGATCCCGCCCTGACCGGACGTTTCAATATCATAGTCGATGAAAGCTGTCTGTCCCGCGAACAGCAGCATGGTTTTGGTCCCGAAAGCCGGAATGCCATTGAGCGAAGTTTTCCCTCCGGGGAAATATTGTTCCGAGCGTTGTTCAAAGCCCAGATAGGGGAACAGGCCGCTAATATAGACAAAGATCCAGGCCGACAGCACGGCGGTGGCGGCATAGGCCACTCGCCAGAGGGCTTTTCCACTGAGAGGGATGCTCCTGGTCCGGCCAAAATTTCTCGTTTCGGAACTATTGGGAAATGTGATCCGCATTTCTGATAATTAGCGCTTTGCGGTTAAGATATTCTTGACTTGCACGGCCACCGTGACCCAACCGTGTGCCATGACCTTTGCCACTCAAATCCTGACCCTTTACCCGGAGATGTTTCCCGGACCACTCGGTACATCGCTGGCGGGCAGGGCGATGGAGGATGGGAAATGGGCGCTCGACACCATCAATCCCCGCGATTTTGCCACCGACAGACATCGCAGCGTCGATGATACGCCTGCAGGTGGCGGTGCCGGCATGGTGTTGCGGGCTGACGTCATGGCGGCAGCCGTTGATCAGGCGATTGAATATCACCCAAAAGCCCCGATCCTAGCCATGACCCCGCGCGGAAAGCCGCTCACCCAGGCCCGCGTCCGCGAAATCGCTGCCGGTCCCGGCGTCATCATAATCTGCGGCCGTTTTGAAGGTTTCGACGAGCGTCTGTTCGAGGCGCGCGACATTGAGGAAGTCTCGATCGGCGACTATGTGCTTTCCGGCGGAGAAATGGGCGCTTTGGTGCTTTTAGACGCTTGCATTCGGCTGCTTCCCGGGGTAATGGGCGCGTCTTCTAGCGGAGATGACGAGAGTTTCGAGCACGGAATACTCGAATATCCGCAGTATACCCGACCTCAAATATGGGAAGGGCGTATCATCCCTGAAGTCTTGCGATCGGGGGATCATGCGAAAATAGCTGCCTGGCGGAAACAAAGGGCAGAGGAAGATACACGGCTAAGGCGGCCGGATTTATGGGAGCGTCACAGGGACTCTCCGGATCAGTCGCCCTCTGGTGCGCAGGAAAAAGATAAAGATAAGGAATAGGTCATGAACCTGATTCAAACACTAGAAAAAGAAGCCGTAGACGCGTTTATCGCTTCGAAAGAAATTCCCGAGTTCCGTGCAGGCGATACGCTGCGCGTCGGGGTGCGCGTCGTCGAAGGCGAACGCGTTCGTACCCAGAATTACGAAGGTGTGTGCATCGCGCGTACCAATCGCGGCATGGGCTCCAACTTCACCGTACGCAAAATGTCGTTCGGCGAAGGCGTCGAGCGTGTGTTCCCGCTCTACTCCCCTAACATTGACAGCATTACCGTGGTTCGCCGCGGTATCGTGCGTCGTGCGAAACTTTACTATCTTCGCGGTCTCACCGGTAAGCGCGCACGTATTGCGGAACGCCGTTTGAACCAGCCTACGAAAGGCACCGAAGCAAAAAAATAATTTTCGCTTCATAAAAGTTTCAAACAGCCGGTTCTCCACCCAAGGAAAACCGGCTGTTTTAATATTAGGCACAGGGAAAGTTTCATGGGTTACAAAATTGTAGTTGTCGGTGCCACGGGCAACGTCGGGCGCGAAATGCTCAACGTCCTGGTAGAGCGCGAATTTCCGTATGACGAACTTGCCGCCGTGGCGTCTTCACGTTCGCAAGGCAGCGAGATCGAGATTGGCGACACCGGCAAGATGCTCAAGGTCCAGAATATCGAGAATTTCGATTTTGCCGGCTGGGACATGGCTTTATTTGCTGCGGGTTCGGCGGCGACCAAGGAATATGCCCCCAAGGCGGCAGCAGCTGGTTGCGTGGTGATCGACAATAGCTCGCTCTATCGCATGGACCCCGACGTACCGTTGATCGTGCCCGAAGTGAACCCCGAGGCGATCAGCGGCTATACCAAGCGCAATATCATCGCCAATCCAAATTGCTCAACCGCCCAGATGGTTGTGGCGCTCAAGCCGCTGCATGATGCGGCGACGATCAAGCGGGTTGTGGTCTCTACCTATCAGTCGGTTTCCGGCGCGGGTAAAGGCGGTATGGACGAGTTGTTTGAACAGTCTCGCGCTATCTTTGTCGGTGATCCCAAGGAAAACCATGTTTTTACCAAACAGATCGCATTCAACGTGATCCCGCATATCGACGTCTTTCTCGATGATGGCTCGACCAAGGAAGAGTGGAAGATGGTCGTAGAGACCAAGAAAATCCTCGATTCCAGGATCAAGGTCACCGCAACCTGTGTTCGCGTGCCGGTATTTGTCGGCCATAGTGAATCGATCAACATCGAATTTGAAAAAGAACTGTCGGCCTCGGACGCGCAGAAAATCCTCCGCGATGCGCCCGGCATCATGCTGATCGATAAGCGCGAGGACGAAGGCTATGTCACTCCGGTTGAATGTGTCGGCGACGGCGCAACCTTCATCAGCCGCGTTCGCGAAGATCCGACGGTCGAGAACGGCCTCAACATCTGGTGCGTCAGCGATAATCTGCGCAAGGGCGCAGCGCTCAATGCCGTTCAGATTGCGGAGTTGTTGGGACGGAAGCATTTGAAAAAGGGATAACTGATACTTGGCACACGGCCGCATCGCAGGCTTGTGCCAAGGTTTCTCTTGATTTCAAAAAAAGCCGGTGTGTTTCCACACCGGCTTTTTTAATTGGCCATCGATGTTGCTGACGATCAGAAGCCTTTGCGGACAGTCATACCAAAAGTACGGGGCTGACTGACCCGGAAGCCGAGGCGAGCGCGGCCGCCGCGTTCCCTGTCAAAGGACATCAAAGCATTTTCATCGAAGACATTCTTCACATAGAAAATGACATCAAGCTGGTTGTCCAGCTCGATACCCGCGCTGAGATTGACCAATTGATAGGATGGCAATTCCAGATCAACCACGGTGGCTTCATTTCCGGTCGCGCCGCCAAATGGCAAGCCGGACACGAAGGTCCGCGGATTGTTCACCTGATCGCTTGGCTGGGTGAAGCGGCTGCCGACATGCTGGACGGACGCATTGAAGAACGCGTCACCCGAACCGATCGGGAAAGTGTATGTCGCGTTCGCCGATACCTGGAATTTTGGTACCGAGGGAAGGCGATTGCCGTCCTGCACGCCACCCAGTACGTTTCCATTGCCGTCAACAACCGTGGAATCAAATTCGGCCTGCAGTATCGAACCGGAGAGCCCGAGGTCCAGGCCTTCGACGGGCTCAGCACCCAATTCCCATTCGAAACCGGCGGTGTGCGCCTTGGGAACATTGAACGAAATCCGTGAAGAACAGGAACCGGCATCCAAGGTTACCTGAAGGTCCGAGATATCGGTGTAGAAGGCCGCAGCGTTGAAACGGATTCCGCCACGCTGTGCTTTCACCCCGAGTTCGTAATTCCAGAGCTTTTCATCATCATAGTCCTGGAATGCTCCAAATATTGCGGCATCCTGAGCCGTACATAATGGGATATTCAGTGGATCATTGACACCGCCAAGGCGAAAGCCTTGCGAAGCCTGGGCGTTGATCTTGATATCCGGTACCACTTCATAACTCACCAACACCCGCGGTGTGAAACCGGTGGACGATGTTCTGTCGACCACGCCGGTATCACCATTGGCAAACAGACCGCCGGTCGTAATGTTCCGAACTTCCCGGAAGTCATAATAACGGCCGCCGGCTGTCACGGTGAGCGCATCTGTTAAATCATAACTGGCTTCGCCAAAGGCAGCGAATTGTTCGATGTCATAGTCGAGATCAGAATTGAATGGCGAGTCCGCTGGAAAGCCATTCGCAACCGCAGCCGATGTCCCGGCACCCAGTGTCGCATCGGTAAAGGCATCATATCCCGGTGTTGGCAACCGCTGTTTATAGCGACGCTTGACGGAGGAATAATAGCCGCCGACAACCCACTGGAACGCACTGTCGGTATCCGATGCAAAGCGCACTTCCTGACTGACTTGCGACACATCGGTGGTATCCCGCAAATTGGAAGGGAGAGTGACGGCAGCGGCCGGAAAACCGAGATCCACCGAAACCGATCCCGATAATGCGCTGGCATCACGGCTTACGAGTATCTCGCGATCAGTATAGCTGGTCACCGATGTCATCGCCACAGTGCCAAGTTCGGCATTGACGACAAGATCCGCGATCAATGTCTGGTCTTCGAAAGCCTCGTTAAGCAGCAAATATTGCTGACGTTCTCCAAGCGTTATTGCCTGGCGGGTAGTCGTAAACGGGTTCGCGAACAGGTTGAACACTTCCTGCCTGTTGTTGCCGTTGGCTATCACTTCCTGGTAAATGACGCGCGGCGTAATTGTCAGGCCTTCGGTTGGTTGAAGCGTCAAGGCAAACCGCCCGCCATATCGCTCGCCGGAGTTGACGTCTTCCGTGATCCCGCCGCCTTCGCGCAGGGCATCGATAAACCCGCCATATTGGGTATAATATCCGACGGCCCGGAACGCGGCTTTGTCTTCAGCGAGGGGTACATTGACCGCACCTTTAAGATGCCAGCCAAGATCATCGCCGTCGACAAGCTGCACGTCGCCTTCTACCACAGCGCTAAGGTCGTTAAGATCGGGTTGGTTGGTGATATAACGGATCGTACCGCCAATCGAACCCGAGCCAAATAGCGTACCTTGCGGCCCGCGGAGGGTTTCAACCCGGTTCAGATCAAACAGATCCAGGTCGGGTGTGAATAGCGACAGTGAAATCACGGATTCATCAAGATAGACGCCAACTTGCTCCTTCACACCGGGTTGGTCGCGAACAATTTGCCCGGCTGACACACCGCGGATAGCAACCTGGCTTTGGCCGGGGCCGAGGTTCTGGATGCTCAGGCCGGCTACATTGCGGCTGATGTCCTCTAGGGTGACAGCGCCGGTTCGTTGAATATCTGCCTGGGTCTGGGCGTTGATTGAAAATGGAATGTCCTGGAGATTGGCGTTTCGTTTCGTCGCAGTAACGATGATGATTTTGCTATCCGTTGCTTCAGCAGCTTCGGTTTGTGCCAGTGCCGGCGCCGAAGCCGACATGACTGCAAATATTGAAAGTCCAGACAACAGGACTTTACGAGAATATTCTGAGTTTTTCATTTGAAGTTCCTCCCCTCAATGTTGCCAACAAGATAGAGAACTGCCGGAGCAGGTCAATTGCGAGCCAATCATGTCATGCCAAATTGCAACCTCATTGTGCTAATAATGTCACTTCGTTGCAAATGGGACACGGTGATCAAATTCTGTCAATTTTTTCCGAAAATGGCGCTTTTCTTAGGGATAAATTCCCTGCGCGGGCAGGAAGTAACTCCTTGTATCATCGGAAGTGCCTTTCGGTGCCGATGTGCCCAAAACGAAAACGTACCCCTTTGCCATGACCCGATCGATTCTTTGTTTTATCGCTGACCGCTGACCGGGCCATCTTGCCTGCGTAAAGCGCCGGAGCAAATGCTGGAAAGTCTCTGGCAGTGTTCGTTGTCACCGCTTTACGGGCTTGCCTTTGCGATCAACCTAGGTGCAATATCCGGTCTATGACATTACAAGCAGACGTATACTGGTCCTTCCGCTCTCCCTATAGCTATCTGGCGACGCGGCGTTATGTCGCGCTCACACAGGAGTATGATCTCAGAATCAACCAGCGCTTCGTTTACCCGCTGGCGATCCGCGAACCGGATTTTTTCGAGAAAAACCATCCCAATTGGCTCGGTTATGTGTTCAAGGACATATTCCGGGTGGCGCAACATATGGGCATTCCGATGGCACCGCCCAATCCCGATCCGATTGTACAGGATATCGCGACGCGCAAGATTGCCGACGAACAGCCCTATATTTTCGAACTGACCCGGATGGGGCAGGCGGCTTCACGGCGCGGCAAGGGCCTCGAATTTGCCAATCAGGTCTCGCAGTTGATCTGGGGCGGAACCGCTGGCTGGAATGAAGGAGATCACCTCGAAAAAGCAGCGGAAAGGGCCGGCCTGGACCTGACCGAACTTCGAGTGGAAGCCTCAACTCAGTCGGAAGGACTGGATGCCGAAATCGCGGACAATCAAAAGGAGCTGGAAGCCGCCGGCCACTGGGGCGTGCCGACGCTGGTCTTTGAAGGCGAACCATTTTTCGGGCAGGACCGGATTGAACTGGCCGTATGGCGAATGAAGCAGAAGGG